>UQZI01000022.1 GCA_900545555.1 uncultured Collinsella sp.
GCTGCTTGACGAAGGGGAAGATGCGGCCGACCGCAAAGATCTAAAGGTCGGCGAAGAGATCAAAAAAGAGCTTCGCGATACTCTGTCGGAACTGCACCCTGCCGATATCGCCGACATTATCGAGCAGCTCGACCCGCGCCTGCGTGCGCAGGTGTTTGCGCAGCTCGATACTGCCCAGGCCGCCGAGGCCATCTCGGAGTTCGATGACGACGAGCTTATGACCGAGATGCTCGAGGGCCTGTCCGACACCGACGCATCGTCGATGCTGGCCATGATGGACCCGGACGACGCTGCCGACCTGATCGACGAGCTCGATTATGAGAAGGCCGAGAAGCTCCTGCGCCTGATGGGCGTCAAGGAGGAGAAGGCGATTCGTAATCTGCTGGGGTATGAGGACAACACCGCCGGCCGCATCATGACCTCGGAGTTTGTCTCCCTGCCCGCAACGGCAACGGTCGGTGACGCCATCGAGGCGATTCGCGAGCTCGACGAGGACTTCGAGAGCGTCTACTACGTCTATACCGAGGATCCGAGCGGCATGCTGACCGGTGTGCTTTCGCTGCGCACGCTGATCGTAGCCGACCGCGACGCCACGCTGGGTCAGCTGGCCTATCGCGACCTGGTCTACGTGTCGCCCGACGAGGACCAGGAAGACGTGACGGACGAGATGACCAAGTACGACCTGGTCGCTATCCCCGTCTGCGACGAGAACCGTCATATCCTGGGTATCGTAACCTTCGACGACGCCATGGACGTTATCGCCGAGGAGCATCAGGAGGACCTGCAGATCGCCGGTGTCGGCTCGGGCGACAGCGCGTCGGACGACTCGACGAACGTGCTCAGCTGGTTCGTGCATCGCCAGTACTGGGTTGTTGTATGGGGCATCGCGTCGTGCATCATGGCGACCGTGCTGGGAACGGCGCTCGGCTCCGCGCATCTGGTGGTGTTCCCCATGTGCGCCATGCCGCTCGTGCTGCTGGCGGCCTCGCGCATGGTGTCGTTCGTCAAGAACTACTTCCTGGAGTATGACGGTCACGACGACGAGCCCAAGCCGTATCTGGGGTTCTTCTTCCAGAGCACGGGCATGGGCCTGATTCTGTCGCTCGTGACCTACCTGTGCGCCCAGCTGGTGCGCACCGCTGCGTTCCTCGATGCGCCCATGTTTGAGGAGCAGCTCTTTACCGGGTGCTTTAATATCGCTGCCATTATTTGCCTGGTTGGCAACATGAGCGCCGTGATTTACCTGATGGTGCTGTTCTGGCGTGACGAGCATGACCTCAACACGTCGGGCACCGCCATGAACGTCATTGCCGTCATGATTTCGTGTGTGGCGTATTGCATCGCCGCGGTGCTGCTCGTCATATCAGTCATGGGTTAGGTGGTCGCGTGCAAAATACCAAGCAAAAGTCGGGCACCAAGCAAAAGTTGACCATCGCGGCCATCTTTGGCGCTATGGGTCCCGGTCTGCTGGCGGCGCTTTCGGGCAATGACGCCGGCGGCATTGCAACGTATTCCAGCGCGGGCGCCAGCTATGGCTACAAGATGCTGTGGATGCTTCCTGTCATGACTGTACTGCTCATCGTGACGCAGGAGACCGCGGCGCGCTGCGGCTGCGTCACGGGCAAGGGCCTGGCATCGCTCATTCGCGAGCGCTTTGGCGTGCGCAAGAGTGTACTTGCTATGGCGGCGCTGTTGATCGCCAACACGGCTGTGACCATTTCGGAGTTTGCGGGTATTGCGAGCGGCCTTGCCCTCTTTGGCGTGCCGGCGAGCATCTCGGTGCCGTTGGTGGCGCTGCTGGTGTGGATGCTTACCATGTCGGGGAGTTTCCAGCGCATCGAGAAGATTCTGCTGCTGGTGAGCTGCGTGTTCGTGACCTACATCGTCGCCGCGTTTATGGCTGGCCCCAACTGGGGTGAGGTCGCGGTCGACCTGGTCGTGCCCAACATTCAAAATGACCCCAGCTACGTGTCGCTCGTGGTCGCAACGATCGGTACCACCATCGCGCCGTGGATGATTTTCTTGGCGCAGAACAACGTGGTCGATAAGAACGCGGGCGAGGACGACATCGTGCTGCAGCGTATTGATACCGTGAGCGGCTCGCTTGCCGCCGATGTTATTGCCGGCTTTATTATCATCACGACCGGTACGGTGTTGTTCCCGGCGGGTATTCAGATTAGCGATGCCGCCGATGCTGCCCGCGCGCTGGAGCCTATTGCGGGTCAGTGGTCCACGGTACTGTTTGCCTCGGGCTTGGTCGCGGCGAGCTTCTTGGCCGCCTGCGTGCTGCCGGGCGTTACGTCGAGCGCTATCTGCGAGGCATTTGGTTGGGAGCGCGGTGCCGACCGCAGCTGGGACGAGGCCCCGGTCTATCGCGGCATCATTACGGCCATCATCGGTATCTCTGCCGTGCTGGTGCTTATGCCCGGCGTCGATCTGTTCCAGATTATGATGACCTCGCAGGTCATCAATGGCGTGCTGCTGCCCGTGGTTCTGGTGTTCCAGGTAGTTATTGCCGCTGACCGTCACATTATGGGCACTAACCGCAACGGCCGCGTGTGGAATGTGCTCACTTGGGCGACTATCGGTGTGATTACGGTGCTGACGGTCGTCATGTTTGTTCTGCAGGCGATGGGTTACAGCGCTTAGCGCCTCTTTTGGACACCAAACAGGCCGCAGCGATGGACTGCGGCCTGTTTTTTGCCCGCGACCTCTTGGGGCCGACTCTAAAAGAGTGATTTTGGGTTGTTTGCTGCGGGTTACTTGTCGGTGCCCAGCTTGTGCGGCTTGAGAGCGAGCGCATTGACGAGTGCGTCGGTGGCAGATTTGACGGCTGCCGGCTGCGGATCGTTGACGTGATCCTCGGGGTGTACGGGCAGGTCCTTCTTGACTGCATCGTGGATCAAGTTGAGGTACTCAGTCACGCCAGTGGTCGACAGGTGCGTGCCATCGCCATCGAACAGGTCGTTGCGATTGGCGCTGTATCCGTACCAGTCGATAACGCGCACGTTCTTGTAGCGCGTAGCAGCGTTGGCGATGGCCTGGTTGGTAGAGCCAACCCACGGCTGCGGGCTGCGCGTGTTCACAAACACCACAATACGCTTATCTCCTGCATCGGTCATGATGGCGTCGATCTGGTCGTCGGTTACCAAGCCGTTGGTGCCCAGTGCAAAGACCACGATCTTGCCGGCAAGGTTCTGTTGGAGATAGCCCTCAAATGTCGCGCGGCCCGCATCAAACTGGCGGCCCTTTTCGGCATCGATGTGACTGTGGGGGAACACGCCGTCAAAGGAATCAACGGCGCGCAGCGACACGGAGTCACCGATCATCAGCAGGTCGTAGGATCCGTCGGGGAAGCCGTCGTTGTCCTTGTCGGTGCCGTCGGCCGCCTGCTGGTCGGTGGGCGCGGTGTTTTTGGCTTCCTTGTTGAGGACTTCGGCGCCCTCACCGCTCAGTGCGGAGGTCTCCGGCACAAAAATCAGGCCGCCCAGCGCGATAACAAGCACAATCCCGCAAGTGGCGCACACGGGAATATGCGCGCGCACCCAGTTGGCGGGCGTGGTGGTGCCGTCGCGGAATTCGGATACGGTGCGCCCAAAGGCACCCTTTCTAAACGGCGTCTCGATAAAGCGATATGAGCATTCGGCTACGGCGACCACCAACAACACCTGCAAAATGTACTGCCACCACGGCGTATCGTTGATGTTGGCGACAGGGTTCATGAGCAACAGTAGCGGATAGTGCCACAGGTAGATGCTGTACGAGCGCTTGCCAACCCACACGAGCGGCTCGGCGGACAGTGCGCGGGCAACCATTCCCTGGGGCTGCACGCAGGCCGCGATGACCATGAGCGTGAGGATGGAGCATAGCAGCGTGCCGCCGCGATACTGGAACGCGGTGTAGCCGTTGGTGAGCGCGACCATGGCGGCAAGGCCAACCAGACCCACGACGCCCAACACATCGAGGGATGCGGGCGAGGACCAAAAGCGCACGAGGGCGCTCGGCTGTGCCGGGACGGTCTCGGCTGCGTTGTCGGCCTTCTCGCCAAGCTTGCCCTCGGCGTTCTTGCCGTGCTTGGCGGCGCCAGCCAGGCGATTGAGCCCCAAACGACGGGCGAGGCGCACCGGAGCCAGGTCGCGATCGGGGATAAAGGCCATCCAGGCGCCCAGCAGCAGCGAGAACACGCGGGTGTCGGTGCCGTAGTACACGCGGCTGGGGTCGGCGGCGGGGTTATAGAGCACCATCATGGCGATGGCGGAGACAGCAGCCAGGCCCAGAACCATGCGGCGCGTGTTGGGCTTGCTCATGTGCATGGATACCATAGCGAGCAGCAGCGGGGGCCAAACCAGGTAGAACTGTTCCTCGATGGCGAGCGACCAAAAGTGCGTAAGCGGCGAGGGATCGCCCAGGGCGTTGAAGTACGAGACGTCCTGCATAATCTGCCACCAGTTGTTAAAGAACAGCAGCGACGGCAGAATGTCGGGACGCATCTTGGTGAGCATCACGTGGTTAAAGATGGTGCACAGCGCGCAGGTCACGAACACTACCGTTACCACGGCGGGGACCAGGCGACGGATGCGGCGAATCCAGAAGCTCTTAAGGTCGATGCGACCGGTCTTAGCGACTTCGTTGAGCAGCAAGCGCGTGATCAGATAGCCCGAAAGCACAAAGAAGATCGTGACGCCAAGCAGGCCGCCCTGAGCCCACGTGAGGTTGAGGTGATAGAGCACCACCGCGACGACGGCAAGCGTGCGCAGGCCGTCAAGGGCAGGGATGTAGCGGGACTTGGGGCGAGCAGGCGTCTGCTCCGCGGCGGGAGTGTTGGCGCGGCCCGCGTTGTTGGCAGAAGCGCGATGGGGGCTCGCGGTGCGTCGCGGCTCGTTGGCACGGCGTTCGCCCTTCACGCGTTCGTGCGGCGCCGGCTCGTTGCCCGTGCGGCGTCGACCGCGCGAGCCCGATTGCGAGAATTGTTCCATAAAACATCATCCAATGACGAGAATAATCAGCACGTATTCATTGTAGCTGCCTACCCCTGTGAATGCTTGCTGCTGGCGCAAGCTCAAGCGCGCGTCCACATCAAAGTGGACTAAAGTTATAGGGGGTGCGAGAGTGCACAATCGTTGGTCGACGGTGGGCGCAAAGCCTGAAGACGAGGAGGTTTCCATGGCGGATCACAGCATCGTTGCGGTGTTCGGCAGCATGAACATGGACCTTTCGGTGGCGTGCGAGCGCATGCCGCGCGCGGGCGAGACCGTCGGTGGCAGCGGTTTTATCACCAACGCCGGCGGTAAGGGAGCCAATCAGGCCGTTGCCGCTGCGCGCATGGGTGCGCGCACGTGCATGATTGGCGCTGTTGGGCGCGATACCTTTGGCGATGCGCTTGTGACAGGGCTCCAGGATGCCGGCGTGGGCGTTGAGTTTGTGGCGCGTCGCGATGACGTGGAGACCGGTACCGCGACTATCATTCGCTGTGAGAGCGACAACCGCATCGTGCTGTCGCCGGGCGCCAACCATGCGCTTGCGGGCGAGGACGTTGCCCGCGCACTGAGGCGCTTGGTGGCCGACGAGCTCGACGGCGATGCCAGCGAGATTGCCCCGGCTGCTGGCGGCGTCTTTATCGCCCAGGGCGAATGTGACCTTGCGGCGACGGCCGGGGCGCTTGCTTGCGCTCACGAGCTGGGGTTCTATACGATCTTTAATCCGGCGCCCGCCTGCGACCTGCCGGCAGGAGCGTGGCCAGCGGTCGACCTGGTCTGCCCCAACGAGACCGAGTGCCAGATGCTGACGGGCATTCTGCCCACAGATGATGCGAGTTGCGTCGCCGCGCTCAATGCGCTGCTCGACAAGGGCGCCGGGGCTGCGGTCATCACGTTGGGCGGCGCCGGCTCGGTTACGCTCGGCGATGGCGGTGAGCCGCTGCGCATGCCGGCGCTTTCGAGCGCGGTGGTCGATACGACGGCCGCGGGCGATACGTTTATCGGCGCGTTGGCGGCGGCTCGTCTGGAGGGCCTGCCGCTCTTTGAGTGCATGGCGGCGGGTGCTCGCGCCTCGGCGGTGACGGTGTCGCGCCTGGGCGCTCAGCAATCAATTCCCACGCGTACGGAAGTCGAGCACAAGTTTGGGTCGGACGATTTAGTACAAGGCGGAGAAGCGGAGTAGAACAATGGCAACCAAGAAGCTGATCCTTGATCTGGATATGGGTGTGGACGATGCGATGGCGCTCGCCTATGCCATCGCAAGCCCCGAGGTGGAGCTCGTCGGCATCACCACGTGCTTTGGCAACGTGCGCGTCGAGCAGTCGGCGCACAACTGCTTGGCGGTGCTCGACCTGTTGGGTCGTCCCGAGGTGCCGGTGTACCTGGGCGCCGATCGTCCCATGAAGGCGACCGAACCCTACACGCCGCCGGCGTCCACCACGCTTATCCACGGCAAGAACGGTATTGGCGGCGCAAGCGTGCCCGCTTCGCCGTACGAGCCGGTGGGCGCGACGTCGGCCGATGGCAATGCGGCGGTCGATTGCCTGATTGATGCCGCGCGTACCTATGGCCCCGATTTGATCTACGTGGCGACCGGCCCGCTCTCCAATCTGTCGCTCGCCCTGGAGCGTGATGCGGCGGCGATGATGTCTATCGGTCGCGTGGTCGTGATGGGCGGTGCGCTTACCGTGCCCGGCAACGTGAGCGCGGGCGCCGAGGCCAACATGGCGGGCGACCCCGAGGCTGCCGACGCCGTGTTGCGCTCGGGCCGCAAGCTCACCATGGTGGGCTTGGATGTGACGCACCGCGTGGTGCTCACGCGCCGCGACGTTGCCGGCTGGACGGGCTCGGGCACTATGGCTGGCTGCGCGTTTGCGAGCATGGTCGAGCACTATATCGGTTCGTACGAAATGAACGCGCCCTACCTGGGCGGCTGCGCGCTGCACGATCCGCTGGCGGTTGCCGTGGCGATTGATCCCACGCTCGTGGGTGCGCTCGGCTGCAATCTTCGTGTCGACCTGCTGGGCGAGTACCGCGGCCGCACTATCTGTGATGAGCACCGTCTGTCCGATCCGGATAAGAGCGCGCTCGTGGCGCTCACCGTGGACGCCCCACGTTTCCTCGCGGAGTTTAAGGCACGCATGGCTCGCATCCTTGGCTAAACGGTTTCTGTGCCCCGATCCAGATTAGCTACCGAGTAAATACGCCCGTTGGGGGAATAGTCGCGTCGCTTCGCTTGACAACAGGCTAAACTAGCTATTAAACATTTACTATTCTGTTTAGATTGAATTTGCGGTCGTTTAGTTGTCGAGTCACGGGGCGGTCAGGCCACGATGCTCCGCCACGACCGTTGCTAGGGGGAACAATGGCCAAAGCAAGTGTTCGCGAAATCAGCCGCATCACCGGTTTTTCGCCTGCGACCGTGTCCAACGCGCTCAACCGCAAGCGCAGCGTGAGCGAGGAGACCGCCAAAGTCATCCTGGAGTGCGCGCAGTCGCTCGGCTATCAGCAGTCGACGCAGCTCGAGAGCATCCAGTTTGTGCTCGCGCGCAAGACGGGCGCCATCCTGGACGAGAGCACCTTCCATCCCGCGGTTATTGAGGGCGTGGAGCGCCAGGCGCGTCGCCACGGCATGAGCACGAGCTTTGTCTCGCTCGACTTTAGCGACCTGGACGCCGTGCGTCCGCAGGTCGAGGGCCTGATCGCCGACCCGTCTGCCGCCATCGTGCTGATGGGTACCGAGCTGGGTGAGGAAGATTACGCCCTGTTCGCCAACGCTGCCGCCCACCTGATCGTGCTCGACGGCTGGAGCGACCGCCAGTACTTTGATGCCGTAGTCATTGCCAATACCGATTCGGTGCTGCGCGCCGTGGACTACCTTATCGAGAAGGGTCACAGGCAAATCGGCTATCTGGCAGGCGATCTTCGTATCCGCAACTTTAAGGATCGCGAGCGCGGCTATCGCCAAGCGCTTGAGGATGCGGACCTCGAGGCCAATCCGGCATGGCACGTCACGCTGGGCACCACGCTCGAAGGTGCCTATCGCGATATGGGTGCATGGCTCGACAGCGTCTCACGCGACGACCTGCCGACGGCTTTCTTTGCCGAGAACGACGTGCTCGCCGTGGGTGCCATGCGCGCGTTCAACGAGCACGGCATTCGCGTGCCCGAGGATGTCTCGATCATCGGCTTTGACGACCTATCTCTGGGCGCTTTTTCCAACCCGCCGCTCACCACGGTGCATGTTCCCAAGCACGAGGTGGGTGAGATCGCGGTGCGCCGCCTGGTGGGCAACATCCGCAATCCCAAGAGCTACACCTGCAAAACGGCTGTGTCGACCTATTTTGTCGAGCGCCAGAGCGTGCGCGAAATCTAGGCGGAGACGGCATCGCCTGCAGCGTGCCAAAGCTCGCTAGGGCAGTAAACATAGCGCTATTCAAAAGAGGGTCCTTCGGGACCCTCTTTTTGTTGCCCTTGTATGTTCAGATTGTTTACATACCGTTTAGGCTGATTTCTCTACCGTTTACGAGACTTTCGCGCTAAACTTTTAAACAAAAGAGTAAAACATTTAGTAAACAGAACAAAACGAAACATGCGTCTGTTTACTGAACATGTGACTAGGGGAGGACGTACATGGACAAGATCAAGCTCGGCTTTGTGCCCACGCGCCGCAGTATCTTTAGCGCGCCGGACGCGATCAAGTATCGCGGTCTGACGGCTGATCGCCTGCTCGAGATCGGCGTCGAGATTGTGGATATCGACGACATCAACGACGAGGGCCTGCTGTTCGACGACAGCCATATCGCGCCTATCGTCGAGAAGTTCCGCGCCGAGGGCGTCGACGGCATCATGCTCTGCCACGCCAACTTTGGTACCGAGTATGTCTGCGCCCGCCTTGCCCGCGAGCTCGGTTTGCCCGTGCTGCTGTGGGGGCCGCGCGACGAGCGCCCCGAGCCCGACGGCACCCGTCTGCGTGATAGCCAGTGCGGTCTGTTCGCCACCGGCAAGGTCCTGCGCCGCTTCCAGGTTCCCTTCACCTACATGACCAACTGCCGTCTGACCGATCCCGAGTTCGAGCGCGGCGTCTGGGACTTTTTGGCCGTGTGCAACGTGGTCAAGACCTTCAAGCACATCCGCATCCTGCAGATGGCCACCCGTCCGTTCGATTTCTGGTCGACCATGTGCAACGAGGGCGAGCTGCTCGAGAAGTTCAACATCCAGCTTTCGCCCATCCCCATGACCGAGCTTGTCCAGGCCGTGCGCGACGCCCAGGCTGACGAGCAGGCCATGGCAGCCATGCTCGCCCACATTGGTGACAGCTTTGAGATCTGCATCCCCGAGGACAAGGTTCCTGCGGTCGCAGGACTCGCCATTGCCATGAAGCGCTTGGTCGAGAAGTACGGCTGCAACGCCGGCGCCATCCAGTGCTGGAACGCCCTGCAGGACGAGTTGGGCATTATGCCCTGCGCCGCCAACGCAATCCTCAACGAGATGGGCATCCCCATCGTCTGCGAGACCGACATCCATGGCGCTATCACCGCGCTGATGGTCGAGGCCGCCGACCTGGGCCGTCACCGCGGCATGTTCGCCGACTGGACCGTGCGTCATCCCGATAACGAGAACGGCGAGCTGCTGCAGCACTGCGGCCCCTGGCCCTGCAGCTGCGCGGCCGTCAAGCCCAAGCTCACCTATCCGCTGGCCTTCGATCACCCCGGCGCGCTGACGGCCGAGGCCAAGCACGGCGACCTCACCCTTGCCCGCTTTGACGGCGACAACGGCGAGTACTCGCTGCTGCTGGGTAACGCCCGCGGCATCGACGGCCCGGCCGGCATGGGCACCTACCTGTGGGTCGAGGTCGACAACCTCAAGCGCCTCGAGGCCAAGATCGTCGAGGGTCCCTACATCCACCACTGCGTCGCCATTCACGCCAACGTGGTGCCGGTGCTCTACGAGGCGTGCAAGTACATCGGCATTGTCCCCGACCTGTACGACCCCATCGAAGAAGACGTCAAAGCTTACCTGCGAGGAGAGTAGAAATGGCAACTATCGAAGAGCTTGAATCCCTGCGTTGGGACCTTCGCCGCGATTGCGTCGATATCATCATGGCTGGCGCTGGCGGGCACATCGGCGGCGACATGTCGGTCATCGATGCGCTGATGACCCTCTATGCCAACCACCTCAACATTTCTCCCGAGACCGTCGACGATCCCAACCGCGATCGCTTCGTACTCTCCAAGGGCCACGCCATGGAGGCCTACTACGCGGTGCTCTGCCACGAGGGCTATCTGGACCTCGACGACGTCAAGGCCCGCTTCTCTAAGTTCGGCAGCCCCTACATCGGCCACCCCAACAACAAGCTCAAGGGCATCGAGATGAACTCGGGCTCGCTGGGTCATGGCCTGCCCGTGGCCGTCGGGATGGCGCTTGCCGGCAAGATGGATGGCCGCGACTACCGCGTCTACACCATCATGGGCGACGGCGAGCTTGCCGAGGGCTCGGTCTGGGAGGGCGCCATGAGCGGCGGCAACTACCAGCTCGATAACCTGTGCGCGCTCGTGGACCGCAACCGCCTGCAGATCAGCGGCAGCACCGAGGACGTCATGAAGCAGGATTCGCAGGAGGAGCGCTGGGCCGCCTTCGGTTGGAACGTGCTGTCCATTCCGGGCAACGACGTCCAGGCCATCGACGCCGCGCTGACGCTGGCCGCCGAGACCAAGGGTAAGCCCACGGTCATCATCCTCAACACGGTGAAGGGCTACGGCTCGCCGGTTATGGAGGACAAGGCCGCCTGGCATCATCACCTGCCCAACGATGAGGAATATGCCCAGATCATCGCCGATTTCGCTGCCCATAAGGAGGCTATCAATGGCTAACAAGATCGCCAACCGCAAGGCTATCTGCGACACGCTGCTCGAGGCCGCCGCAACCGATAAAGACATCGTCGTCTTGTGCTCCGACTCCCGCGGCTCCGCATCGCTCACGCCGTTCTTCGATCAGTATCCCCAGCAGTCCATTGAGGTCGGCATCGCCGAGCAGGACCTGGTGAGTATCGCCGCCGGTATGGCCTCGTGCGGCAAGAAGGCCTGGGCCGCCTCGCCGGCGTCCTTTGTGACCACGCGCTCGTATGAGCAGTGCAAGGTCGACGTTTCGTACTCCAACACCAACGTCAAGCTCATCGGCATCTCGGGCGGCGTTTCCTATGGCGCCCTCGGTATGAGCCATCACTCCGCGCAGGATATCGCCGCCATGAGCGCGATTCCCAACATGCGCGTGTATCTGCCGAGCGATCGCTTCCAGACCGCCGAGCTCGTGCGCGCCCTGGTTGCCGACAACAAGCCGGCCTACATCCGCGTGGGCCGCAACCCGGTGGAGGACGTGTACACCGAGGACGAGTGCCCGTTCCAGATGGACCGCGCCACCTGGGTGCGCCGCGGCACCGATGTGGCGATCGTCGCCACCGGTGAGATGGTCCGCCACGCCGTGGACGCCGCCGACCTTTTGGCCGAGCAGGGTATCTCGGCAACGGTGCTCGATATGTACTGCGTCAAGCCGCTCGACGCCGAGGCCGTGATCGAGGCCGCCGGTGCCACGCGAGCCGTCGTGACCGTCGAGGAGCACAGTCCCTTCGGTGGCCTGGGTTCCATGGTCGCGCAGGTCGTGGGTGAGCACTGCCCGCGTCCGGTCAAGTGCCTGAGTCTACCCGATGCGCCGGCCATCACCGGTACGAGCCCCGAGGTCTTTGCGCACTACGGCCTGACGGGCGAGGGAATCGCCAAGACGGTCGTCGAGTTCCTTCCCGCAGAGTAATTGGTGCATCGGGGACAGGTTTGCACCAATCCTTTTAGGTTGAATTTTGAGCAGGCCGGCTGCGCTCTCATGAGCCGGTCGGCCACTCGCTCCTTGTCCGTCGGGTTTTAGTTTTGAATCGACGGGGGAGACAGGAGAGTACATGAGCAAATACATCATCGGAATCGATCAGTCCACACAGGGTACTAAGGCGCTGCTGGTGGACGAGGGCGGCCATCTGATCCATCGCGCCGACCGCTCGCATCGCCAGATTGTCAACGAGGCCGGCTGGGTGAGCCATGATCCAGCCGAGATCGCCGCCAACGTGCTGGCCGTGGCGCGCGCCGTGGTGGAGGAGACCGGGGTCGATCCGGCCGACGTCGCCGGCATCGGCATCTCCAACCAGCGCGAGACTACCGTTGCCTGGAATCGCACGACGGGCGAGCCGCTGTGCGATGCCGTGGTGTGGCAGTGCGCCCGCGCCCGCGAGCTGTGCGACGAGCTGGCTGCGCGCGAAGGCGTGGCCGAGCTGGTGCGTGACACGACGGGTCTGGTGCTCTCGCCCTACTATCCGGCGGGCAAGATGGCCTGGATCCTCGCGAACGTTCCCGCGGCTGCCGAGGCCGCGGCGGCGGGCGAGCTGTGCCTGGGCACCATCGATGCCTGGGTGGTCTGGACGCTCACGGGCGGCGCGGAGTTCCGCTGCGACTGGTCCAATGCCAGCCGCACGCAGCTTTTTGACCTGCGCCGTGGCTGCTGGAGCGAGCCGGTGTGCGAGGCCTTTGGTGTCAATCCGGCGTGTCTGCCGCAGGTGACCGATTCCGATGGCCTGTTCGGTACAACGGACCTGGGCGGCTTTTTGCCGGCGCCCGTGCCCATTCACGGCGTGCTCGGCGACAGCCATGCCGCCTTGTTTGCCCAGGGCTGCCATAGCCGCGGCATGGCCAAGGCGACCTATGGCA
Organism: uncultured Collinsella sp.; assembly: GCA_900545555.1. GTDB lineage: Bacteria > Actinomycetota > Coriobacteriia > Coriobacteriales > Coriobacteriaceae > Collinsella. The sequence goes on from UQZI01000022.1 coordinate 12,725, forward strand.
CCGGAAGCTCGGTCATGATGAACGTCGGCGACGAGTTCGTCGCCAGCTCGCATGGGCTTTCGAGCTCGCTCGCATGGCGTATGGACGGTGTGACCGAGTATGTTCTCGAGGGCAACGTGAGCTACGCCGGCGCCGTCAAGACGTGGCTGCGCGACGACCTGGAACTCATCAACAATCCCGAGGAAGTCACCGACCTGTGCTACGCCGCCAATCCGGCAAGCCGTGTCTACTTTGTGCCGGCGTTCACTGGCCTGGGCGCGCCGCACTGGGCGAGCGATGCCGAGGGCTGCATCTTTGGCATGACGCGCACCACGGGCCGTGCGGAGTTCGTAAAGGCCGCTGACGAGTCGATCGCCTATCAGATCTTCGACGTGATTGATGCGATGGTCGAGGATTCGGGCGCGGCGTTGGCCGAGCTTCGTGTTGACGGCGGTCCCACGCGCGACGCGTACCTGATGCAGTTTGAGAGCGACTTGGTTGGCTCGCCCATTCGCATCGCGAGCAACGACGAGATGAGCGGTCTGGGCGCGGCCTGGGCCTGCGGCATTGCGCTGGGCATGTACACGCGCGACGTCGTCGACGTCTACGGCGCCCGCGGCATCGTGGAGTCCACCATGTCCGCCGACGAGCGCGCCAAAAAGATCGCCGGCTGGCGCCATGCCGTGAAATCTACAATCGCGTACACCGCCTAGCATGATTATTCTGAGACGGGGATTAAAAACTCATTGATCCCCGTCCCGGGCAGCTCATTTGGGACGGGGCTTTTTTGACTGGTATGATTGGTGCGACCATTCGAACCAGCTAAAAGAGCCCCGTCCCAAATTGACTACCGAGAGGATCTGCCATGGAGCGCATCGCGAGTTTTTCCGTTGACCATCTGCTGCTCGAGCCCGGCGTGTATGTGAGCCGCATCGACCGCGATCCGGCGACCGGCGCCGCCGTCACCACCTTTGACCTGCGCCTGACCACGCCCAACAAGGAGCCAGTTATGAACACGGCGGAGTGCCACACCATCGAGCATCTGGGTGCCACGTTCCTCCGCAATCATGCCGAGTGGTCGAGCCGCATTGTCTACTTTGGCCCCATGGGCTGCCGCACGGGCTTTTACCTGGTTGTCTTTGGTGAGCTGACGAGCGAGGAGATCTTGCCGCTCGTGCGCGAGCTGTTCGAGTTTGTTGCTGGTTTTGAGGGCGATATCCCCGGCGCCGCTCCCGAGGAGTGCGGTAACTATCTGGACCAGAACCTCCCCATGGCAAACTGGCTCGCGCGCCGTTATCTCGACCGCGACCTGGCCAATATCGACGAGAAGCACCTGCACTATCAGCAGGCATAAGGATGCTGGCAGGAATAGCGTTTGCGCCAGAAGCGCTCCCACTCTTGTGGGGGCGCTTTTTCATATCGAGCACTCAAAACAGAACGAGATTGTTCTAGAATGTTCGTACTGTCACATAAACGAACAGGAGTGAACATGCATATCTACTCTGTCAACGATCCCGAGTTCAAATCCTATGGCAACGTTTGGGATAACGTTCCGTCCGAGCTCACGTCGCCCGTGCTCGAGGCGCTCTCTGCCACGCCCATCCCCGAGGGCAGCAAGTACGTGGCAAGCGCGTCGGAGCTCGAGGGCGTCAAGGGTGCCGGCAAACTGGGCTTTCTCATGTTTGGCGGCCGCCCCTTCCAGCTCGGCTGGTGCAACGGCCACAACACGCAGCTCAACTGCCTGGAGTATCACCGCGCCAGCGAGTTTAACCTGGGCGCCCGCGACTTTATCCTGCTCGTGGCGCATCGCTGGGAGATCGAGGACGGCAAGCTCGACACCGCGTGCGTCAAGGCGTTCCGCGTGCCGGCGGGTACGGTCGTCGAAGTCTTCAACACCACGCTCCACTACACGCCCTGCATGGTCGACGACGGCGGCTTCCAGGTGATGGTGGCGCTGCCGGCGGGCACCAATGGCCCGCGCCCCGAGGCTGCGGCCGACATGCTCGCGGCCGGTGACAGCTACTGCTACTGGAAGGCCGACAAGTGGGTTCTCTGCCACGCAGATAGTCCCAAGGCTGCCGAGGGCGGCTACGTGGGCCTCGTCGGCAAGAACCTCGACATCGCCTGTGACTAGCATCTTCCGTCTCGATTTGTAACATCTAGCGGGCTAAATCGTCTCTACCTGTTACAGATTTAGACAAACTGCGGGGGGCTGCCCAAAAATCTCGATCTGTAACACCAAGCCCGGTTTTGGCTGCCTACCTGTTGCAGATCGAGACAAACCGTCCCCAACCACCACAAAGGTGCCTGTCCCCTTTGTGGTGGTTTGGGGCGGCGGTATCAGAAAGTGTCAAGCAGGGGCGGCTACCGGGCCGCCGTGTGCGAAAAGAAGTGTCGGCCTGCGTCGTTGCCGTTGAGTAGCGCGCTGCTTACGGGGATACTGAAACCACGACAAACAGCGTGTGAAAGGATCGATGTATGGCTTTCCGTAAAGACTTCCTGTGGGGCGGCGCGACGGCTGCCAACCAGTGCGAGGGCGCTTATGACGTGGATGGCCGCGGCCTGGCCAACGTGGACGTGGCGCCGCACGGCCCCGAGCGCTATGCGGTGGTCTCCGGCCAGCGCAAGATGCTCGACTTCGAGGACGGCTATTACTACCCCGCGCAGACCGGCATCGATTTCTATCACCATTACAAGGAGGACATCGCCCTCTTTGCCGAGATGGGCTTTAAGACCTTCCGCATGAGCCTGGCGTGGACCCGCATCTTCCCCAACGGTGACGAGACCGAGCCCAACGAGGCCGGCCTGGCCTTCTACGAGGACGTGTTCCGCGAGTGCCAGGCGCACGGCATCGAGCCGCTCGTGACCATCACGCATTTCGACTGCCCGATTCACCTCATCAAGGAGTACGGCGGCTGGCGCAACCGCAAGCTCATCGACTTCTACAAGAACCTCGCGACCACGATCTTCACCCGCTACAAGGGCCTGGTAAAGTACTGGCTTACCTTCAACGAGATCAATATGATCTTGCACCTGCCGTTTATGGGTGCCGGTCTGGTCTTTGAGGAGGGCGAGAACAAGGAGGCCGTCGAGTACCTGGCCGCCCACAACGAGCTCGTCGCCAGCGCTTGGGCAACCAAGATCGCTCACGAGATCGACCCTGAGGTCAAGATCGGTTGCATGCTTGCCGCAGGTAGCTACTACCCCTACAGCTGCCGTCCGGGCGATGTGCGCCAGGCGCAGATTGACAACCAGAGCAACTATTTCTTCGTCGACGTTCAGAGCCGCGGTTACTACCCGGCCTATGCCGTCAAGAAGCTCGAGCGTCTGGGCATCGATGTGGGCATGACGGACGAGGACCGCGAGATCCTGGCCGCCAACACCGTCGACTTCATCAGCTTTAGCTATTACAGCACCCGTTGCTCCGCCGGTGCCGATAACCCCGATGTCGAGCGCACCCAGGGCAACGCCTTCGCCGGCGCCAAGAATCCCTACCTGCAGGAGAGCCAGTGGGGCTGGGCCATCGATCCGCTGGGCTTCCGCATCACCCTCAACGACCTGTACGACCGTTATCAGAAGCCGCTGTTTGTGGTCGAGAACGGCCTGGGCGCCAAGGATGTTGTCGAGGAGGATGGCTCCATCAACGACGACTACCGTATCGACTACCTGCGCCAGCATATCGCCGCGATGCGCGATGCGGTGACCGAGGACGGCGTTGACCTGCTGGGCTACACCACCTGGGGACCGATCGACCTGGTGTCTGCCGGCACGGGCGAGATGTCCAAGCGCTACGGCTTTATCTATGTCGACCGCGATGATGCGGGCAACGGCACCCTCAAGCGTTCCAAAAAGAAGAGCTTTCACTGGTACAAGCATGTCATTGAAACGAATGGTGAGGATCTGTCCTAAGGAAGCCGAGACACTCAACTTCAGAGTTTCCTAACCAAAACGCCCGGCGAGCAGTTAATGCCCGCCGGGCGTTTTGTTAAAAGAAGTGAAAGCGCTCATTGGGGACGTACTTAAATGAGTGCCCGCAGAATGAGAGTGGATAATCTCCCGTTTTTAGCCTGTTTGTGGGCTCAAAGTGGGAGATTATCCACTCTCGCCATTTGGGCGTCCAAAAATCCTCGCTCGTTTTGTCTTAGTCATTGGGGACGTTCTTAAACGACTAGTCGCTGGTCCACTCATTGGGGACGTACTTAAATGAGTGGCCCCTGGGGACACCCTTTGCCGTCGGCGGATTTTGGGACATGTGGCCCGCTTTTTGGGCCCGCCTGTCGGTACACTAAAAGCACTATGGGTACCTGCGAGCGACATATCGGCCACGCGGCCGCCCGATCCGCACCCGTGGCGGATCCCAGGGGCGGCAGGCTCTTCGCCATGCCGCGATTCCTTGTTGGCATAACACATCGGGTGTACCGTCACCGCGTCTTTGCTATCGCCGGCGCCATCACCGCGCTGTTCCTCATGGTTTTGGCAGTCTTGCCGGCGCTGTTCGCCTTCGACCCCAAACTTTCTAACGCCGTGCCCGCCTATAGCGAGGTGTCCAAAGAGGTCGTGGATGCGCTCGTCCACTCGAGCTCTCTCCCGCTGCTTGTCGCCGCAATTATATTTTCGATCTGGGGCGTATCGGTCTATCTGCGCTGTTTGGACTATGTGTTGCGCCGCCGTCTTGTTGCCGTCGCTACCATCTGCGCCCTGTGGATGATCGAAGTCATTCTCAAGTACAAGTCGTTCACGCCGTTCTATGCCACCGTGCTGTGGTACCTGTACTACGTGCCCATGACGCTCATTCCGCTGCTCTACCAGTTGTGTGGTCTGCGCCTTGCGGGTCTGGAGCAACACCGCCTGGGTCGCCGCTACTGCGCTGCGCTTTGGATTGTGGCTGTCCTGCTTATCGGATTTGTGCTCACCAACGATTTTCACCAGCAGGTCTTCCACTTTGACCGTACAAGCGACACCTGGAGCAACGATTACACGTACGGCTGGGGTTATTTCGCTGTCTTAGTGTGGACGGCCTTTAACTTTGTGGCCTTTTTTATCCTGGTGGGCCGGTCCTCGTCCTTTCGCATCCAGCGTTTCTCGGGCACGGCGGCGCTCGTACTGCTGGGTGGCGCATTCTTTGCCGTCTCGTATGCGTTGCGCGTGCCCTGGGCATGGAGGCTCAACTTTTCGCTCGTCTATTGCGTCCTGTGCGTGGTGGCGATGGAAATCTGTCTCGATTGCGGTGTCATTCCGTCGTATCACGACATCGCCGGCATCTTCGACACCTTGCCGCTCGACCTCAAAGTTCTAACGCGCGACCTGCAGGAAGTCTATGCCACGCCGGCGTCAAAGCCAATGCCGGTAGGCGTGCGCGAGGAGTTGCGGACCCAGGAGCACGGCCACGCCCATGCCTTTGCTGTGGCGTCCGATCCCGATGTGGTGTACCGTGCCTTTCCACTGCTGGGCGGATCGGCCCTGCTTGCCCAAGACGTGTCGGATCTCAACGAGCTTAACCGTGAACTGGCACATCGTCGCATGGAACTGCAGCGTCAAAACGAGCTGCTCGCCGCCGACTACGACCTTAAGACGCACCTGGCAGATCAAGAGGCCGAGACCTTGCTGGTCCAAGACGTGGACCAAGCGCTTGCCCGTGCGCTCGAAGGGATGTACGACCTGCTGAGCTCGCTGCCGCCGTTGACCGATGAGGCATCTTCGCACGAGCGTTACCGCATGCTGCAGCGCGCCAAGATGCTCGTCGCCTATTGCAAACGCAAGGGGTCGCTCACGTTGGCACAGCACGGGGAGAGCGGTTTTGACCGCGACCGCATTCAGCTCATCGCCAACGAGCTCGCAAGTGACCTGCGCACCATCGATGTCGATTGCGCCTCGATTATCGCCATACGGCGCCCGATGCACGCCAGTACGGTAAGCGCCCTGTACGACTGCGTGTATGACTTTGCGTTTTTTGCCTACACCACCGACCATCCGGCGCTTATGTATCACTTGGGCGACCATGACCGGTGCAGTGTCGAGCTGCGCGCCACGCTTTTTTCCAACGATGATGAAGATCTTTCGCAGACGCCCGCTGCGCAAGAGCTCGAAAGCGCTCTGCAAGGGCGCAACGTGGCATACCGCCTTGAGGGCGAGCCCGGCCAGCTGCGCATGATCGTCTTGATGCCGAGGGCGGGTGAGTGACGATGCAGATTTCGCTCATCCTTCCCCAAATCGTTGCGCTCGATGTTGTCTTTGCCCTGGCTGCGTGTCTGCAGACGATCCACGTCCCGCTCATCGCATCGCGCCGCTCGTCCTATAACCGTAAGGTGATTTGTGCCTACGAGACGAGCCTTGTGCTTCACCTGATGATTTCGGCGCTCATCTTATTCGCGTCGTCTGGCTCGTATCTGGTGGCGCCGCTTGACGTTTGCGCCAGGGCAATGGGCGGAGTGCTGTGGCTCAATGCCGCGATCTTTGCCTATGGCGTGGTGCTTATGGTGCACTATCGTCGCCCTGTCATGCTGGCCGAGCTGCTGCTTGTTGTCGCCGTTACACCGCCGGTGGTTTTTGCCATGGGCTCGGCGTGGGCCGTTGTCCTTGTCGCAGAGGGTGCGTTTTTCCTGTTCCGCTCCATCGCGGCGCTCTTGATGGACGTCCGTAACCGCCAAGAGGACATCACCGCGTTCTCGACGATTGAAACCATCAACGTGATTCCCGTGGGCATCCTGTATCTGGACTCGAGGGGCCGTCCACTGCTCATGAACCGCTGCATGCGCAAAAACCTGGTGGAGCTTCATATGCCCACCGACCTAGGCGATATGAGCGGTACATGGAACGACCTGCGCAAGCTCAGCATGCAAATGCCCGAAGGCGGTAAGAACCGCGTGCGGATCAGCCTGGACCGCTTTGGTGAGGCGCGTGCGGTGGTCGAGGTTTCTCCCGCCGAGATTCGCCTGTTTGTGTGCGATGGCGTTATGGTCTCGGGCCGTTCGTTCGAGCGCATAATCGGTCTGGACGTGACAGAGTATGCGCATGCGCATGACCGCCTGGCGCAGGCCAACCACCTGCTTGAGCTTGCGGGCCAAGAGCTCCAGGCCCAGATCGAAGAAGTCAAAAAAGTTGCCGACAATGCGGCCTATCTGCGCATGCGCGCCCGCGTTCACGATGTGATCGGCCAGCGCCTATCAATCCTTCATCGCTATTTGGAGGAGGGGCGCTTGGACGACGAGTCGCTCGAGCAGATCGACCCGCTGCTGCGCTCAATCGCTGCCGATCTGCGCAGCGGGGGCGACACCGAACCGGCAGAGCAACTGGGCGATATCGTCCATGCTTTTGGCCTGGTGAGCGTGCAGATCGATGTTGAGGGTGCGCTGCCTGAGGACGCGCGTGTCGCCGCTGCCTTTTTGCAGATTATCCGCGAGGCCTCGACCAACGCCACCAAGCATGCGCAGGCGCATCGGGTCCATGTGCGCTTGTGGCAGGAGAGGACGGATGCTGACGCCGTCGCGCACATGACGATTTCTAACGACGGGTCCCCGGCCCCCGTATCGTATCGCGAGGGAACGGGAATCCCAGGTATGAGGCATGTCGCGCAAGATCTGGGTGGCAGCCTAGAGGTCCACGCCACCCCGCCCTTTACGCTTACGGTATCCATTCCGCTTAGCGCCAACGACACGTCCCAAAGGAGAAACTCATGATCCGCGTGTTAATTGTCGAAGATCAGGCCATCCTGCGCGAGAGCCTGGCGCGCTCCGTTGGCGACCAGCCCGATATGACCGTCGTTGCCGCGATCGCCGATGCCTCCGAGGCCTTGGGTGTCGCGCTCAAGGAGCGCCCGGACATGATACTGATGGACGTGTGCACCGAACACGATTCAAACGGCATCGTGGCGGCGGCACGCATCAAGGAGCAGCTGCCCGAGTGTCGCATCATTATCATGACAGGCATGCCCGAGATCACCTTTGTCGATCAGGCCCGCGAGGCGGGCGTCGATAGCTTTGTGTACAAGAACGTCGGTATCGACGAGCTGTTCGCCGTGATGCGCTCCACGCTGGCGGGTTACTGCACGTTTCCCAAGCCGCCCGAGAGCATCTTCTCGGGCACGGCGGCCCTCGACGATGTCGAGCTGTCGATCTTGCGCCTTGCCTGCGAGGGTAAAAGCCGCCGCGAGATTGCGGCCGAGCTGTTTATGAGCGAGGGCACCATCAAGCGCCGCATCTCGGAGATCCTGAGCAAGACCGGCTACGACAACATCATGCGCCTGGCCGTGCATGCGGTGACCGAGGGCAGCATCGTTCCCAACATGGAGCGCCCGTAATCGACGCGCTCACCCGTGTTCCGGCGCCGCAAAGATAGGCCGCCCACCGTTTCGCATCTAAAAACGGCGGGCGGCCTGCTTGTATGGGCAGTGCTGTCGGCATAAAGCGGCGGGGCCGCAGGATCATCTCCTGCGGCCCCGTCTGGTGTGCGCGGATGTGTCCGCCAATCCGCGGCTGATGTTACGTGCCGTTACGCGATGGTTGCGCTGTAGGAGGCAACGTCCTCGTAGGAATCGGTCAGGTAGGCGTCGATGCCGATGGTCGTATTGACCAGGTCGTCAAGGCTATCGAGCGTGCCGTTCGAGAACGTGAATTCCTCGGTGGCGTTGGTGCCGGGCATCAGGTGAGCCGAGAACCAGGGTTCCTTCATGGTGCCGTTGACGTTGGTCTTGCCGCTGGGGGCGTAGAAGGTCAGGTCCTTGTCGCTCTTGTTGGTGATGTTGACGACAAAACCGATGTCGCCCCACTCGTCCTTGAACTTCTCGGTGATGGTGATGGTGCACAGGTCGTCATCGGCAACGGTGACGGCGGGGGAGATTTCAATCTTCTGGACGTCGTCGTCTTCGACGGCCTCGTCGATCTCTTCTTCTTTCTCGGCCGCCTCGCGATCCTTCTTCACCGTGCCGGACAGGTCCTTGTCGGACTTGGTAAAGACAAGATTGCCGTCATCCTCTTCGAGGATGAGCTTGCCGTCCTTGAGCTTCATGTCATGCGACTCGTCTTCGGCGGTGATGGTTACGGTGGTGGCGTCCTTTGCCTCCCATTTAAGGTCGACGACTTCAAGGAACAGGTCGAGGGCACCTGTACCGTCCTCATCGAGAATCAGGACGCAGTGCACACCCCAATCCTCGAGCATCTTCATGTACTCATCGGTCAGTTCTTCGCCCTCCAGGGTTCCACCCGAGAGTTCCCAGCTGCCGACGAAGTTGGCCTTGGGGTCTTTGCCGCCGCCGCTGCAGCCCGTCAGGGCAAAGGCGAGCGCAAGGACGCATGTCAGAAATGCGAGTACGGACTTTTTGAACGTTGTCTTCATGGTGTCCTCCTTTATCGAACGAAACCCATAGAAGCAAATGCGGGGGTGGCGGATCCCCCGCCAATTACCAGATAGAGGGGCTAGGGCCTGGGCGTTCCGCAGTTGCTGCAGAACTTGCCGCCGTTTTCGCTGCCGCAGTTGGGGCAGAACCACTTGGCCGGTGCCGGGGCGGGTGCGGGACTGCCGCACTCGGAGCAGAACTTGCCGGTGTTGGTGGCGCCGCAGCTGCAGGTCCATGTGCCGGCCGCGGGGGCAGCGGCAGGAGCCGGTGCGGGAGCGGGTGCCGGAGCCGGCTGCGGGGCGGCCTGCTGCTGTGCCTGGCCGGCGGCGAACAGCTGGCTGGCGTTCATGCCGCCCATGCCACCTGCCATGCCCATGCCCATAAAGCCTGCCATCGCGCCGTTGGGATTGGCGGCTGCCGCGCGCATTGCGTCGCTCTGGGCGCTGGCAATGTTGGCTGCCGCCATAGTGGGATCGCGCATGACGGCGGCTTTCTGCAGGTCCTTGATCATCTGCTCGTCCTCTTGCGAGGCAGCGATGGAGTTGACGCCAAAGCTCACGATCTCGACGCCGCGCAGGTCACGCCAGTCGGCAGAGAGGACCTCGTTGAGCGCGCGGGCGAGCTCGGTGGTGTGGCCGGGGATGGCGCTGTAGCGGATGCCCATTTCCGAGATCTTGGCAAAGGCGGGCTGCAGGGCGGTGAGCAGCTCGGACTTAAGCTGGCTGTCGATCTTGTCGCGCGTGTAGCTATCGGTCACGTTGCCGCACACGTTGGTGTAGAACAGCAGCGGGTTGGTGATGCGGTACGAGTACTCGCCGTTGCAGCGCACGGAGATGTCAACGTCCAGGCCAATGTTGTTATCGACCACGCGGAAGGGCACGGGCGAGGCGGTGCCGTACTTGTTGCCGATGATCTCCTTGGTGTTGATGAAGTAGACGCGCTGGTCCTTGCCCGCGTCGCCGCCAAAGGTAAAGCGGCTGCCGATATTGGCGAAGGTCTCCTTGATGGAATCGCCCAGGTTGCCGCTAAAGACGCTCGGCTCGCTGCCGGTATCGAAGACGAACTCACCAGGCTCCAGCGCGACTTCGATGATCTTGCCGTTTTGCACCACGAGCATGCCCTGGCCGTCGTTGACGGCGATGACCGAGCCGTTGGAGATGACGTTGTCCTCGCCGCGCGTGTTGGAGCTGCGGCCACCGGTGCGTTTGCTGCCCTTGCAGGCCAAGACGTCAGCAGGCATCGATTCGCAGTAGATAAATTCCTTCCACTGGTCGGCCATGACGCCGCCGGCAGCTCCCAATCCAGCTTTCAAGAGTCCCATGGTGATCTTCCTTTCTCGTCAAAGGCCGGGTGGTATTGGTCGGATTGCTTAGTCGTCCTTGTCGTCTTTCATGACAACGGTGGTCTCGGTGTGGTTGAAGGTGTCGTGCTTCTCGGTCAGGTCGAGCTCGCCGCAGTACTCGTCGGCGTGGGTGGCCTCGTTGGCCGTCTTGAGCTGGCCTACCAGTAGCACGTCTCCGATAATCACGATGATCAGCGGCGCGACGATGTTGATGAGGATGCCCTCGATATCAAAGGCGAGGTAATCCGGATCGAAGGCGTTCTCACCCATAAAGAGAATCTGGGAGAGGATAAATCCGATCACAAAGAACAGCACCGAGGCAATAGCGAGCTTGGGCTTGGAGCAGGGGAGCTCGCCGACCAAGCGGCCGGTTTGGCCGTTCATGGCAAACAGGTAGCTCTTGCCGTTCCACGAGGTGGAGAGCATCCAGACGGGGAACAGGGCGTAGTCGCTGTCTTCCCAGGTGTAGTCGAGCTGCTTGCTTTCGACCGTGGCATCGTCATATTCGTCGACGACGGTCTCGCGCAGGGCCGAGATCGTGCTCTCCTCCATACGGCGCTCGGCGCGCGCCTTGCAGGTCTCGCAGTCCTCGTCGTAACGGTTGGCGATGTAGCCGGGCATATATGCGACCGAGAACGGACGCAGTGCGTCGTAGTCAAACGGCTCGATGGCGTCCATGTGGCCGTCGGGCATCTTGGACGATCCGTCGACGGGCACGCGCTTAAACGAGATATTGCCCTTGCGATAGGCGTCGTAGTGGTCGGTGGTCGTGACGGTGCGGTCGGATTCCTCGGTCACGGTCTCGTTGGTCGCGTCAAAGTACACTTCGCCGTCAACGCGGGCGCCGTAGAGCCAAAACGGCACGTAGACACCTTGGACCTCGTCGATGTGGTTGCCGGTGACAAAGCTCTTGGGCAGCAAGATTTTGCCCTTGTAGTGTTCCTTGAGTGCGGCCGTGACGTCGTCGCGCCCGAGCTTAAACGGAATCACCAGGTCGGGCGAGAAGTCGCCCGAGAGCTGGCCGGGCGCCACGGCAGAGTTGCCGCAGTACGGGCAGGTGGTGACGGCGACGGTGCCGTCGGACACGAGCTCGGCGCCGCACGACGAGCAGATGTAGCCGGCGTTTTGGGCGAGCTCCTGCACCGCGTCGTCGGCGACGGGCTTGGGCGTTGCGGCTGCCGCATCGGCTTTGGCATCTGCCTTGTCCTGGCGCTCGCGATAGAGGGCCTCGACTTCTTCGACTTCAAAACGCGAATCGCAGTAGTCGCAGACGAGCTTTTGCTCGGCACTGGCAAAGTGAAGGGGGCCGCCACACGCGGGGCACTGATAGTTGACGCTCTCGAAGGCCATGATCGGTCCTTTCCGTGCCGGAGGCTATGCGCCGATGGCGCCGCCGCAGTATTCGCAGCGCCCACTGGCATCGGGAATGGTGGTGGCTCCGCAGAAGGGGCAGGTCACCGCGGTCTTGGGGGCCTTGGCGGCCACGACGCTGTCGCGTGTCTCCTGGCGCAGCTGCACCAGCGCGTCGCGGACCTCGGTTGCCTGGCGCTTGGCCTCGCGGTATTCGATGGAGCCGCGCTGATCGATGGTGGAGTCGTTTACGCGCAGGTTGATCTCGGTAAAGTGCGGCGTGTTGACGTGAATGGTCAGATTAAAGCCGTAATCCAGGTCGTAGCGCGGCGGGTTGTAGCTCTCGCGCTCGCCGTCCTCGGTCTCGCGATAGATCTCGGTGCGATGCTCGTCGATATCCATATCGCAGCCGAGTACCTGCGAGAACTCGATGATGTCGGGATTGGCGTCGCGCCAGCGGCTCTGCGAGGTGATGACCAGCAGGCCCGCGTCCTCATCGAGCATGATGTTGGTGCGCCCGGCAGAAAGCGTGCGCGTGGGGTTGAACGACGCCAGGCGCTCGGCGTTGGCCTCGCGGTAGGCGAGTTGCTCACGGATATCGTCCGCGGTGCTGGAGCGATAGCCGTGAAAGTAGGGGGAGAGCTTGCCGGCGCACTCTTTGCACAGGTAGCCTTCATTGATTTTTGTCTTACCTAGAAGTCCCAGCTCGGTACCGCAAATCGCGCACTCTTTCTTCTCGAACATCTTGTCAAAGAAGCCCATGGCTGCCTCCCATCAACTGGTAGCGTGTGTCACTTTTGATGATGGGGGAGTGCGCAGCCTTTCACGATACCCAGACGGCTCAACGAGTCTCCACAACTGGGACACATGGCCCATTTTCATCTGCGGGTAGTCATCGGGGACGTTCTTAAACGACTGGTCGCGGGGGACACTCTTTGTCGAAGGCACTCATTGGGGACAGACTTAAATGAGTGGCAGTTGGGGACACTCCTTGCCGAGCTGCAAGCCGTGCGCGCCCCTTCTGGGCCTTGCGGCTCAAAATCGGTTTACGCCGTGGGCTGTTGGGGTCAAATTAGCGACATTTTGAGGATAGGCTCGATATTAGGACTGGTTCTCTAATAGAATGAGTTTGCAGGCCATTAAGCGACTGTAATGGGGTATTCATGAAAGGTATGGGAGACACAACAGCGTATTTGCGTTGGGGCATTCGGGAGATTATATGCCTGGCGCTGTTCTATTTTACGTTTTTGGCTGGCGAGTACCTCTTCGACATGCGCGTGGCCGAGTTTGTGCCGCCGAGCGAGGTTGCTACCTACGAGACCCTCATCGTCGGTGCGAGCGTAATCGGCTTTTTTGTGCGTCCTATTCTGTACTATCGCCGCCCCCGCGCGATCGATACGACGAGCGACATCACGGGCGTGCTGCTGGTGTCGGCATTGCTGCTGATGATTATGGCGGTTCGGTTTGAGGTGGTAATTGCCGGCGGTTTGATGGCGTGTTGCACGCTGGGCTACTGCGGATCGACCGCTCACGCCAACTTTGCGCGGCGCTTTGCGCGAACGCCGTACTTGGCGCGCGCGGCGGCGCTTTCATATGCTCTGGGCGTCCTGCTTCAGGTGTTCAGCCACATGGTGATACCCGCGGGGATTCCGCAGCAGTTTGTTTTTGTTGCCTGTGCGGTCGCGCAGGTGGCGCTCCTCCACGGCGTCCGCCGTGCCAAGCTGCGCGGCGAATCTGAGTTTGGGCCTGAACCCGATATCTCCGAGCTTTCGGTGGATGCATCGGAGTTTGGCGCCAAATGGCAAAACGATCCCGAGTCAACGGCGGCTTTTCGGCGCGCCGTGGTGCGTCTGACGATTGCAACCGCCTGCCTTACCGGGGTGTTTGCCGCCCTCAATGCGGGGCTCACGATCTCGCACGCCGCCGGGTCCGTTGACTTGGGCGATTGGTCGCGCTTGCTGATGGGCGTGAGCGCTCTGCTCGCCGGCGCCCTATTTGACCTGCGCGGGCGCTCGTGTATGAACATCATCATGACCTGCGCCGCCATGTTGTCCACGGAGTCTCGCTCTGCTGACACTGTATGCCCGGCCGGGACTGGTTATTCCGGAATCCTGAACAGCTTCCGCAGAATGCCGCTGAGGGCCTTTGGGGACTTCCACACCACAATTCGCATCGTCACTGACTCCTTTCTAACGCCGGCAGCAGGCGCAGCCGCACGCGATCAGCAGGAACGCCACCAGAAACATCAGCAGCCCCGCCGGGAAAATGGCCGCGATCAGGATGCCAGCCCCCAGCGCCGCCGCGCAGATGCCCAGCAGGGTGCATCCGCCGCCTCTTCGAAACATACGTCCCACGCCCCTTTCTCACTCCCAGTATATACATCTCTGCGGGAATGGTGCGGCACTTCAATTAGGAATTAGGAATGAGGAATTAGGAATTTTTGTGTTCCGCCTCCGGCGGAACGGTTTGAATTGATCCGGCTTCGCCGGACACCTCCATTCCTAACTCCTAATTTCTAATTCCTAACTGCAAAGAGAACCCGCTGCGTACGTGACGCGGCGGGCTCTTTTTGCGCGGCTATTTCTTTTTTTTCTGCCACTCCTGGAGGGGCTTCAGCTCCTCGTACAGGCGGACGTAGCTGGCGTGGCGGCTCTTCCGGATCTTCCCGTCCCGCACCGCCTCCAGCACGGCGCAGCCCTGCTCCTTGGTGTGGCTGCACCCCACGAAGCGGCACTGGTCCAGATAGGGCCGGAACTCCACAAAGGTCTCCGGCAGGCGGCGCTTCAACTCCAGGTTCAGCTCCTCCGTCTCAAAGGAGGAGAAGCCCGGGGAGTCCACCACCTCCGCCCCGCAGTCCAGGCGGAACAGCTCCACGTGCCGGGTGGTATGGCGGCCACGGCCCAGGGCCTGGCTCACCTCTCCCACCTGGAGGTGGAACGTGGGGTCCAGCGCGTTCAGAATGCTGGATTTTCCAACGCCGGAGTTTCCTGTAAAGGCAGATAGCTTTCCGGCAATCAGAGGCTTCAAATCCTCGATGCCCTCCCCGGTCTCGGCGCTGACCCGCAGGGTGGGGAACCCGGCGGCGGTGTAGATGGCATACAGGTCATCGGCGCTGTCCAGGTCGCACTTGTTCAGCACCACCACCACATCACAGTCCTTCAGAGCGGCGATGGACGCCACCCGGTCGATGAGGAAAGGATCCGTCTTTGGGATAGCGCCGGAGGCGATGACCACCAGCTGGTCGATGTTGGCCACCGCCGGCCGGGCGAAGGCGTTCCGCCGGGGCAGGATGGATTCCACGAACCCCTCTCCGTTTCCCAGCTCCCGGACCTCCACCCTGTCCCCTACCAGGGGGGAGACCCCCTC
>UQZI01000023.1 GCA_900545555.1 uncultured Collinsella sp.
CTAAATAGCCATTTACTTCACTATGTGCAACACGCCGTCCACACTGTGGCTATCGTACTCGACGAAAGGAGCAGCGTGGAAACTGTCATCAATGCCGTGCTTTCGGAAATGCAGAGCCTTCTCGACCCACATCAGCTCAAGCATCTTGCCATTACACTTAGACGGGCACTTGGACCGAAACAAGCGGAGCCGGGACAAGATCTGCTCGCGCTCTTCCTCACCGCTAAAGAGGTCGAGGGATGCTCTCCTAAAACCATTGCATACTATGAGGCAACCTTACAGCATATGAACACAACACTTGCTAAGCCCTATACCCAGGTTGAGAGCGACGACTTGCGCCGTTATCTCAATGATTACGAGGTGAATCGCGGTTCTAGTAAGGTCACAATCGATAATATACGCCGTATCATGTCGAGCTTCTTTTCATGGCTTGAAGATGAGGATTACATTGTGAAAAGTCCTGTAAGGCGCATTCGTCGCGTCAAAACAGCTCAAGTAACCAAAGAGGTGCTTAGCGATGAGGAACTGGAGGTATTGCGAGACGCCTGTGAGTCCAAGCGAGATCTTGCCATCGTTGATCTACTCGCTTCGACGGGCATGCGTATTGGCGAACTTGTGCGACTCGACAGGAAGGATGTCAATCTGCACGAGCGCGAATGCCTTGTAATGGGAAAGGGAAATAAGCAGCGCCCCGTTTACTTCGATGCGCGCGCTAAGCTTCATCTTACGGAATATCTTTCGAGCCGTGTTGACAAGAGTCCCGCATTATTTGTCGCGCTCGATTCCTCTGCTCGACGTATTACAGTGGGGAGCATAGAACTCCGTTTACGTGACCTAGGCAGAAGCGCCGGTATCAACCGCGTTCATCCGCATAAGTTTCGCCGTACGCTTGCCACCCATGCCATTGACAAGGGAATGCCCATAGAGCAGGTGCAAAAGCTGTTGGGCCATGCGAAAATAGACACAACCATGTACTACGCCATGGTTAATCAGAGCAATGTGAAGGCTTCGCATAGGAAGTATTTGGAATGAGCTGGACGCAAAAGACCTTGGGGGAGATTGTTAATCTAAAAAGGGGGTTTGACCTTCCCTCCAGCTGCAGAGTTGATGGCCCCTACCCTGTTTTCTCATCTTCGGGACAAACGGGCACGCATTCGGAAGCCGCCGTTAAGGGGCCATGTGTCATAACTGGGCGTTATGGAACTATTGGGCAAGTTTTTTACTCCGATGCGGCTTGTTGGCCGTTAAATACGTCTTTGTACTCAACGGAGTTTAAGGGCAATGATCCTAAATTTGTTTATTACCTACTCAAAACTCTTCCATGGCGAGACTACTTAACTGCAAGCGCCGTGCCAGGCATAAATCGCAATCACGTTCATCTATGCCCGGTCTGTGTTCCGGATTACGAAACACAGACCGCTATTTCTGGCGTCTTGGGTTTACTGGACAATAAAATTGAACTCAACACGCAGCTAAATGGCTATTTAGCTGCGTAAAATTGACGCTTGAGACGTCAATCTCGCCCGACATAAGTTTGGGGAGAAGAGCGTCACGAAGAGCAGCCAGTTTTCGGTTCTGTGTCGAATTCTGAACAATCTGTTCTCTCAATGGCTCTGCAATGGTATTAAACCTCTCGAGATCTCCTCTTGCAGGAATAGGCACGTTCAACGCTTCCAAATCGCTTTTTCCCATATGCGCGACGGTAGTACCAGAGGCGTAGTTCTGGATGAAAGTCAACAATGGGTTCAATGCCATAAGCAAATAACTTCTTGAAACTCCCGAATTGGCAGCGGGCTCGAACAGGCAAACTCGCTGATTCAGTACAGCCATTTCACCCTGCCAGAGACATGGCGTGAATTCGGCATCCATTCCCGCTAAAACGTCACCAGGATGTACGAATACCCTTTTTGGATGAGCCTCATTTGTCCAATACTGCGGCGAGAAGGTGCTCAAATCACGTATGCGAATCAGGGGATACCCTACCTTTTCCTCGTTAAACAAGGCAGACTTGAACGCTGCTCCATAAACAACATTAGCAATGTCATAAATCGACCCGAGGGTCAACTTGTTACAGCAGAAGGAATGTTGGTACTGAACATTCATCAACTCAAGTAAATAGCCATTTAGCTTAGAGTTTGCTTGCTGCTTTGCGTATATCGCGTCAAGTATTGAAACAATTTGATGCTGAACCTCAGTTTGCGGTAAATCGATTTCGATTCGTGCCACGTCTTTGGGATGGACGCGGAATACCTTCATACCTCTCGTGTACTGCCGGAGCTCTCTGATAAAGCGCGGAGAGCTCATAAGATAGTTGAGGTAAGCCGGCACGACGAGGTCTCGGCGATTGACGCGCACGATGGTTGTTTCGGTGCCTGAAATGGTAGGCTTTTCCTTTGGATTGTTAAACAGGTAGGCATGACCAAGGTCATCGACTGTCTCTGAGGTCAGCACATATACGATGTCTTGGTCTCTGAGACGCTGACTGTCTTTTATCTTTTCGTTGTTGAGGATGTATGGGATGGGTTTTGCGGGGTCTTCAACGTCGATGTGTAGGTCGAAACCTTTGTAAAGATCTCCATAGTGAATGTAAAGATAAGCACCCTTATCGTACATGCGGGTACGGGGGACGCTGGCGCCGCGGTAGAAGCTACAAACGTCACCAAGTGCGACTCTACATCCCATAACCAATCGCCTCCAGATTCTTCTTAATCTGCTCCTGCAAGTGGTTGGACTCTTCAAAGCACTTCGAAATCTCGCTAGTCAGGCGTGCCATCTTCTCATCAAACGGCTCACCGTCGTCTTCGACCTCGGCAATGCCTACGTAGCGACCGGGTGTCAGGATGAAATCTTGCTTGGCGATTTCGTCCAAATCCGCTATGGCGCTGAACCCCTTCACGGGCTCGAACTCGCCCTTGCGGAAGGAGTCGAATGCGGATGCAACTTTGTTGATGTCCTCTTCGGTAAACTCGCGTAGTTTGCGAGAGACCATGGTGCCCATTTCGCGGGCATCGATGAATAGCGTCTTGCCGGACTGAGCCTTCTTCTTGTTCAGGATCCACAGACACACGGGAATTTGGGTGCTGTAGAACAGCTGCCCCGGCATGGCTACAATGCCCTCGACCAAATCGTCCTCTACGATAGCGCGTCGAATATCGCCCTCGCCGCTCGTCTGGCTCGAGAGCGACCCGTTTGCCAATACGAGGCCAATCTTGCCCGTGCCGTTAAGATGCCAAATCATATGCTGCATCCAAGCGAAGTTAGCGTTGCCCGTGGGCGGCATGCCGTACTTCCAACGTACGTCTTCCTGCAGCGCTTCGCCGCCCCAGTTCTTGAGGTTGAAGGGTGGGTTTGCCAACACATAGTCAAACTTTTCATTCTTGTGCTGGTCGGCGCTGAAAGTGTCTGCATAGTTGCCCAAATCGGCCTCGATGCCGCGAATACCGAGGTTCATCTTTGCGAGCTTCCAAGTGGTAGGGTTGCTCTCCTGGCCAAAGATGGTGATGTCCTGTACCACGTTGCCGCCATGGTGCTCGACGAAGGCGGCGGACTGCACGAACATGCCTCCGCTGCCGCAGCAGGGGTCGTACACACGACCGTGGAAAGGCTGGAGGATTTCAACCAGCGTGCGCACGATGCACGACGGTGTATAGAACTCGCCGGCGTTTTTGCCCTCCATTGATGCGAATTTCTGCAGGCAATATTCGTATGCGCGCCCTAACAGGTCTTTCTCGCTCTCGTTATCGGTCATTTGTACGTTTGTGAATAAGTCAACGACGTCGCCCAAGCGCCTCTTGTCTAGTTCGGGACGAGCGAAGTTCTTGGGCAGCACGTCCTTGAGCTTGTCATTCTCGCGCTCGATGGCGCGCATGGCATTGTCAATGATCTGGCCAATTTCGGGCGTATGCGCCGCCTGTGAGATGTTCGCCCAACGTGCTTCTTCGGGAACGAAGAAGACATTCTGCTCCATGTAGCAGTCACGATCTTCCTCGTCGCCGTAACCCTCTGCGACGAGCTCTAGATAGCGTTCGTCGAAACGGTCCGAGAGGTACTTCAGGAAAATGAGGCCTAATACGACGTTTTTGTACTCGGCAGCGTCCAAGTTACCACGCAGCACATCTGCGGCGTTCCATAGTTGGTCCTCAAAGCCAACATCGGCCGTGTTCTTCTTGGTGTCCTTAGCTTTGCTTTTAGCCATGCTGTTTTAGCTCCCTATGCTGCATTGTCGGCCCAGAGTTCGCACTGATCCATCACAGTGGCCAGTGCCGACTCCATGCCCTCTGGCGGATACTTATGATGTTTGAGCAGGCGCTTGATTGCAACACGCATGGCAGCACGAGCACTTTGCTTTTTCTGCCAATCGACCGTGCGCATTTCGCGCATCTTCGCAGCGAGCTCTTGCGTGATGGCGACCAGCTCGTCATTTCTTTCGAGATAATAATCAGCGACTGCTTGCGGTTGTGTTAGCGCTTCGTAAAACGCAAATTCCTCTTCGCTAAGCCCAAGCTCCTTTGCCTTTTGGCTTTCGGAAAGCATCTCTTTCGCCATCTTGAGCATTTCTTCGAATACCTCAGCGTTTGTGAGCTGCCCGTTGAGATAGCCATTTACCATGCTTTGCATGAGTTCTGAGTACTTCTTTGCCTGCGTTACGCTCTTCTTGCGGTAGCCCTTGATCTGGTCGTCGATGAGTTTTCTCAACAACTCGTAAGCCAAGTTCCTCTCTTTCATACGCGAGAGGCTCGACAGAAACTTGGGATCAAAAATCGAAACCGTTTCGTCTTCCACCTTAAACAGGTCTATTACGCCGTCGGTATGGACGATGTTCTGTTCGAGCAGTGCATTGATGCGGTCATTTACCTGCTTAAGGGTAAGTTTGCCTCCGTTTTTGCTGCGGGTGCCGCCCTGCTCGGTGAGCTGAAGGATGAGCTCTCGAACAACCTGGAAATAGCCGGCCTCGATGCGCTGCATGTCTGTTGCGCGACTTTTGGCGAGTCCATAGGCTTTGAGCATGACTCCTGCCTGCTCAACAAAGTCGCGGGTGGTATCTTCGTCGCCGGGTGCAAGGATATGATTTACTCCACCCGTTATGAGTTCGCTTCGACGTGCGGCGGACTCGGTGCTCATGAATTCCGAATAATCGTAACCAAACATTTTGTCGCGACAGACCGCCAGTTTTTCCAAAAACTTAGGATAGGCGGTTTTCCCGATATCCATGTCGCCGTATTTCTTTTGGTCGCGCTTGGTGTAGTCCTTCATGGCGCGTTTAAGGGCGTTAGCTATGCCTACGTAGTCAACAACCAATCCGCCAACCTTGTCTTTATACACTCGGTTTACGCGTGCGATTGCCTGCATCAGGTTATACCCGCGCATGGGTTTATACACATACATGGTGGCAAGGCTCGGCACGTCAAAACCGGTGAGCCACATGTCTACGACGATTACGATTTTGAGCGGGTCAGCATCATCCTTAAAGCGCTTTGCCATCTCCTTCACATGGGCCTTATTGCCTACGACGTCGAACCACCACTCGGGGTCCTGATTGCCCATGGTCATGACAACGCCGAGTTTGCCCTCGTCCTTCCAAGAGGGTCGCAGCTCGCATATACGTTGATATATAGCCATGGCGGCGGGGCGCGAATACGCAACGATCATTGCCTTGCCGGTGAGTTCGTGCGCACGGTTGGTCTCATAGTGCTCTGCAATGTCCTGACAAAGGGCATCGATGACTTCGGGTGCACCTAGAACGGCGTCCAGATTTGCAAAGTTACGCTTGCTTGCGTCAATGGTTTCGGCGTTAGCCTGCTCGGTGAGCTTTTCGTACTCATCGTCAACTTTTGCAAGGATGCCCTGATCCAGCTTGAGTGCGACGACGCGGCTCTCGTAGAACACGGGTCGAGTTGCGTTGTCCTCTACTGCCTGAGTCATGTCGTAGACGTCAATATAATCGCCGAAAACCTCGCGAGTCGATCGATCTTCGGCAGAAATAGGGGTACCGGTAAAGCCGATGAAGGTGGCATTCGGAAGGGCGCGGCGGATGAGCAGCGCGGTGCCCGTGTGCTTCTTACCGTCACGGTCGTATTTCTCTTCGAACCCGTACTGCCCACGGTGCGCTTCATCCACCATCACAACGACGTTCTTGCGCTTGGAGAGGGCGATGTCCTCCTCCTCGAACTTCTGCATTGTGGTGAAAATGATGCCGTTGGCACGGCGGCTCGAGATCTGCTGCGCAAGATCGGCGCGGCTCTGCGCCTGAACGGGCATCTGGCGCAGGAAGTCTGAGCATTTGGAGAACTGCGCGAACAGCTGCGAGTCGAGGTCGTTGCGGTCGGTAATCACCACGATGGTGGGGCTGTCGAGTTTCTCTTCGAGCAGATGGGCAAGGAAAACCATCGAAAGCGACTTGCCCGAGCCCTGCGTGTGCCAGAAGACGCCGCCCTTGCCGTCGCCGCCGATGGCCTCATGCACGCTCTCGAGCGCTTTGTTCACCGCGAAGTACTGATGGTACCCCGCGAGAATTTTCGCGTCCTCGGAGAACAGGATGAAGTTCTTCAGGATGTCGATGAGCCGCTCCTTGGGGAACATACCGTCCAGGGGCGTCTTCCAATCGGCGTACTGGGTTGCCTCGTAGCTTCCATCGACGCTCTTCCACTCAACGAAACGCGACTCGTTGGCGGTGATCGTGCCAACCTTGGTGTGAAGCATGTCACTGGTGACGCAAAAGGCGTTGTACACGAAAAGCGATGGAATTTGTCGTTTGTAGTTTTGAATCTGTTGGTAGGCATCTTCGCTGTCGGCGTCGGCTCGAGCGGGCGATTTCAATTCAAAGAGTACAAGCGGAAGCCCGTTGACGAATACGATGACATCTGGACGTTTGTTGGTGCCACACTCGATGTAGGTCCACTGGTTAACAACGTGGAAGCAGTTCTTTTCGAGATTGTCGTAATCGACCAAGCGCACGATGTCCGTATGCTCTTCTTTGCCGTCAAACCAGCTTGTCTCCACACCGTTCTGGAGCATGTCCATAAAGATGCTGTTCTTGGCGATGAGGTCGCTGCCCTCGATTTCCTTTAGTTTGGTAATTGAGGCATCAATCGCCCGCCGATTGAGCGTGGGGTTAATGCTCTCAAGAGCGGGTCCAATGACGTCAGGTAGGAAGGCGTCGTCAAACGCGTCGGAGGAACGAGCGACATCGGGTCCATAGAGGTGCTCGTACCCCAGGCTCGTTTGCAAGTGGTCAATGATGCCTTGTTCGAAAGCATCCTCATTAAATGACGTTGAGGAGCTGTAGTCGACAGCAATCATGCGCACTCCTTACCTTATGCTTCTTCGACGCTGGTGAGCCTGTCCACCATTGCATTCTAGCAGTTAATCTTGCGTATATTGGTATATCTGACACCCGTTAGTTGCCATTTGACCTATTGGCTGATCGTGCCCGAATGACAATTGGTGGTAAGGCTCTCTTACTTATTAAACTGGCCCCTTTTTATGGGCGCTCGTGTTGCGACAGTTGCCCAAGCGCTTGCTTGAAGCTGTTGTTGGTGATCTTGAGGTCGTTTCCCGCTTGCATTTTAATGAGTGTCGGGCCGGAGGCGATGGCGGATGTGGTGCGATGGTGCCAAGAAAAGCGCCTAGACCTGGGTGAAGAACCGAGGCCGCGGGCGCTTTTCTATTTCTTTGGTCGCATGGATTGTCTGTTCTGTTGGCCGCGCCGGCGTTGTTTCTTTGCTCTCGTTCGCGCGGTATCCGCTTGTGGTGGTGGATGTAAATAAACGGTGGAGCGGCTGCAAAAGAGCCGTCTCGCTGGGTAAAATCAGGATGTGCCGCGGAACCCGCTCCTCAGCTAGTCACACTTCGGAAGCGCGGGCAACGCAGGTATTATCGTCTAAAGGGCCGGCTGCAACCGGCCCTTTTCATGGCTCCCTTCGCTATCCGTTACTGCTTATATTCTCGCCAGATCGAGTAGAGGTCTGGGCAATGCCGTGGGAGACATCCTACCCATCCCATAGTTTGGAACAGCGTCGATCTAACGGGCAATCAAACCTCTAGCACTCTTTGAATTGAGCAAGCATCTGCCCGAAGAAGCTGAGCTCGGATGGCTCATAAATGAGCGAACCGCCGTCCGCGGTCCTGTAGACCCCGCAGGGGAGGTAACGCCCGTCGGGGAGGACGTAAAGGTTTTCTTCCTCCCTCAGTTCCGTTGGGAGTATCGGGGTCTCGTTTTCGTCCATTTGGAACTCATCTATATTCGCGATCTTCCTCTCCATGGTGCCTCCAGCCTTATTTCTTGTATGGTGCCCTAAAACAGGCAGCTCTCAATTAGATCCTTCCCTCGTAGAGTATCGATCCATTCCTGTGGAATTGCGTCGATACCGTATGCCGTGCCGGCGAGGGCGCCTGCGACGGCTGCGGTGGTGTCGGTGTCGTCGCCCAGGTTGACGGCGGCAAGGACGCAATCTTCGTAGCTGTTGGTGTTAACAAAGCACCAGCTGGCGGCCTTAAGGGTGTCGCGCACGAAGCCGCCGGACCTGATTTCCTGCTCAGGCACACCTTTCAGATGAAGCGCCCACGAGGGAAGCGTGCCGTTCATCACGCCCCTCATCAGCTCGACAAATATGACGCATGCATCGGTCGACGTTCTGTGGGCGTGCGTTATCGCGGAGACCTCGCAGATCTCGTCGCCAGTCGCGTCGACAAACGCCAGGGGCGCGATGCGCATGAGTGAACCGTTTCCGTTGTCGCGTTCGCCGGAGCCGCCTTTGCCGGTGTGCAGGGCGCGGGCGGTCGTGCCGCCGTAATCGAAAACGCCGTCGATCGTATACTCGCCACGGGCAATCCAGCCTACGAACTTGTCGCGCATGTCTGCGGTGTCGATATGACCGAGCTCCCTAATCGAGTCGCAGGTGGCAAGCGTCATGGACGTGTCATCGCTCCAGGTGCCGGCGGGCTGCCCATGCGTGCCGTAGCCGATCATGTCCGTGCATTCGAACGTGCCACGAGGCCTGAACTCGTAGGGAACGCCCAACGCGTCGCCGACGGCAAGTCCATAGATGCAGTCGCGCAGCGTTGTTTTCGGTCTGTCTGTCATGGGAAACACCTCTCGTACTTTGGATTGAGGATGCGCGGCTACCTGCGGCAATATGTCCATCCCAATTCGGGACGCAGTGAGTCCCGAATTGGAAGAGCTTGTCAGCTAATCTAACAAATGAAAAACCCGCAACGCTATTGCTTTATACGGCAATAGGGACCTCTTTCGGGCGCCCTGCCTTTGGTGCGTCGGCGAGTCGTGCCTCGATGGAAGCTTTGGACACCATGCGCTTGGTGCCGTCCTTCCAAGAATCCAACAGCCCAGCATTTATCAGTTGCGATACCCGTGCTGAGCTAACACCGAGCATGCGCGCGGCATCCGCTGCGGTGACGGCGGGGATGTCGGCGAGTTCGCGGCTGACGGCTACGGCGATAATCTTGCCGCCGTGTCGCGGCTCATGTCCGAAGTCTGGCGCGGGAAGATCGACGCCACCCATAAGGTGATCGTCGACCATACATGCGAGAAAATCAGCGGCGCTTTCGACAGCGTCGTTTAGATCGGAGCCAAACGTTCCTCCTCCGCCCAGCGAGCCACATGGCACGGCATCGACCATACCGTCCGAATCAAAGAACTCAAATTCCCATACGTAAACCATGCAAGACCTCCTCTAAAAAGCGATGCGAAATGTGATGAGGATGAGCTATCGAAGCCCTGCCTGCCTTAGGATTCTTTTGGCAATTTGATCCTCAATCTCTCGGTGGCGTTTCACGAGCACGAGTTTATCTCCTTTGACGAACTTCTCGTGATTAGTGCCTCCTTTCGAGATGAAGCCGGCTTCTTCGAGGATACGGATCAATTCGCGTCTCTGCATCTCAGCCTCTTTCAATAACTATATATTAGCACTTCCTAAGGGTTTTCTGACTTAAATCTTAGCCATTGCTAATCCTTTGTTTTACGTCGCAATCCTTGGATAACGGCTTATATTCCTTGTTGTATTAGTCTATTTGCTCGTGCGGACACGATTTTGGTGCTCTGCGCACGACCGCGAAAAGGGTTTGCGGTGACTAAAATGTGGCCATAGAGACAGTTTTAACGAACCCCATGGGAGTGGCACGCATGGACAACAACACCTTGCTGTTTCAGGACAAGGGTTCGGGTAGGTTTAAAGACGTCAAGATCTACCCTAACCGTATTGAGGTGCTCAAGAAGGGCACGTTTGGTGGCAAGCACACCGAGATTGTCTATCTTAAGGACATCACGGGGGTCAACAGGATCAAGGGCCGCGACGTTTTCCTACGTAACAGGCTGTTGACCGCTTGCGTCTTTAGCCTGAGCAGCCGTGCGAGGGCCCAGGAGTTTGTTAACGCGCTGAACATGGTGATGTAGCCCATGGCGGCGTTCGGGCCAAGGTAAAAATCGGGGGCGCAGAACGGTGTCCTGCGCCCCTCATTAAATCAATGTGTCCAAAAGGGCCGGCTGGCCTAATCGTCAACGTCTCCGTTGTCTTCGCGGTCACTGGCAAGCATTGCCGCGCCGGCGACCGTTGTCGCCACGGCGGCAGCGGCGAGCCCGGCGGCAACGCCAGAGCCGTCGCCTGTGTCGGCGAGTTTTCCGCCCGAGCTCTTGCCCTTGCCGTTCTTGTCGGCGCCGCCTGCGTTGGAACCCGTGCCGCTGCCGGTGCCGCCTGCACTGCTCGAGGCCGCTACGGTAAAGCTTGCGGCTCCGTCGCTGGCGAGCGTGTAGTTCTGCGCCGCGTCGCCCAAGAGACCGTTCACGCGCACCCAGTACGTTCCTGCGGCAAATGTTTCGCCCTCGACCATTGCCGTGCCCGGAGCGCCGTCCGCGTCGTGCACAAACTCGAGCTGGGCCGTGCAGGCATCGGTTTCGAGCTTGCCCTCGAGTGATGCCGCAATCTTGGCGCGCACGTCTTCGCCGGCCTTAAGGCCTTCGAGCCCCTCAAAATGGGGCGTCAGCGCGCGTGGATCGATATCGATGGGCACATGACCCCGCAGCTCCGTAACGGTCTCGTTGCCTAAGGCGTCGACATCCACATATTCGATGGTAAACGTATGGCCCGAAGCCGCCACGTTGAGTACGTTGCTGCTGTCGACAAGGCGGAAATGGCCCTCGCCAACGGTCTTGCCATCCTGGAGCGAGGCATCGCTCAGCGAGTCGCCGTACGTCATGCGCATGCGGGTCGGGAGGCAGCACGAAGCCGACTGCGCGTGCTTCGTATCGTAATTGTAATTGCGCTGGTAGATGCTTCGCGCCAGCGCCGCATCAACAAAGTCGGATGCGATGATGCCAATGTGCTTGAGGTAATCTGACTTTGTATCCTCGATGCCGCTGGGATTGATGTACGGGCTCTTGTACAGATGCTCGTTGACCACTCGTGCTGCGGTAAAAGGATTACTTCCTTGCTTGTGATTCGTGCAGCTGGTGTAGTTGATAGACCAGCAGCGCTCCAGGACTTGCTCCTTGGCCCCGTTATCGTCCTCGACATCTACCTCGTTGCGGGTGAGCTTAGCCGTCTCCTGCAGGGCCATATCGACCCAGCTGATCTTGTCGGTTCCGGTGCATTCGTAATGGTCCTGGGCATATACCTTGGTGCAATAGGCTTTTTTGTCGCCTGTTTCCCCTGCGGCTTCAAAGCCTTGCGCGTTTTGGACGAGACACATAGAGGAGCTGCTGGGGTGTGCTGCGATTTTGTTGTCCCATTCGGTTAGGTCGAGGCCCCACGTGTGGCCGCTTACGCTGTCGCCGGCGAGTCCAAATCGGCGCAGCAGGACGATCTTTCCGCGCACCTCGTTCAGTGTGGGAACGCGGCTCGACGTATAGAACAGTTTGGGGTTGTCGTCCAAAACCTTGGCGAAAGCCGTCGTAAGGCTCTCGTCAGTAGCCTCGTTGTTGCCTCGGGATACAAGCATGATGAGCGCTTCTGACGGATTTTCGTTCAAAAACTTTTTGAAGTAGCCAACGACATCGGAGAGATGCATGAAGTGCCCGTCTTTTTTGAGCAGGTAGCAACTTCCATGGTCGATGCCGGGGTCGTTGCCTTTTCCGAGTCGGATATCAAAATAGCGAATGCCTTCGAGCAACTGCGTGGGGATGTAGTCCTGCTGGCACTTTGCTTGCGAGGATTGGGGTTCGGTGTCGTTGTCCACGCTGCAAGTTCCCGAATCGTGCGTGCCCGGGATGCTCAGCTCGTCGAGGTACTTGTTGCCTTCGACGTGGCTCATCCAACATGGTCCGTCGACGTAGCTGCTATACGTGGTCCAGTCGATGCTGCTAACTGTGGCATTGGTCTTGTCCATGCTGTAGCCGACAAGCTCGAGCTCCCACGGAATGGAATATTTCTTTTGGCAAATCTTGTTGTTGTCTTGGTCTTTGCCTTTCGATTCTATGGCCAGGTAGTTAATACCGTTTTTCGTGTATATGCGGTCTCGAATAATATAAGTTCCGTCGAACTGGCGGTCGAACGTATAGGCGCGGCTGTCCTTATGGTCGTACTCGCCACTCCATACGTGGATGACCTTTCCATCTTTGTCCGAGTCGCCATCGACCGACCAAATGCTGTAGCCCGTCTTCTTGTGCTCTTCGAAATTGAGCAGGGTGCGGATGGCATACCAGTTTGTGCCGTCCGCATCGGTCCCTACGTGCTCGAGGATGAGCTTGCTGGACGTGCCGTCATTAAACAGGTGGCAGACGTTGCCGATGACGTTGCCGTCTTCGTTGACGCTCGCGGTGCGAAAATAGCCCGCGGGGCGAAGGCGAATGACGAAATTGTCGAGGGTGGCCGCTGACTCGGCCGTGCCGTCCGCAAAGGCTGTCCGCGGGCTAATGCCCAGCGTGGCGGTTTCGGGCAGGCTTGCAAGTGGCGACAACGCCGCGAGTCCAAGGCCCAGCGTAAACGCTCGGCGACTGATGGCATGATGTTCGGTCATAACTCCTCCATTCGCAGGGTGCGGTTATGCACTTATTTTGGTCACTTTACTGCCCGGATGTTTAAAGGTGTCGGCTCAATTGTCTGCGCGGCGCTATAAATCGGCGAGCGGACGTGCTGGGGTGCTTGTTCATGTTGTGCCGTTACCGCGCTGGGGGGCGGTTTTGCCGCCCGCCATCTTCGCGTTCGTCGGCTGCCGGCATAAGAAAGGGAGGGTCGGTTTACCGGCCCTCCCTTAGTACGAAGCGCTGGGGTACCGTCGCTTGTTTGCGCTGCGCTCGTGTTTCCCGCTGCGCTCGCCAGTCGCTTAGCGCTTGATCTCGATATCCTCGAGCTTGACGTCCATGGCCTCGGTCTTGGCCTTGGCGATATCATCGGCAAATTCCAGGGACTTCATCATGGTCTCGACGGCGTCCTTGTGCTCCTCGACGTTGTCGATGCGCACGTAAACGCTGCCGCCTTCAACGTCGGTAAAGCACTCGGTCGTTACGCCGCCCGAGTGCGTAAAGTAAGCACTGCGCCAGGTCTTGCCGTTGTACTTAACGGGATCGCTCTCGGTCCATCCAGAGCTGGCCTTCCACTTTGCCTCGTAGTCGAACAGCTCATCGGCGTTCTTGTCAGGATCGAAGACGGGGATGAAGCGGTCGCTGGCGTGCTCGCTCTCGGTGAACTTAAACTGGGCCCTGTCGGCGGTGTCGCCGGCGACGTCGGCGATCTCGACGCCCTCGGGGACTTCGACCTTAAACCAAATGAAGTCGGTCCTCATATCCACGGCTGGCTTTTCTGCTCCGCCGCCACCACCACTGCCGGTAGCGTCGCCGCTGCCACCGCAGCCCACCAGAGCAACTGCGGCAAAGAGACTGATGCAGAGGGTGAGAATCGCAAAGGCCTTCTTTTTCATGGTCGTGTCCTCCTCGATCTGTAACCGCCCATGGATTACCTGCCTTTACTGTACGCGTGGACGGCTCGCTAGGGTGGGCCATGTGTCCCATTCTGAGGGCTGGAATTGCGCCGACAAGTGGCAATATGCGCGGGCCCAAAAGAGGGGAGGGCCGATGCTGTCGGCCCTCCCCGGGGCTGGGTGCCCGTTGCTTTAATGGGGCGCATATGCGCAGGTGCGCGTAGGCGCGTGCGGGTGTTCCGTTACTTGAGCTCGATGCTCGAAATCTCGACTTCGCGCGCCTCGGAAACTGCCTCTGCCGTGTCATCGGGGAATTCGATGGAGTTGAGGAGCGCCTCGGCTTCTTTCTTGTGCAGGTCGAAGTTCGAGATAAGGACATAGATGCTTCCCGGTTCAACGTCGGTAAATAGGAGTGTTGAGACGCCGCTGTTGTCCTCGTACGTTCCGACGAGCCACGTCCTGCCGTTATACTCGACGGACCCGCCATCCTTCCACTGGAACGTATCCCCCTTCTTTTCCGCCTGGTCGGCGTGGGATTCCTCAGCTGTCAGCGCTTTTTTCCAAACGGGGATAAAACGATCGGCCGAGGCGTTCTCGTCTTCGGGGAAGGTGAGCTGGACCCTGTCGGCATTCTTGCCGGCGGAGTCGCTTACGCCGACGCCCTCGGGCATCTCGACCTTAAACCAAATGAAGTCAGTCTTCTTGGCGACGGGAGCTTTTTCCTTGCTCTCGCTCTTGGAGGCGCTGCCGCCGCCCGATGCGCTCCCGCCGCAGCCGACAAGGGCAAACGCGGCAAAGAGGGCGATGCAAAGGGAAAGGATCGATAGGGTCTTTTTCTTCATGGTGGCGTCCTCCTTGTCTGCCAGGGACATCGTGTGCCGCGGATCGCTGGGGCGGCGGTTGCGCGTGCACATGATGACTTTGTTTGCTGTGCGGTGATTCCTCCATTCGTCGTCCGGTGCCGTGATGAGCGTTGCCCCAACATGGGGCTCCTTACCTATATGTATGCCCTAGTTGCCGCTGCCCGGGAGTCTCGAAACGTGGGCCATGTGTCCCATGTTTGCGTTGGCATGGCCTATCGTTCGTCATAGAAATCCGCGATGGCCAGGTGTGCTGACGCCCATGTGCTTATGGGCTAGACTTAGCACCATTACGTGTTCGATGCGGTTGGTCGGCGGTTGCCGCCTGACCGATGTATATGACTTGAAGGTGCGTGCGTATGAGCCAAGAGATGATGGATAAAACCTGTCGAGAGTTTGCCGAGGCACTTGCCGCACGCGAGCCGGTTCCCGGCGGTGGCAGCGCGAGCGCCTTTGTGGGCGCGCTGGGCGCCTCGCTGTGCGGAATGGTTGCCCGCTACGGTGCGACCAATCCCGCGCTTGCTGATCGTGCGGATGACCTGACGCGTGCGTTTGCCCATGCTGATGAGCTGGCCCAGGAGCTTGTCGAGTTGGTTGCCGAGGACGTTCGTGCCTATGGGCAGGTGTCCGCGGCATACGGTATTCCGCGTGACGATCCGGCTCGAGCGACCGCGATTCAGGATGCGCTGCATGTGGCCGCTATGCCGCCGTATCGCATTATGGATGCCTGCGGGCGCGCGCTGGCGCTGCTCGAGGACATGGCCGACAAGGGTTCGCGTCAGCTGCTGTCCGATGTGGCGTGCGGCGCCGTGTTCTGCCGTTCCGCTATGCAGGGCGCGAGCTTGACGCTCTTTGCCAACACCACGTCTATGAAGGACCGGGCGCGCGCCGAGGAGCTCGAGACCGCGTGCGATGAGCTGCTGGACACGTGGTTGCCGCGCGCCGATGCGCTGGCGCGCCGCGCCGCCGACGCTGCAAGGAAGAGAGGATAGCCATGGCTGAACTGCTGAAGGGCGCTCCCGTCGCCCGCGCGTTGACTGAGGAACTTGCTGCTCGCTGCGTGGCTTTGCGCGAGCGCGGCGTTGTTCCGACGTTGGCTATCGTGCGTGTGGGTGAACGCGAGGACGACCTATCCTACGAGCGCGGTGCGCTCAGGCGCTGCGAGAAGGTTGGCATTGAAGCTCGCCGCGTTTTGCTTCCCGCCGATGTTTCGCGGGACGAGCTGTTGGCGGCCATCGAGGACATCAATACCGATTCGTCTGTTCATGGCTGCCTGATGTTCCGCCCGCTGCCCGCCGGCCTTGACGAGGACGCGGTTGCCGCGGCACTCGATCCTGCCAAGGACGTTGACTCCATGACGCCGGCTTCGCTGCTCACCACGCTTACGGGGCGCGGCGAGGGTTTTGCCCCCTGCACAGCCGAAGCCGTGCTTGCTTTGCTGGATCATTACGGCGTTGAGCTGGATGGGGCCAAGGTCGCGGTGGTCGGGCGCTCGCTGGTGATCGGGCGCCCTGTTGCCGCCATGCTTACGGCGCGCAATTCGACCGTGACAACGTGCCATACGCATACGCGCGACCTTGCTGCCGAGTGCCGTGCTGCCGACATTGTGGTTGCCGCCGTTGGACGCGCGCGTACGATTGGCGTGGATGCGGTTCGCGAGGGCCAGACGATCATCGATGTTGGCATTAATTGGGACGAGGCCGCTGGCAAGCTGGTGGGTGACGTCGATTCTGATGCTGCGGAGCCGGTCGTTAACGCCATCACGCCCGTGCCGGGCGGCGTGGGCGCTGCGACGACGGCGATCCTCGCCAAACACGTGATCGAGGCGGCCGAGCGCGCATCGAAATAGGCGTTTTGGGCTGTTTGAGGGGTTAGTTCTATACCCCGTGGACAAAAAATGCCAAATATGAGTACTGTTGCCAAGATAGTCACATATATTTTAGGCCAAATAGGCTCTCTAACGATATTTATTATCGATAGAGAGCCTATTTTATTGGACCTATGAGGAATTACATCATCTATTTTTTGAACAAATGTAGACTTTCGACACCCATACGTAGCAAAATTGCTGTTACTAAATTGGTGACAGTACTCATATTTGGCATTTTTTGACCACAGGGGTTGCCAGCGCCGTGGTTTCGCCCTTTCTGCGCCGAAGCGATACACTGTTATCGTTTGATTTCTTCGCTCAAGGAGGATGCGCATGCCGTGCACAACGATTTTGGTTGGTAAGAACGCGAGCTACGACGGGTCGACGTTGGTCGCCCGCAACGAGGATTCGTCCAACGGGGTGTTTGAGCCCAAGCGTATGCGTGTGGTGCATCCCGACGAGCAGCCGCGCGTCTATACGAGCGTCCTGAGTCACCTGACCGTTGAACTGCCCGATAACCCCATGCGCTACACGAGCGTCCCCGATGTTGTCCCGGGCCACGGCATCTGGGCCGAGGCCGGTTTCAACGAGCTCAATGTGGGCATGTCCGCAACCGAGACGCTCACCACCAACGAGCGCGTTCGCGGCGCCGACCCGCTCGTCGACTACGTGCCCGCCAAGGGCAACGAGGACGAGGACGGCTATGTTCCGGCGCAGCACGGCGGTCTGGGCGAGGAGGACATGGTGACCCTGGTGCTGCCATATGCCAAATCCGCCCGCGACGGCGTACGCATTCTGGGTGACCTGCTCGAGCGTTATGGCACCTACGAGAACAACGGCATCGCCTTTAGCGACGTGGACGAGATCTGGTGGCTCGAGACCATCGGCGGTCACCACTGGATCGCCAAGCGCGTGCCTGACGACGCCTATGTGACCATGCCCAACCAGCTGGGTATCGACAGCTTTGACCTGGATGACGCCGAGGGCGCCCAGGCCGATCACATGTGCTCCGCCGACCTGCGCGCTTGGATGGCCGAGTGGCATCTGGACCTGACGCTGGGCGTCGAGGGCGACGGTCCGGCCGCGGTCTTCAACCCGCGCGAGGCCTTTGGCTCGCACAGCGACAGCGACCACGTCTACAACACGCCGCGCGCCTGGTATATGCAGCGCTGCCTTAACCCCAGCGATGTGTGGGACGGTCCCGAGGCCGACTACACGCCCGAGAGCGACGATATTCCCTGGAGCCGCGTGCCCGAGCGCAAGGTGACCATCGAGGACATCAAGTACGTACTCTCGAGCCACTACCAGGGCACGGAGTACGACTGCTACGGCAGCAAGGGCACGCCCGCCACGCGTGGCGCCTATCGCCCCATCGGCATCAACCGCAACAGCCAGCTCGCTGTGCTGCAGCTGCGCCCCTATGCGCATCCGGCCTACCGCGCCGTGCAGTGGATGGCCTTTGGCTCCAACTCGTTTAACGCGCTGGTTCCGCTGTACGCCAACGTCGAGACCATGCCCGAGTACTTTGCCGACACGCAGGCTCGCGTGACGTCCGAAAACTTCTACTGGGCCAACCGCCTGATCGGCGCGCTGGCCGACGTCCGCTTCCATGAGTGCGGCCGCGCAGTCGAGGATTATCAGGAGAAGGTCGGCGGCATGGGCCACAAGCAGATTCATGACGTCGACGCTGCCGTAGCCGTTCTGCCCGAGGCCGAGGTGCCTGCCGAGCTTGCACGCGCCAACGAGGAGTTTGCCGAGCTCGTGCGCGTGGAGACCGATGCCCTGTTGGGCAAGGTGCTCTACACCACGAGCTGCGCCATGAAGAACTCTTTCGCGATGAACGACAACGTGAGATAAAACGTCATACCGATAAAACCGCAGGTAGGACGCTTGCATAAAATGCTTGCGTCCTAATTTGTCCTTACGGGTACCTAACTAATTTCCGAAATACACGCGCTCAATCTCTTCAATGAACATATCTCGGTCTGGTTTATCGTAGTGCCTGCCGAGAATATTTTGCGCGGCGTGCCCCATCATCTTATCCACCATCTGGGCTGGGACGTTGTACTTCCACAGCATTGCCGTAGCCCAAGAGTTGCGCAATTTTGACAGCGAGAGTTTGCGGATACCATTTTGAGCAAACAGCTTCTTATAGTCACGGCTGATTGTCGGTCTGCTCATTGGTATCCCAGCTCCGTTGTCGGACAGGAACAGTTCATCGTCTGCCCTGCGCTGCTCCGCGATCTCTTTGAGCCTTATGCTCCATGGCTCGGGAACAATAATAGGTCGAGTGCTGCTTGCCGTCTTTAGGCTGCTGAACTCTGAATTACACGCACCGTATTGGCGGTAAAGATTGTAGATGGCGTAGGCTCGTCCGTTTCGCTCGATATACTCCATGTCTTTTATCGCCGCCGCGACCGCTTCACCAGTACGGCACGACCCCTTGCCCATGAGTATCAGGATTGACTCAATGCGACTGCCCTTCGCGCTTTCGATCAGCTTGTGCAGCTCGTCAAGCGTGTATACATCAAGCTCGTTGCTAGTTGCGGTATTCTTCTTAGGCATTTTGTATTGCACATCTTTAAAGGTGATTCCCTTTACGCCGTGGAGCTTGGCGCATGTGACCATGTTTCCAACCGTGATGTTCGACAGCTCCGCACATGACGGCGCGAGCATCTTTAACCATGTCTGGTATTCGCTTACATCAACCTTGTCGAGAGCAACGCCATTCCATTTCTTTTCGATATAGATAGACCACATGTTCATATAGTTCTTTAAGGTATTGGCGGCTATCTCACCTCTTTCCAGACGCTCTTTGAGTTCTGGGAAATACCATTCGTCCCAACATTGACCGAACGTGGGGCAGGGCACAACGCGTTCGTTTGGCGGCAGGTGGTGAATCTGCCAAAGGCGCCGCAGCTCATCGTCCGCTTCACGCGAGGTGCATGGGTAGAGCGTTTTGGATCTGCGTACTCGATTGAGCCCGTCCCACTCGCACCACCTGATGCGCCATTTGTTCTTGGCGATTTTGGTCTTCGTCCCCCATGACGAACGTGTCATAATTAAAAAAGTCCCTCCTGTCGGGCATAGCCGACTCCAATCAACTCGGATGGGATTGTTTAGCGCTCCACTTGGTCTTGGCGGATTGGTGGGGCGCTTTCTTCTATAAACAGAAAATCTGTTTATAGCTACCAGGTGGCTCGCTCCTGATTGAGTATGATCTCAAGAGCTCCCACAGCGTTCATCAGCTCACCCTCGGCCTTGCGGTAGTCGCGGCTCGAGGTCTTCGTGCGCTCGTTGATGTACGTGATGACCGTGGTGGGCATGTCGAGGTCGTTGAAGTCGATTTTCAGAGCGAGCGTATCGACGTACTTCTGCTTGTCGGAGACGAAATTGCCGCTCATGCCCGACATGGAGAAGTTATTCTGGCCGCCGAATGTCATCGAGCCACCGCCGAAACTGCCGGCAGTCATCTCGGAGCCGTCCACGAGCACAGAGAAGCCGCGAATGGATGCGATGGGGGCGTAGTAGGGCTTCGCCTCCATCGCCTTTTGAGCGACCAGCGAAAGACCGCCAGTGAACATCGCGAGCGTGGCCTTGCCGGCGATGCCCATACCCTTCTTCTTGACCGCTGCGGTCGCCCTCTTCACGCAGATGACGCCGTGCTCGGTGTCAATGGCGAACTTGCCGTAATCGTGCGTGGGCGTGAACTCCTGCTTGCCCTTTTTGGCGCTGATGGCGCTCTTGAGCTCCTCAAGGCGC
Organism: uncultured Collinsella sp.; assembly: GCA_900545555.1. GTDB lineage: Bacteria > Actinomycetota > Coriobacteriia > Coriobacteriales > Coriobacteriaceae > Collinsella. Next base: position 20,359 of record UQZI01000023.1, read on the forward strand.
AGCTCGCCGTTGCGCTTGAACTCCTCCGCTTCCTTCCTCATGCGCTCGAGGTCGAACTCTTTGTCCTCCTCGCTGTAGTAGTCGTCGTCCTTCTCGTTGTCGTCGTAATCTCTCATGTCTATTCCTCCTTGTTATCGGTGGCTAGGTTGTTGCTTGAGCTGGCATACTCCAGCGCAATCCTCTGGTCGTGGACAAAAGACAGAGCCATGCGTTTGCGGTTGGCATCCAGTGCTCTGAAGTCGCGAACAAGCTGATCTTCTTCTTTAGTCAAAACAGTCTCATTCCCTTTTACACGAAGCTCTTCGAATCCATTCAGCTTTGCTGAATCCCAGTCAATGTTTAACTCTCTATAGATCTTGTCTGTCAGCTCGGTTCTTGTATTTGCCATTCCTCTATCAAGGGCGCTGTACACGGATGTAGCTGCCACGCCTATCTTTCCAGCGAACTTAGGCACGCTGCCGTAGTTTTCCTTAATAAGGGCTTTGATGGCGTCTTCTAGGCTGCGCATCTTAACCTCCAAAGTATGAATCCTCGTAACCAATAATAGCTGATTCTAAAATTTCGTAAATATCCTATTGATAAATTACGAAACCTCGTATATATTCATCATCGTTACGTACGAAGTTTCGTAAGGAGGTGCCCAATGGCTCTTCAGAACATGAAGGCAGAGCTTAAACGCTCGGCTGTTACCTATCAGCAATGCGCTGATCTTCTTGGAATGAGCTCAAACAATTTCAGCCTGAAGCTGAACGAGCGAATCCCAATCACTGTAGTTGAAGCCAAGCGTATTCGAGACGTTTTCTGTCCAGAATGCACACTCGACTATCTGCTCGATAGTGATGGTGATTCTCAGCTTAACTAGCCAAAACCACCAAGCCCATACCCCCTAAAAGTCAAAAGGGAAGGAGGAATGGATGTCTGACTGGCAGTTCTGGGTAATCGCCTCTTGGTTCCTAGCGATCCTCTTCAGGATCGAGTGTATCTACGATTCCGTCAAAGAGATCAAGCGCGACCTCGCCAAGCAGGTTAAGCGGGAACGGGAGCATTCCGATGAACCAAGCGGTGAGCCCATGAGCGATGTGGAAGAGGGAACGGCGCAATAGTTTGCGGCTGCCGTCACTCTTCAGATGCCTCGGTCGGTATGTCCCCTTGTTCTTGTTCATGCCGACAAATCTATGGGGAGTGTCCCCCAAGACCAGAAATAGGAGAAGGAAATGTCGATTGAAGAGCTTGAAAAGCGCGAGCGCGATGCCTACGAGGCGATGGGGCTGTGATTGCCGATTGGTTCGAGCGTCACTCGATTGTCGGCTTCGGGCTTTTCTACACGGTCTACAGGGCTGCAGAGATTTTCATCACGACTCTGAATGGGGCGAACAGGCTGTGAAACGCAGGTCTCCAGACTTTGAGAAGGGCTTCAACTACTGCCTGTTCCTCAACGTAATCGTACTTTTAGCCGTTCTTTTCCTCGTGCTTTTGGTCAAAGCCCTAGAAGGATGCTTATGAGCTTGAGTATGGCCGCTTCGTAAATGAGCGAAATCGCCACCCTCAGCAAGATTGGAATCCTATTCCAGATCATTTCGCAGAAATCTGCGAAGTCACCGAGACCGACCCGCAGGCGCAGAAATGCAATGCGCGGGCTTTCGGGAACGGAAGCAAAATCCCGTTTCCTCATATGACGGTATGTCGAATTCCTCTTGATCATGCCGGGGACTATATTCCGATGTTCCCCCCGCCGAACGTTTGCGCTGGTAGATAGCGCACTTCCGTTCATCCGCTCCGCACCCGTCTCCATCGGCGCTGGGCTTTTTTGGCCTTCTCCTTGACGCCGATCGCAAGGCGGTACCTGTGTCGCCGGCTGGCAACCCCAGGCGACATGGAACGCAGTGACACCCATACCAAGCTGTTCCGCCTGACGAGACGGGCGCGTAGCGGATGAATGGAGCGACCTTTGATAACCGCATCCGCCATTTGCCGTGAGCAGGGGGAGCCTGTGACGGCTGCAATGGCTCGGCAGCTGGCTCCGTTGAAAAGCCAGACGGTCAGGTGCGATGCCTGGCAAATGAAGTCTCAGCGCCATGTGGTGCGCATCCGCTATCAACTCGTCGTAGACGCCTCGATAGTTCTCTGTCCGTCCGTTACCGCCAGGATGTGCACCTCAAGGCGCTGAGAAAAGAAGAGTGGCTCCGAGAACACTCCTTTGAATTGGAACGCAGGGGAGTGAAAAGGGAGCCACAGGCAAACACCCACCAAAGGAGGTGGACGCATGAATCATACCAAAAGCGCCTGGGCCAATCCGCTCAGCGAGTTCCAGCAGACCATGGATGCGGCGGCGGAGAAGTTGCGCTGCCAGCTCGAAGACCTCGAACCGTGCTGCGGATCGCAGGCGCTCAAGTTCGCCGTCAGGGCGGGTCTGCAACCGCAGATGGCCTACACGGTCTCCGAGACGTCCAAGTATACGGGGGTCTCGGCAAGCACCCTTTATGCGGAGAACAAGGCTGGACGATTGCCGTTCAAGACAATCGGCAGCAGGAATGCGCTCATAAGAGTGGTCGATGTCGACAAGTGGATGGAGGGACGCTCCGATGGCCGTTAGGGTTTTCGATTTCCTGTCGGACCGCTGGATGCGGCTCAATCCGAAGCTGCGCAACGCCATCGTCTCGACCGTCCTCATCGCGGGGCTGATCTTCGCGGGATGGCTCGAGGGCACCGCTCCGAGCGGCATGTACTACTAGGAGGTGCCGATGGTCGGCTTCTTTGGATGGACCGCCGAGCGCGGTCGAGACGGCAGCTGGTTCGCGACCAAGTTTGTCGAGAAGGGTCCCACGAGGGGCAGCGCGACCGGAATCGTCCGCTCGCGCCATCTACTGGCCGACGTCAGCAAGGCCGCGGACAAGGAAGCTGCGATGCGTGAGATCAAGCGTCTCTACGTAATCGGAGCGCTGCAATGACGGAACCGACCGAAAACAATGGAGAAAATGTGGAATCGGGGGTAGTTGTCCCTCGCAAAAGGGACAACTCATATTTCTGGCGTTCAGACGAGGACAGATACATCAGGACGCACAGGATGGACGGCTATCTGCTGCTGTCGGAGATGATGACAGGCCGCGGATGGCCGAGGTCTCCCGAAGCCATCAAGAAGCACGCCAAGAGGGTGCTCGGAATCAACCTAAGCAAATACCCTGAAACGGGGATGCACCGCTGCATCTCGTGCGGGAAGTGGGACGTGCGCCCCAACTCCCATGCCGGGCGGATGGGGCTCTGTCCCGCCTGCTGGAGACGAAGGCAGGCGGAAGCCATCCGCGAGGGCATGGACGAGAAAAAGGCCGAGGCCGAGTACCAAAGGGAAAAGAAGCGCAGGCGCGATGCGAGAAAGCGCCTGCAACGAGAGAAGGAAAAGAACAATGGAAGAGACTGTGGAACAGGTTCAGGCGAAGCCCGAGCCCGTGAAGATCTCGGCGCTTGAGCTTGAGAACGTCAAGCGAATCAGGGCCGTGGCGCTCCGTCCGACCGAGAACGGCCTGACCGTCATCGGCGGTCGCAACGGCCAGGGCAAGACCAGCGTGGTCGATGCGATCTCGTGGGCGCTCGGCGGCAAGCGCAAGCAGCCGTCCAAGCCCAACCGCGAGGGCAGCGCGACACCCGCGAAGCTGCACGTTGAGCTGAGCAACGGCCTCGTGGTCGAGCGCTCGGGCAAGAACGCGTCGCTCACCGTGACCGACCCATCAGGCAAGAAGGCGGGCCAGAAGCTTCTTGACAGCTTCATCGAGGAGCTCGCAATCGACTTGCCCAAGTTCATGGCCATGACCGACAACGAGAAGGCCCAGGAGCTTCTGCGAATCATCGGTATCGGCGGCGAGCTGGACGAGTTGGACAAGAAGCTGGGCGCACTGAAGGCCGAGCGCCTAGACATCGGCCAGCGCAAGCGCGCCAAGGACAAGATCGCCGAGGAGATGCCGTTCTTCCCCGATGCCCCCGACCACCGCGTGTCGCCTGCCGAGCTCATCGAGCAGCAGCAGGCAATCCTCGCGAAGAACGGCGAGAACCAGCGCAAGCGCGAGAAGGTCAGTATCATCAAGCAGCAGCGCGACAACCTGAATACGCTGTGCGACGGCCTGAACACCCAGATCATGTCACTCAACGAGGAGCTGAAGCGCAAGACCGAAGAGCTGATGAGGCTCACCGATGACTACCAGACCGCGCTCAGGGACGCAACCGACCTAGAGGACGAAAAGACCGATGAGATCGAGCGGAGCATCGCCAACATCGATGCGCTCAACCAGAAGGTCGAGGCGAACGAGCGCCGCAAGCAGGCGCTGAAGGACGCTGAATCCCTTAACGACGACTACCAGAGCTGCAACGGCGAGGTCAACGCGGTCGAGGACCAACGCAAGAAGCTGCTCGAGACCGCCAAGATGCCACTGGACGGCCTGACGGTCGAGGACGGCAAGCTGGTGTACAACGGCGCGGTATGGTCGGACATGAGCGGTGCGGAGCAGTTGCGCGTGGCGACCGCTGTCGTGCGCTCGCTCAAGCCCGAGTGCGGCTTCGTCCTGGTCGACAAGCTGGAGCAGATGGACCCCCAGACGCTCGCCGAGTTCGGTGCCTGGGCAGAATCCGAGGGCCTGCAGGTCATCGGCACCCGCGTGGCGACCGATGACACCTGCTCGGTCATTATCGAGGACGGGCGCGTGGCCGAGGGCGCCGGGCAGCTGAAGGTCGAGCTGCCTGAGATTAAGTTCGAGATTCCCGAGGTCAAGATTCCCGCTGCCATGAAATTTGGAGGTAGCTTCTAATGACGTTCCAGATCACCCGCGGCCAGCGCCCCCGCCCGCAGAAGGTCGTCATCTACGGCCCCGAGGGCGTCGGCAAGACGCTGCTGGCGGCTCAGTTCCCAAGCCCCCTGTTCATCGACACCGAGAGCTCGTCCGACTACCTGGACGTCCCACGCCTTCCCGCGCCCACGAGCTGGCAGATGCTGCTCGATGAGGTCACGTGGATTCGAGATTTCCCCGAGGAGTGCGGAGGCACACTTGTCTTGGACACCGCCGACTGGGCGCAGAAGCTCGCAGTCGATGACGTGTGCAGCGCCATGGGCTACAAGAGTATCGAGGACGCCGGCTACGGCAAGGGCTACACCTATGTCACCGAGCGCTTCGGAAAGCTGCTGAACCTGCTGAGCGAGGTGTGCGAGCGCGGCTGCAACGTGGTCGTGACCGCCCACGCCATTATCAGCAAGTTCGAGCAGCCCGATGAGATGGGGGCATACGACCGCTGGGGCCTGAAGCTCATCGACGGCAAGAAGGCCAGCGTCGCGGCGATGCTCAAGGAGTGGGCGGACGCAGTTTTGTTTGCCAACTACAAGACAATCGTCATCACCACAAGCAAGGACGGCAAGGTCGGCAAGGCCCAGGGCGGAAAGAACCGTATGCTCTACTGCTCCCATGCCGCCACTTGGGATGCCAAGAACCGCTGGGGCCTGCCGGACGAGGTCCCCATGGAGTACCAGCAGCTGGCGCCGTTCATCCCCGTCCCGCAATTCGCACAACCGCAGCAGCAGGTGCAGCAGGTCGAGACGGTCAACGTCTCGACGGTCACGCCGGAGCAGATCGAGCAGGCGAGAAGCATCCCAGACCCGTTCGAGCCGGAGCGCCCGGCATACCTCAAGACGCTCTACGACCTGATGCAGCGTGACGGCATCAGTGCGGAGACGGTGAGCGAGGCAATCTCCACGCGCGGTTATTTCCCCGAGGGCACGCCGGTCGACACCCTGCCCGAGGACTTCGCGAAGTTTTTGGTATCGGCCTGGGACAGTATGCGCGAATACATCAATTCCAGCATGGCAGCCGGTCGAAAGGAGTAAGAAATGGCAAACGACATGGGCCAGTCCTTCGGATGGGACGGCGAGATTAATGCTGTGGAGAACGAGTTCGAGCTTATGGAGCCCGGTGAGTACTGGGCCACGGTCGAGAACGTCGAGCGCCAGCAGTTCAACGGCAGCGACAAGATGTGTGCCTGCCCCATCGCCAAGGTGAACGTCCGTCTGGACAACGGTCGAGTGCTCTCCGACCGCCTGTTCCTGAATTCCAAGAGCGCTTGGAAGATCACGCAGTTCTTCGTCTCGATCGGGATGCGAGCGGTCGATGCCCCCAAGGAGCAGAAGCTGAAGATGGATTGGGTCGGCGCGGTCGGTCGCCGCTGCAAGATCAAGGTCGGCACCCACGAGTACAAGGACAAGACCTACAACGAGATTTCCAAGTGGATGAAGCCCGAGGCGCAGGCCACGGCACCCCAGCAGCACGTCTACGGCAACGCCAACCCAGAGCCTGTCTCGCCTGCATTGCAAGGCATGATCAACCAGACCTTCCAGCAGGCGCAGGCCGCGCAGAACGGGGGCTTCTAAGGCATGAAGTTCAACCTGCGTCCCTATCAGGAGCAGGCCATAGCCGCAATCGAGGAGCGCTGGGAAGCGGGAGACCGCGCAACGCTCCTCGTACAGGCAACGGGCACCGGCAAGACAATCGTCATGGCAGGTGTCACGGAGGACGCGGTCCGCGATGGCGGTCGCGTCCTTATTCTTGCCCACCGCGGCGAGCTGCTCCAGCAGGCAGCCGACAAGCTGCAATCATCCACGGGCCTGCGTTGCTCGGTCGAGAAAGCCGAGGACACAAGCGTGGGGACATTCGAGCGCGTGACGGTCGGCTCCGTCCAGACCCTGTGCCGTGAGAAGCGCCTCCGGGCGCTCGGCAGGGACAGGTTCACGCACATTCTCGTCGACGAGTGCCATCACGCCGTCTCATCGAGCTATCAGGCGGTGCTCGACTACTTCGCCGGCGCTAAGGTGCTCGGCGTTACAGCCACGGCGGACCGCGGGGACCGCCAAAACCTCGGCAAGGTGTTCGATTCGCTGGCATTCGAGTACAACATGCCCGAGGCCATCAAAGACGGCTATCTTTGCCCCATCAAGGCGCAAACCGTGCCGCTACAGCTCGACATTTCAAATGTTTCAGTTCGCTCCGGCGACTGGGCGGCAGACGAGCTGGGTACCGCACTCGACCCGTATCTGCCGCAAATCGCCCAGGAGATGAAGAACGCCGGGCTTGAGGAGCGCAAGACGGTCGTGTTCCTGCCGCTGATCAAGACCAGCCAGAAGTTCTGCCGACTGCTCAACGAGTGCGGTTTCCGCGCCGTGGAGGTCAACGGGCAGAGCGAGGACCGCGCACAGATCCTGAAAGACTTCGACAGCGGTAAATACGACGTGCTGTGCAACTCGCTCCTCTTGACTGAAGGGTGGGATTGCCCGAGCGTCGACTGCATCGTCAACCTCCGACCGACCAAGAGCCGTGCGCTCTATGCCCAGATAGTGGGTCGCGGCACGCGCCTGTCTCCCGAGACAGGCAAGACCGACCTGCTGTTGCTGGATTTCCTGTGGATGACCGACAAGCACGAGCTGTGCCGCCCGGCAGACCTGGTCTGTGAGGACCGCACTGTGGCCCGCCAGATGAC
>UQZI01000024.1 GCA_900545555.1 uncultured Collinsella sp.
AAGGAGAAAGTTCTGCGGGCGTTTCTTTTCCATCATCTTGAGCTTGCTCGGGAAGAACGCAGGATCAGCGAAGTCGTCAATCATATGCCAACGTTTCACATTGTTACGGGCATAGCAATATGGACACCCCACCGTGCAGCCGATGACGATATTCATATTCTGAATCTGATTTTTGATGCAGATGCTCATAACGCCTGCCTACCTGCCTCTCCCGTAAACACGCAATCAGCCTCCCCCACCTTGCGGGCAAAAGCCTCGATATCTTGCTTGCAAGCAGCAGGCTCGCAATCGCTCAAATCGTATGACGTGCCGCCGTTTCGATAGACGGCCCGATGGGAAAACGATCGGCTGACAAGCCCGATGCCGAGCTTCTCGCACAGGGTCATCTGTGCTCCCTTTCAGCTATAAGAAACAGGTGTCTATAAACAGTATCCTTGTTGATTTTCGCAGGGGCAATGAACAAACGCGTGCACCTGTCGATAAACGAACAGCTACTGGACATTGTCAAACGACTCAGATTGGAGAGGCGATGGGAGAAACCAAGATCGACCGCCGGCGGCGCTACACCCTCTCGGTCATACAGGAGGCGTTCTTCGCGCTGCTGGCCGAGGTCGGCTTCGCGAAGATGACGGTGGCGGACATCTGCCGCCGCGCCGAGATCAACCGGGGAACGTTCTATCTGCATTACGAGGATAAGTACGCGCTGCTCGATGCGCTTATCGACGAGGCCCCGAGTTCGCCCATGCCCAGGAGCTGCTCAACGCCTATTCCGAAGGGGGCTTACTGGCGGTATCCGCTCTTCGCGATTCCGATAACCCATCGTGACCTGCGATTCAGGAATACCAGCCTCCGAGCCCTCTCGTTCGGAGGCCGCGGCTAAAACCTCATTGCGCGTCTACCGCTCCGCGCTACTCGTCGCCTGCCTGTGCCGCCGAGAGCAGGGCACCCAAATCGGCCTGAATCGCCTCTGCCTTGCTTCCAAGCTGCAGCGGAGCCGAGTCGCCCGAGATGTTTACGCTCAGCAGGTGCGCATCCGGCAGCTTTGCGGTCATGCTCCAGAACGGGAGCGTGATGATGCCGGGGGTCATCTCGCCCACGCCGAGCTCCAGCAACAGCACGCGGCTACTACCGCGCTCGCGCACGAAGCGCTCGTATCGTCCGAGGCCCTCGCGCCATGCCGCACCCTGCAGAAACGTGTCGTCGCGCACCCACGGCACAAGCTGCCAGCCGCAGTGCGGGCATCGGGGGACATCCTCGCTGCGGATCTCGAACCCCGCCATGCCCGCGAGCATGCGCTCGACGTAGGGGCTCGCCTCGAAGAGCTCGTCGCAGCATGGCTGCTTGCACTGAAGGTGCGCGAAGCTTCCCTGATAGTTGCAGATTCTCTCGGCGGGAAACGTCTTCTCGACCTGGGTGTCCACATTGGTGCTCAGGATGAAGTAGTCCTTATGGCCGAGGAGGGACCGCAGGCCGAGATAGGGCTGTGAGGCCGGCTCGCGCAGCATGAAATCGATGTATCGCGCGTAGTATGCCCATTGCTGCTCGAGGCTGGGGTAGAGGTAGTAGAAGCCGTCGAAAAGGCTCTTGAAGCCAAAGGCCTGCTGCCAGTCCTCCATTCCGGCGTGCGTCATGCCTGCGCGGTTGTAATGGTTGAACCCGGCGGCGCTCGACATGCCCGAGCCGATGCCGACGATGATGGCGTCGGCATCGTCGATAAGACTTCGAAGCCTTATCGCTTCTCTTTCTAGGGATGGCATCGGGCGATCTCCTCGAAAGCCGGGGCCATATCGCCGTCAACGAGAATCGTCTCGCACGAGGCGTTGGGCGCCATGGCCTGGCTGTAATTGAACACGATGTAGGTGACGTGCTCGCAGGCGCTCACGACCTGGGCGAGCATGCGCTTTATGATGCCGTTGCGCAGCCCCACGCCAAGTTCGAGGATGGCGACCCTGCCGTTGCGATGGATGCGCACGAGGCACTCGAGCTCCTCGAGCTGGGCTGTGGCGAGGGCGTCTGGATGGGCGAGACGCTGCTCGTCAATCGACGTGCGCGTGCTTCCCTCCGTCTCGAGCACGCGGTTCTCGTTGAACCCAGCGCGCGCGAAGTGCCCGTCGATGTTGCATGTGACCACGAAGGTGTCGGCGTGCTCCGTAAGATGCCGCAGCTCGTTCATGAGCGGGCTGGGCTCATACTCGACATACTCCTTTTGATGGAACCGCTCGACCCATCGGCGTCGCACGTTTGCATCCGGAGAGGCGAGCCCCTGCAGTATGCAGCCGATGCTGTCGGCCTGAGCGAGGTCCCCGTACGTCTCTCGGAAATGAGCGTCGGCGCGGAAGAGGTTGAGCCCCTCCGCCATGTCGAGCCCGTTGCTGGCGCCGATGATGACAAGATCCGCCTCGGCAAGTGCCTGGCCGATACGAACCGCTTTTACCGTTTCCATGTGCTACCTCCCCAGCGTCTTGCGCACGTCGGCGAGCACGTCGGCGATGTCGGCGCGAACGGCGAGCCCCCGATCCTCGATCGCGCGGGGGAGAAACTGCGTCTTGTTGTTTACGGCGATGTAGCTGGCCTGCGGCAACTGCGCCGTGAGGGCCCAGAACGGCTCCTGGATAAACGCGGGTGTCATGCGGCCCACGCCCAGCTCAAGGAATAGAATCTTCTGCCGCGCGTGCGCGTCAATCCAGTCGGATACCTTGCGGTACTGCTCCTCGTAGAGCTCGCCCTGCAGGAAGTTGCCGTAGCCGCGAACCCAAGGAAACGCCTCTGCCCCGCAGTGCGGGCAGTGCGGCACGAGCTCTGCCGGAACCTCAAGGCCGTCTCCCATGGCCTCTACCATGCGGGAGACCGGCTCGACCGCGTCCCATACGTCATCGGTGCAGCAGCGGGAACATTGGAAAAAGCGGTGGTCGCCTTGAATCTCGGCCACCTTCTCCCAGGGGTAGATCTTCACAAACTGCGTGTCTTGGTTGGTGGTGAGCACGAAAAAGTCCTTCTCGGCAAGAATGGCGTCGAGGTCCTTGTAGGGCTGGCGCGGCGGGGCGTTGAGTGTGGTGTCGAGGAAGGTGGCAAGATAACCCCAGCGTGCCTCGGCGGTGGGCCAGCGGTAGGTCGACCCCTCAAACGCGCCCTTGAAACCGTAGCGCTCGGCGAATTTGCCGAAATGCCTGCGATAGGTCGCGTTGTCCTCGTAGTAGAAGTCGCCGCCGCCCGCCGCGGAGAGCCCGGAGGCCCCGCCCACCAGCACGCAATCGGCTTCCTCAATCATGCGGGCGAAGTCCTTGATTTGCTGGTCGTAGGGCTCGGGCTCGCGGTCACTCAGCTCATAGGGCGTGCCGCCGCTGCGGTAGGCGGCCTGAAGGGAAAACGATCGGTTGGTGAGCTCGACAACGAGCTGCTCGTATAGAGTCACTGGATACCTTCTTTCAGCTATTATGAACAGGTGTTGATAAAAAGTATCCATGTCGATTTGCTTAAGAGCAATGAACAGCTTCGGCCTGCTGTCGATAAACGAGCGTTTGCTGGGCATTGTCGAGCGTTGCAATTGGAGGGGCAATGGAAGCGGGGAAGATGGACCGTCGCCGACGCTATACGCTCTCGGTCATACGGGAGGCGTTCTTTGCGCTGCTGGCCGAGGTTGGCTTCGCGAAGATGACGGTAGCGGATATCTGCCGCCGCGCCGATATCAACCGCGGCACGTTTTATTTGCACTACGAGGACAAGTTCGCGCTGCTCGACGCACTTATCGACGAGGCCCTGGCGGCGGCGCCCCCACTCGAGGGAACGGAGGCGGGGGCCCTCTGCCAGCGCCCGCCGGCAAACGATGACTATTATCTGCTCTACTCGGATGACGACGCGTACGCCCGGGTGGCACAGCGCGTCGTCGAGCGCGGCGCCGAGCAGATGGTTCCTTCGATCATGGAGAAGACTGGGCTTTCGCGCGAGGACGCCTATCTGCTCTTCGTCCACAACGTCCAGGGAAATCTCGCGGTCAACCGCCTGCTTGGTTGGAGGCGGGGACCTGAGTTCGCTCACGCCCAGGGGCTGCTCAGTGCCTATTCCGAAGGAGGTATGCGGGCGGTATCCGCCCGCTATGATTCTCGTAGTTCATCTTGACCACGGGTTCATTTCAGGTAAGCAGTGCAGCTATGAGCTGAGGATAAAGCGCCATCGTGTGCCCCGCGCTCTCGACTTCTCGGCAGAAATGTGAGCCTTTGGTCAATGTATCTCAAGATTGAGCGTTGGCTCCGCTTTTGATTTGGTGACATGACGGAGTGCGACGGCATGGCATTGTCGCATCGCTGTGCTGTCGCAGCGCCAGACGTCTTCGTGGCCGCCGTTCAGCCCTCGTCGAGCTCCTTCAGCCGGGAGAGGCAGCGGTCCAGAAACCCGCTCCTGGCTTGCGCGGCAAGGAGTCCGTCGCAGAAGCGGTCGCCACGAACGCACCACGTGATGCATGCACGTATCAGGTCAATGTCCCCATGGTCGATGTCGCAACTGTCTATGCCTTCCGAGGTGTCGATGCCATGGCGTTCAAGCGTCTCGAAGTAGCTGGTGTCCGCGAACCCGTCCAGTTCATAGAAATCGTCGACGAAATCCTCGAGTCCGAGCGTCCCACCCCCAAGCTCGACATTCATGTTTCTGTCCGCCAGCTTGCCAGCGTACTTGGTTAGCCTTTCGAACATGTTCGCTCCTTAGCTCAAAAGTCCGTTGTCGCCCAGGTAGTCCACGAAGGCATCGATGATCCGTGCCGTGCGAGTCGCGATGTCTATTTCGGTGAAGTCTCCCATGACTTGTGTCAGGCGCTTGAGTTCCGCGATCTTTGTTCCGGCTTTGCGCTTGCCATTGCTGTCGGTGTATCCCTCATAGTACTTGCGTTTATCGCAGAATCTGTAGTCGGCCGCGCGGATGTTTACACGCTTCTCGAGCAGCGCCTTGTTACCCAGCGCCTCCAGGTTGGATTGGTCGACGAGCGGGTCTACCTCGTTGCGCTTCTTGGCATAGATGTGCTCAATTTCGAGCGTGGTGTCTAGGTCCATGAGTGGTTGATCTGGGTCTGCGTACGCCCACCAAGTGAGCATGGACTTCGTTACAGGCCTGCCGTTGGTGAACACGTAGGTTCGGAATCGCTCAGCAATATTTGCGCGATTGAAGTGGTGGTTAGGAAACTCCACCGGGCGGTGCTCCACGATGTTGATCATCTCGGGATACACTGGCGAACGCAGCGCATTCACGCCGGGACGCTCAATGGCGTAGGCGAGAACGAATGCCGTGATCTTGTTTAGAAAGCCGTAGAGTGCCTCGTCATCGAGAGCACTTTTGCTGTCGCGGTTGGCGAGGAACCAGACGCTTAGCAGATAGGTCCACATGCCGTTGGGGGCGTAGTTCAGCACGAAGAGCCTGCGGAGCACGCGCTCGCTGAACCCTTCCTGCGCGTCGACGCGTTTCCAGAAGCCGAGCAGCGCCTCGAGATCGTCGAGCGTGGCGTCCTCCTTGAGCATGGCGTAGCCATCGGCACCGAAGAAGTCGCGCAACGATGCGGTGGTCGTGTCGCGGATGCCTTTCTTCGCGCGGCGGTAGTACATATAGCGCGTAAATAGCTCATCGGTTGGTGTACCGCGCATGGGCCGGAAGATGGCGTTCGCTCCCTCCTCGAGCCCCTTCCAGCGACGGATGAACTCATCCTTGCGCCCCGTGTCGGAATAATGCTTGTAGAACTGGCTCTTGAAGATGTCGGCATCCGAGAGAGGCAGCCCTCGGTCGTTTAGAGTCGAGAAGATGCGTAGCGCGGTGTCCTGCGACTCCGCTTCAATGGGCAACAGTATCACATTGTTGATGACGCGTGTGGCCATGTAGACGGTGTAGGTGGGCCACTCGCTCACCAGTTGCTCAATTTTCCTCTGGAAGAAAGCGAAGTTGCGGGCATAGGCGCTCTTCCAGCCATCGCCTACATTGCCCTCTCGTAAAATCTCGAGGAATTCATTCTTGTCGTTGTCCGATGCAACCTCGGAGTCGATCTTGAGACGCTCCATGTCGGGCTCGTCGAACTCGTCGGTTTTCCATACACAACGGGCGATTGCCTCGCGCATCTTCACAGACTGCTTATCCTTCATGTTGGTGAACTTGTCGTAGAACGCGCGGAGCAGCAGCATGATGGTGGTGAGGCGCTGCTGGCCATCAATGATCTCAAGTTGGCCAGAGAGGTTCTTAAAGGTGACGATGGGTCCTAGAAAGTATTCGTCGTTCTCGCTGTCGAAACGCTCGTAGTCATCGTCTGGAAAAGCGAACGAGAACAGGTCATCCCACAGCGTTGCGCATTCATCCTCGCCCCAGGCGTAGGGCCTCTGGTAGTCGGGGATGAGGAAGTCCGATCGCTTATCGGTGAGAAGATCGCGAATCGATCGCTGGTCGATGTTGAGCTTGGACATGAGCTGTACCTTCCGCGCAGGAACAATCAAGATGGACAGATTATATCGCCGAAGTCGTCATTCGCTCTATTGCTGCGAGCTACTGAATCTAGCAACCTCTGGCCAACCCATGCGGTTTCATGTCGTGATCCATATCGGCGCCGATCAATGCCCGTGATGCTTCTACTTGCATCTTCTTTGGAGAGCGCGAACGAGAGATGCGATCTACAGACGACTGAATAGCTCCATCCGTTTTGGTTACAACAAAATGTGTGCCGCGCGCCTGCGGCATGAAGGAGGGAGATTTCTATGAATATCGTTGTGTTGAGTGGCAGCCCGCGCAAGGGCGCCAATACCGACACCATGGTCGAGGCGTTTGCCGAGACCGCGCGCGAGGGCGGCCATACGGTCGAGGTCGTCCGCGTTGCCAGCAAGAAGATTGCTGGTTGCCTGGGATGCCAGTACTGCTTTGCCCATGAGGGCACCTGTGTGCAGAAAGACGACATGGCCGACGTGATCGAGTCGCTGAAAGGCGCCGATATGGTTGTCTTCGCTTCGCCTATCTACTGGTTTGATATCACCGCGCAGGAGAAGGCCGCCATCGACCGCCTGTACGCCTTCGGTGCTACGGGCTTCCCGTTCACCAAGACGGCCCTTTTACTCGATAGCCACAGCGAGGGCGTCTATGATGCGGCAATCGCTATGTACAAGTCAACCTGCGCGTACTGCAAGTGGGAGGACCAGGGCGTTGTCACCATCAGCGGTATGACCGAGCGCGACAGCATGGCATCGTCGCCCAAGTTGGAAGAGGTGCGAGAGCTCGCTCGCAAGCTCGCCTAAGGACAAGAGGAGCGCATGGCAATCAGCACAAGCGGAAATGCTTGCTGCCCTTACCAAGAGGATTGCTGATTGCCATGCAGCGATGCTCCCGCGGACAATTCCGGTGTGCTAAAACGCCTTCTCGTTCAAGAATTCCCTGAACGCAGGGATGTCGAAGCCGACGAGGCCACGTCCACGTTCCCCGATAACGCCGTCCTCGAGGAGGCGGCGTTTGTATTGGCTTGCGTAGTTGCTGGCGACGCCCATGCGTTTGGCTATCTCTGAGACCCTGCTGGGGCCAGAATCGGGCAGCATCGCGAGCAAAAACTCAATGTCTTTATCGGAAAGCTCCCGATAGGTCGTTTCGAGAATGCGATCGCGCAGTTCCATGCGGGCAAGCAGAGAACCCTGCTGGACATCAGGTGCGCTGATTTTGGGCGAGCTCTCCGAAACATCCCAAGTGCGATATCCGACGAGCTGCATCATGTAGGGGAATCCGTCGACGGCCTTCACAGCATCCTCGAGCGCTTCTGGTGTGATTGAACGTCCTCCGGCCTCAACGGTTTTGCGAAAGGCGTTTGCAATTTCAACGTCAGTGACTCGTCCTAACTGATGATATTGGGAACGCCTGAGGAACGAGACGGAATCGTTACGCAGCAACGCCGATACTTTGTAGGGCAGTCCTGCCATGAGTAGGGCAACTTTTCTACCTTCGCGTACAAAGTGCTGGTAAACAGAGGCAAATTGAAGCATTTCTTCTAGATCGACGGTGACTTCATCGATGGTGATGAGAAGTCCGATGTCATGTTTTTCGAGTTGTTTAAAGATGCCATTCATGCGTGTGCGCCAGTTGCCCTGGGCCTCTTGAGCATATGTCCAATCGATGCCCACTGGACCAATTTGAACGCCGTTTATGCGTGCGTGAGGCTGTGAGAGGTAGCTATCTGCGGCTTCTTTGGTTCGCTCGATAATATCTTCGAGCATGCCTGGCATGGCGGAGACATTTGCTGCGATCCAGTCGTGTTCAAGCGCCGTTTCTGAAAGGAGCGAGAGAAGCGCCGTCTTGCCCGTTCCCCTTGCGCCAGTAAAAATGGTCGACAGGTTGGGATCTCCCGGGCCATTGATAAAGCCACGGTTGATGTCACGCAGGATATGCTCGCGACCCGCTAGAAAGGGAGGGACGCTTCCAAATGTTGGGGTAAAGGGGTTCTTGCTGTACTCCATGGTAGCTCCTTTGCAAGTTTTGCTAATTTTTGCAAGTTTTGCTAACTTTTGCAAGTTTTGCTAACGACTGACCAAAGGGCATCGAAGCAGTGACGCTGACATTTTTTACGCAGAAAAATAAGCAGAAATCAATTTATCTGCGTTAAAAAATAGTTGAGAAGAAAAACGACGAGTCCCGGGCGCAATGCCGTTGCGTTCCGAGCCTCGTCGCTTTGCGAAGTATCTAACGATCTCGTTGCCGTCGTCCTAGTCAAACAAACTCGGCATGTCGTTTTCCTTCATGAGGGCACCGGCGGAGGGCAGACTCTGTGCGGTGAACTTCTCGGCCGAGACGCCGGCGCCAAGGATTTCCTCGGTCGTGCCGACGGTGGTGACCGAGCGGCCCTTCTTGGCCGTAAAGGCCTGGACGCCCTGCGTGTTGGTGGTCGTCTTGGTCTTGAGCAGCGACGTGTTGAAGTTCATCAGACGGTAGTCGCTCGAGACCAGCGCGATGTCGCGATCTTCCTTGAGCACCTGGGCATACAGCAGCTTGCTGCCACCATAGATGGCGTTTTTGAGGCGCTTGCGGTTGGTCTTGGTAACGTATCCGGCAAGCGCGACACGCACCACGCGGCCGTTCTCAAAGACGAACAGCACGTCGGCCTTGTAGTCCTCGGGGTCGATGACCCAGATGACGTTCTCGTCGGGTTCCATCTCAAGATCGGTCGGCAGGTACGAGCCCAGCTGTGCCGACTTGGTGTCCTCAAACGCCGTGACCTTGCACTTGTACACCTGGCTCTTGTTGGTAAAGACCAGCAGCTCGTGGGTGTTGGAGGACGGGAACTCGATAAAGGGTTTGTCGCCGTCCTTGTACTTGAGCGTGGTCGCCTTCTTGAGCACGCGGTCCGTCATCTTCTTGAGGTAGCCATCGCGCGAGAGCATGATCGTAACCGGGTACTCCTCGACCTCGGGCTCCAAGCTTACCTCGATAACCTCATGGGGCTCGATCCTGCCCGTGCGGCGCGGCATCACGTACTTCTTGTTGACCGCGGCCAGCTCGTCGCTGATGACCTTCTTGATGTTCTCTTCGCTCGAAAGGATCTCCTCAAGCTCGGCAATCTCACCCTCGAGCTTAGCGATGTCCTTGGTGCGGTTGAGGATGTACTCCTCGTTGATGTTGCGGAGCTTGAGCTCGGCGACAAACTCGGCCTGGGTCTCGTCGATGTCGAAACCCTTCATAAGGTTGGGTACGACCTCGGCCTCGAGTTTGGTGCCGCGGATGATGGCGATCGCCTTGTCGATGTCGAGCAGGATCGCCTCAAGGCCGTGCAGCAGGTGCAGGCGCTCGGACTTTTTGCCCAGGTCAAAGTTAATGCGGCGACGCGTGGACTCAATACGCCACTTGACCCACTCGCGCAGGATCTGGCGCACGCCCATAACACGGGGATAGCCGTCGACGAGCACGTTGAAGTTGCACGAGAACGAGTCCTGCAGCGTGGTCGAGCGATAGAGCTTGGCCATGAGCTTGTCGGGGTCGACGCCGCGCTTAAGGTCGATGGCGATGCGCAAGCCCGAGAGGTCGGTCTCGTCGCGGATGTCAGCGATCTCTTTGACCTTGCCCTCCTTGGAGAGCTTGACGATGCGCTCGATGATGACATCGGTCTTGGTGGTGTAGGGGATCTCATACACCTCGATGATGCGCTCTTCGGGAATCCAGCGCCAGCGGGAGCGAATCTGGAAGCTGCCAAGACCGGTCTCGATGATCTTCTCCATCTCCTCGCGGCGGTAGATAATCTCGCCGCCGGTCGAGAAATCGGGCATGGGCATGTACTCGAGCAGGTCGCAGTCGGGGTCCTTCAGGTAGTGCATCGTGGCGGTGCAGACCTCGTTGAGGTTGAAGCCGCAGATATCGGACGCCATAGCGACGCCGATGCCCTTGTTGGCCGAGACGAGGATGTTGGGGAACGTGGTGGGCAGCAGACGCGGCTCCTTCATGGCACCGTCGTAGCTGTCGACGAAGTCGACCGGGTCCTTGTCGATGTCCTTGAAGATCTCGGCGCTGATGGGGGAGAGCTTGGCCTCGGTGTAACGCGAGGCGGCGTAGCTCAGGTCGCCCGAATAGTACTTGCCAAAGTTGCCCTTCGACTCCACGAAGGGGGCAAGCAGCGCTTCGTTACCCGTCGCCAGGCGCACCATCGTCTCGTAGATCGCGGCGTCGCCGTGCGGGTTGAGCTTCATGGTCTGACCCACGATGTTGGCGCTCTTTTGGCGCTCGCCCTTGAGCAGACCCATCTTGTACATAGTGTAGAGCAGCTTGCGATGCGAGGGCTTAAAGCCGTCGATCTCGGGGAATGCACGCGAGACGTTGACGCTCATAGCGTAGGGCATGTAGTTGACCTCGAGCGTCTGCGTGATTGGCTGATCGGTGACCTCGGAGTGCAGGCCGATGACGTTCTCGGCGTTGACCTGCTTTTTCTTTGGCTGGTTCTTCGTCTTCTTCTTTGCCACGATTTCCTCTTGAACTTCTTATGGGCCGTCGTTATCGATGTGCTGCTATTGCAGGTCCAGCTGGTCCAGGTATTCCTTGCCGTGCTCGGAGATATGGCGCTTGCGGCCTGCCTCGTCGTTGCCCAGCAACAGGTTGAACATGGTTTCCATCTTGGTGACGTCCTCGGGCTCCACCTTGATCAGGCGACGCGTCTCGGGGTTCATGGTGGTGAGCCACATCATGTCCGGATCGTTCTCACCAAGACCCTTGGAGCGGTTGATGGAGCACTTCTGGTCGCCGATCTCCTTGAGGATGCCGTTCTTCTCGAGCTCGGTGTAGGCAAAGTAGGTCTTCTCTTTGCAGTTGATCTCGTAGAGCGGTGACTCGGCGATATACACGTAGCCCTCGTCGATAAGCGTGGGCACCAGGCGGTAGAGCATGGTGAGCACGAGCGTGCGGATGTGATAACCGTCGACGTCGGCGTCCGTACAGATGATGACCTTGTTCCAGTTGAGGTTGTCCAGGTCGAAGGCACCAAGGTTCTTGATGCGCTTGTCCTTGATCTCCACACCGCAGCCCAGCACGCGCATGAGGTCCATGATGATGTCGGACTTAAAGATGCGCGGATAGTCTTCCTTTAGGCAGTTGAGGATCTTACCGCGGACGGGCATAACACCCTGGAACTCGGCATCGCGCGAGGTGCGAATGGCGCCTGCTGCCGAGTCGCCCTCTACGATGTAGATCTCGCGACGGCTCTTGTCCTTGGAGCGGCAGTCGATGAACTTCTGCACGCGGTTGGCCATGTCGGTCTTCTGCTGCAGATTGGTCTTGATGCTCTGGCGCGTCTTCTCGGCGTTCTCGCGCGAGCGCTTGTTGATGAGCACCTGCTCCATGATCTTGTTGGCGGCGTCTTTGTTCTCGATCAGATAGGTCGAGAGGCGCTCCTTAAAGAATGCCGTCATCGCCTGCTGGATAAAGCGGTTATTGATGGCCTTCTTAGTCTGGTTTTCGTAGGACGTCTGGGTGGAGAAGCAGTTGGTCACCAGCACCAGACAGTCCTGGACGTCCTGCCACTTAATGCCGCTCTCGTTTTTGTTGTACTTGCCCTGTTGCTTGATGTAGGCATCGATGGCGCTGGTCAGAGCACTACGGGCGGCCTTTTCGGGTGAACCGCCGTTCTCGAGCCATGACGAGTTGTGGTAGTACTCCTGCATCATGAAGGTGCGCGAGAAGCACATGCACGCGGTGATCTTGACGTTGTAATCGGGCAGGTCCTCGCGGTCGCGACCGCGACGGTCAGCCTCGATAAAGAAGGGCTCGGTAAGGTAGTCGGTACCGACCTTCTCGAGCACGTAGTCCTCGATGCCCTTGGGATAGCAAAAATCCTCTTCGGAAAACTCGCCATCGTCGCCCTCAATGCGCAGGCGGAAGGTCACGTTGGCGTTGACCACGGCCTGGCGGCGCATGGTCTCGCGATACCAGTCGTGGGGAATGCTGATCGAGGTAAAGACCTCAAGATCGGGGCGCCACTTGATGGTGGTGCCGGTGCGGTCCTCGTCGCTGGGCTCGATCTCAAGCGCTTTCTTTTTGGCGCCAACGACCTTGCCTTTCTTAAAGTGCAGGGAGTACTTGTTGCCGTCGCGCCAAACCGTGACGTCCATGTACTCGGATGCGTACTGGGTCGCGCACGAGCCCAGGCCGTTGGTACCGAGCGAGAAGTCGTAGTCGCCGCCCTGGTTGTTGTTGTATTTGCCACCTGCGTAGAGCTCGCAAAAGACGAGCTCCCAGTTAAAGCGCTTCTCGGAGGGGTTCCAGTCGAGCGGGCAGCCGCGGCCGTTGTCCTCTACCTGAATGGAACCATCGCGAAAGGCGGTAAGGGTGATGAGCTTGCCGTAGCCCTGGCGCGCCTCGTCAACGGCGTTGGACAGGATCTCGAAGGCGGCATGCGCGCAGCCGTCGAGTCCGTCCGAGCCAAAGATAACGGCGGGGCGCAGGCGTACGCGCTCCTCGTCCTTGAGCTGACGAATACTGTCGTTACCATAGTTTGCGGTGTTTTTTGCCATGCTCGCTCTCTCGATGCTCCTTTGCTGCGTTGTAGTCATATAGATAGTCAAGGTAGCATAGCCCAGGCCTCGGACGATTCCAACTAACACGAATTCCATCGAACGCGCGTTCGGAGTCGGTGACCTTTAGCTTCTGCGGTCATTCCCTGCGCGGCGTGGTGCTCGTGTTAAAACCGTGGCTTATCGGCTGGTAGAATTGCCGCATCAAGACTGCATGTTGTTTGAGGGGGCGCAATGACTGAGAAAGAGAAGATGGAGCGCGGGGAGTGGCATGATGCCAACTTTGACGAGGAGCTCCTGGCGCAACGCGCAAAGGCGGAGGCGCTCTGCTATGACTTTAATATGGCAAAACCCGGAAGCGACGCGCAGCTTGACGCTTTGAAATCCTTGCTCGATACCGATCTTCCGCAAGGGCTGACGGTCCTTTCGCCTGCCTACTTTGACTACGGGAGCAAGACGAGCTTTGGTGAGGGCTGCTTTGTAAACCATGGCTGCTACTTTATGGACGGCGGCTCTATCACCTTTGGTGGCAACGTGTTTATCGGGCCGTTTTGCGGCTTCTACACCGCTTCGCACCCCCTAAAGGCAAAGGACCGCAACTTGGGTCTCGAGAAGGCTCTGCCTATTGTTGTAGGCGATAACTGCTGGTTTGGCGCGAACGTATCCGTGTTGCAGGGGGTTACCATCGGCAGCGGTTGCGTAATTGCCGCGGGCAGCGTCGTGACGGAAGACCTTCCGGACAACGTGGTGGCGGCAGGCGTTCCCGCGGTCGTCAAGAAGATCATCGAACAATAACGGAGCTATTAAACGATGGGGCACGCATGGTTCCGGCAAATCCGGTTATTGGCGTGCGCGTTGGCCATGCTGATAAGTTCCACTTACTCGGGTCCTTCCGACTCGGTTTTGTCCGAGTAAGATTGAATAGCGAATCGAAATTGTTATGTCCACATGGCGATGGCGGACATGGTTTCCATAATGACAGATATAGTTGACATCTTGTGAAGGATGCAATATATTTCTGTCATGTTGCAACGGATATCTGTCCATTACTACGAAAGGAACTCCATGCCGGGCAAAAAGAACCTACGCATGAAGGCGGCACGCGCGGCGGCTGGCCTTTCGCAAGCTGACTTAGCCCAAGCCGTGGGCGTTACGCGCCAAACCATCGGCCTTATCGAGGCGGGCGGCTACAACCCCACGCTCAATTTGTGCGTGGCAATCTGTAAGGCGCTGCGCGTTACGTTGAACGACTTGTTTTGGGAAGACGAAACCGACGCCGACCCTAATGCTCTTTAGGAGTTCACTATGAAATATGAAGATCTGAAAATCGTGCAAAAGTGGCGTGAATATGCCGGCCCAAAGGATGAACGCCTGGAGGCTGAGAACGCGAAGATCTACAAGATTGGTTTCGTGCTGCTTTCGTTTGGCATGTTGATGATCTTTTTCTACCAGTTTATAGCTCGACAGGTTGCGTGGGTTCACAGCGACGCCAGTGAAATGCCGCATGGCTTTGCAACGCCGTTCGAGGCAGCCATGTATTTGTGGCTCATTCTCGTGATGTTGATTTGCGCAGGACTGCAAACGCGGAAGGGCTATGTCGATACCAATCGTTTTGGGCAAACCGAGCATCTACCTGTTGGATATTTCCTGCTTGTCAGCGGTCTTAGCGGCACCGCGTTCGCGCTTGTTATTGCCGCAATGCGCTGTGTCGCTGAGGCGCAGATCGTACCGCTCGAAAGCGTCTTTTGGTTGGCGAACCTGGCCACGGGCGTGTTCTGCGGTGCGACGATTTTCGCGGCCACGTTTGCTGTCCTGTGCGCAACGTTTTTCACGGCGAAAAGACGCCGTGCCAAGCTCGAGGCAGAACTCGACTCCTCAGACGACATTTAATGCGCAATGGGCTGGCTCTGGGTATTCAGAACCAGCCCATTTTGATGTTCGATGAGCCGAGTCGGCGCCTCTCACAAAGGTAACTAGGAGCTAGCGAGGCCTATCCGAATTGACCTCATTGGCGGTGTCTTTTTCGAGCGCCGTGCGGCGGGCGCTGTAGGCGACAAGGCCGGCACCAACTGCGGCGAGCGCTGCTGCGGCTGCGGTTAGGGGGACGTTGCTGTCGCCCGTGCCCGCAAGCGCGCCCGCTTTTCCGGAGCGCTTGTTATTGCCGTGGTCCTTGCCACTGCCGGAGCTGCTTCCGCCGGAGCCGCCGCCCTTGTCAGTACCGCCGCCACTCGAGCCACCATCGCCGTCTACTGTCATCGGGGCGTCGTGAAGTCCTGTCGTATCCGCGCTGTCGCATACGCCGACCTGCACTTCCGAGCGTTCGCATGCCGCGTCGGACACATGAAGCTCGTGCAGAACGGCACCCAGCGCCGAGTTTGCGTCCGGTCGGATCTCCTCGAGCGTTACGGGATCGAGCGCCACCAGATTACGCGCCTTCGCATACAGCGTGACGCGCTTGCCCACTTCGTCGCTCCAGCTCTCGGGGATGGCGAAGCTCATGCGGAACTGTGCCGTGCAGCCTGGTGCCAGCACGGCGTTTCCATTGTCGGCAACCAGCGGGTGCGTCGCAAAACGTGCGCCCAGCGCCTCGAGCGCGTACTTCACGTGTGCCATGTCGTTGGCCGAAGCGTCCTCGGCAAGCTCCGGATCGTAGATCGATGCCATACGTGCGTTCACTCCGAATCCGATGGATGCGCTGGAGAACGGCTGGCTGGAGCCCTCTCGGTACAGATCGATTGTGCCGGCAGTCAGCAAAGTGTTGCCGTCGTTTCGCACCGTGACCATGAAGGATTCGCCTGCTGCTCCGGGCACCACCGCGCCCGAGGTGGCGACCGCGCCCGTCGGAGTGGCACACGCCACCAAGGGCACTTCGATGCCGTGCAGCTCTGCCTCGCTCTTCTCCGCGCTCACAATGTGCGTGGCGAGCGCGGAGAGCATGCCTCCCGACGTCAAAAATGTCGTTATCTGATCGATGGGATGGTCCAGCTCGCACATCACGAACGGCTCCGTGAACAGATCGCCTGCCAAGGTGCTGGCGAAGATGCGGAAGTGCTTGCCCATCACTGCTACCGGGTTGCCTTCTTCGTCGTAGGTTTGCCCCACCTTGCCATCGGTGTTCTCTACATAGAGCGCGCACCTGCCGTTGTTGCTTATGCTAAACGATGCCGGGCCACAGCCTGCGGCACCCACGGGCTGCGTTGCAAATGCCGATGCGCCTCGCGTCCAAGTAATATGCTGCAGCTGCTCGCTGACGGTGGCCAAAAAGCCCGAATGTTGTGGCCACGGCACCGCATGGGGCACCGTGGCGTCTGGTGGCATAACGCCCCAGCCCGCAATGGACTGGCCGATCACGGCGTACGATGCGCAGCCGCAACCGTCTGCGGTCTCGTACGCAACGGGCACCACCATTTTGCCGTTGATATTCTCGGGCCCGCTCAGCTCGATACTCGACGGTGCCTGCGGAAAGCGAAGAACTTGGCGGAACGTCAGGCTGTCGCCCAAATCATCTGACCACAGGGTAAAGCATTCCAGCGCAACCTCGGCCTCGCTGCCGAGCGCCTTCTCTGCGGTGGTTCCGCGGCGGTGGAGGTAGGCACCCGACAGGCGTCCGTCGACCAGCGTCTTGCCTACCGTGATGCGCGGGCACTGCAGGCAATGGTAGCCATCCTCTTGCAGGCGGCCGCGCGAGATGCTGCGCCACGACGTGTGCGATATCACTCGAACTCCGTCGTTGCTTATGCGCAGGCGCACAACGGACAGTATGCCGGATGTGCTCGCCGTATCGAAAAGGGTGTTGTCGCCGGCGGGGCGCTCGCCCGAGACCAGCAGCACGTAGGCGTCCTGGTTTCCTCTTCCGTCCGTATATTCCACCACGTCGAAGTCGTAATCGAATATGCCGTCGCGCTCCACGTCGCCCTCGCCAAACCCAAGGGGAAAGTCCACGGGCGTGGGAGCGGACCACGTGCCGTTTGCCTTTGTGTGCACCACCAGGCGCGAGCGGCCATTGTCGCCGTAGCGCACCGAGGCGATACGGAACAGGCATTCTACGCCGGCAATCATCGTTAGCTTCATGTGGGCTTCGCTGAGCACGCCGGAAAACAGCACGTTGTCGCTCGAGGGTTTTATGCCGCCACGCTCGTCCTCCGACACGCTGGCAGAATTGGCGTTCGGGTCCGCAACGGCGTTCGTTGACTGACCGATGTAGGTGTACTCATACATCGGTGCGGCATTTTCGTCGTTCTCCATCAGCGCATGGACGAAATGTTCGACCTGTCCCGTGTCGTCGCTCTCCGCGTTCGCCTCGAGTTCAATGCGCGTGACCGCTTGATCCCAATCACGTACGGTAGGCGCGATGTTTATCGCGGCGGCTGCAACCTCGGCGCGTGCGAGCAGCTCGGAATTGGTGACGATGGTGGCCGACGCGATAAACTGCGGCACACCACCTGCCTCGGTGTTGCCGGGCGTGCCGAAGCAGGCATCCAGCGTGTAAGGCGTATCTCCACCCAATGCCAGCTCAGAGCGTTGGAGCACATACTGGTCGCCATTGTTCACCGACATATTCCACGAATCGATGAGTGTGGGCCACGACCCCGACCAAGCCTTGGTGGTCCACTTGAACATTACGAACTGGAGTATCACATCGACATCGACGTCTGCACCTACGCGCAGCCGCGGAAGCTGGTGTCCATCTGCCTTCTCGTACCCAATGAACAGTGTGAGGGATGCGGCGCCACGCACAGCGGACGAAGCGACGCCTGCAATGCCGGCTCCAAAGGTGACGGCAAGTCCGATCTGGATGGTGAACGAGCCCGACGTGTTGGAATAGTCGAGCGAAATGTTCTTGAAAAACGCCGCGCCGCTGCCGTGCGTGTGGGCGCCCACGGCGAGCGCCAGTTTTGCCAGCACCCAGGGGTTGACGTTTAGGAAAAACGGCACCGGTCCTAGGGTAAACTGCTCGGTCCAATTGAGGTCGGTTCTTACCTGGAAGAGGGCCTTAATGTTGCCGTATGCGGGGTCGTTGTTGTCACCCCAGGTTTTGCCCACCCAATCGTAGGCGAGCGAGCCGTACAGCTGTGTGGCGATATCCATCGTGAACAGCGGCGTGCAATGGTGGCGAAGGAGCTTGGTGTTTCTTGGATCGGTGCCCGAACCGGCACTCATACTTTTGTACTGATTCCACTTCCCCTCCATTTCGTCGAGGTAGCGGTTTGCCTGCTTGGCGCCCGACTCGCGCGGTGACTTCTTCCAGTACTCCGGATCCGGATTGCCCGAATCGTTCATATAGCTGGCTGGTTTGTATCCTCCGCCAAACAGCACGTATCCAGCAAACGAGAAATCGAAGAGGATCGGAAATGTGGGCATCCAGCACGTGAACTTATTACCACCGATGCCGGGAAACGATGCGGGGAAATCAAACGGAGTGATCTCTTGGTCCATAGTGGTGGGGACGATAGTGGTCGATCCGGATTCCGCCTTTGCCGCCGGCGCGGTAACAACGGCCATGGGGGAGGAGAGCGTGTAGGTTTTGCCCTGGTAGTCGAGGACAAAGCGCAGCTTGCATCCTTCTTCCAGAAGGCTCGACGTTGCATCGAGGAACTTGTCTTCGAGTGTGAACGTCGCCAGACTATCTGCGCCCGATGCGCTGGCCTTGATCTGACCAATCTGCGTGACGGTTTCGGTTGAGCTGCCCGCAGCGGGCATCACTTTATTGATATGCAATGTTGCCTGCCCGCCCTGCGGCAGATGAGCCTGCACGGTAAAAGCGTGCGTGTCGGGCTGGTCGTTTGCTGCTTCGTCCGCTGGCATTGCCATAAACGTGGCGTCGGCGTACTGGATGTCCCATTCGTCGAACGTGAGCTGGCGGAAGTACGGCTCGCCGTCGGAAAGCGGACGTGTGGGTGCGGTTATGGCGGTGCCGCCCTGGATACGCGCAAGGGGAATCTCGACATCACGGTAGCCCGCCATGCTAATGGAGATGCCGCCGTTAAAGTCGTACGCGTCAAGGAGCGTTGCCTCGTCCACGTAGCCTTCCGAAAGAGGGGCGACCTCAAAGATGGCCGTGCCTTCGTCATCGGTCGTGGCGGTTAGCTGCTTGCCTACGGCATAGCGCGATGTGAGCGTGACCTGGGCACCTGCGATGGGCGTATTCTTGTTGGCGACGTCGACCACGACCACACCAAACATGGTGCGCGAGAGAACGAGCACCTTGAAGGGGTCTTCTTCGTCGGCATAGGCCGCGGTGGGCGCGAACGGCAGCAGGAAGGCATTTTCGCTTCCCGGCACGCGAGGCAACATAATGCTCGCCAGCGAGGACGCTCCAGCAACAAGTAACGAACGGCGATCAAGCATCTTGGGCTCCCATCCCGCAAATATCGGTGGAAATAATCCAATTGTGCGAGAAGACGCTTCGTGGCGGTAGTGCCGTTCAAGGGTCAAAATGTCCAAATTGATCGAGCGAAGCGCCGGGTTCCGGAACGCGTTCGATGCGCTTGGCAGCCCGGTCGCTAACGCAACATGTGCGCGACCAGCTCGGCGCGTGTGCCGATGCCAAGCTTTGCGTATACGCCGGATAGGCGGTTTTTGACGGTGCCCGGCGATACTCCCATATGGCGTGCGATTTCAGCGTTGGTCCATCCGCGGCAGGCGAGCATGGCCATGGTGAACTCTGTGGTTGTTAAATCGTCGGCAACGTCCTCGCCCGAATCGGGGTTGTGGATGCGCCGCCAGCCGTAGCTGAAGTGGTACGTGATCTCGATGATGCGTGCGAAGTCGTCAGGGTATTGCGTTTTTAGGCATGCCTCGATGAGCCCCTGCAAAAGGCCGTGGTGCTCGCCGATGAGCTCGATAAGGCCGTCGGGACGCGCAATGTTCCAAGCAGCTCCGAAATGCGTCCTTGCGGCGTCGACGTCTTTGAGACTCATGCAGGCCATGGAAGCTGCCAGGTGCAGGAACAGTTCCGAGATGGGATAGCTTCCTTGTTTCATGATCAGGGCGTTTTCCGCCATGCCCAGACTGCGGCCATATTCGCCGCGCAGGTACAGGGCATGCGCCATCACGTAGCTGGCGAACAGGCGCAGGCCTTCGGGCAGATGCGCCGCAAGCGGATAAAACTCTTCGGCAGAATACGGGGAAGGCAAGTGCAGCAGGACGCTCGCGGCCGAGGCGAACAGGATATGCGTGGCGTGGACGGCGGGTGATTCCTCGTCGGCCGGCGTATCGAGGATGCCAGCAAGGCAACGGCGGGCATCGGCGATACGGTTGAGCGACAGACTGGCATATCCGCAGATAAAGCATGCGGAATAGCGCAGTGCGGGGTCGGTGGCGTCAAGATAGGGGCGTGCTGTCTTGGCGGCGAGTGCGGCCTGTCCGCGAAAGTACAGCGCTTCTGCCGTGGCGATGACGCGTGAATCGGGGTCGGAAATGCCTGCAACCGCAGCGTCAATCTGCCCCGGCGCAAAGGCGGTGCACATCAACGGCATGGGAACGCATGGGTAGCCATCGCAGTCCATCTTCCATCTCCCAACAGCTGGCAACACTAGCAGCAATTGTACTCTTGTTGCTCGGGACTGGAATTTGTGGGTATCGCCTACGATTGTGCCGAACGTATAAAGGAAGAGTCTATTGGCGATGCTCCCAAGGTGGCTACCGAAGTCTAGCTGACCTTGGGATATAGAAAAACTGCCGCCCCTGCAAAAAGCTCTGTCGCAGCGATGGGAAACGCATCTCGTTCTGCATATAATGAGGTCATATGACGGTGCGTCTGCATACGCGCGGCGCATTTCCATCGAATCGAGAAGGAGCTCTGCATGGATCCCAACAAGCGTCCCGACGACATGGTGCGTATCACCACTCCCGAACTTGCCCAGGTGTTCATCGATGAGCAGGTCGCTGCAATCCGCGAGCAGATCGGCGACAAGAAGGTCCTGCTGGCTCTTTCCGGCGGCGTCGACAGTTCGGTTGTCGCGGCCCTGCTCATCAAGGCCATCGGCAAGCAGCTCATTTGCGTGCATGTGAACCACGGCCTGATGCGCAAGGGTGAGAGCGAACAGGTCATCGACGTCTTCAAGAACCAGATGGACGCTAACCTGGTCTATGTGGACGCGACCGATCGCTTCCTGGATAAGCTCGTGGACGTCGAGGAGCCCGAGGCCAAGCGCAAGATCATCGGTGCCGAGTTTATCCGCGTGTTCGAGGAGGAGGCCCGCAAGGTTGGCGATGAGGTCAGCTTCCTCGCCCAGGGCACCATCTATCCCGACATCCTGGAGTCCCAAGACGGCGTGAAGGCTCACCACAACGTGGGCGGTCTGCCCGAGGATCTGCAGTTTGAGCTCTGCGAGCCCGTCAAACTGCTGTACAAGGACGAGGTCCGCGTCGTGGGTCGCGAGCTCGGCCTGCCCGAGAACATGGTCGAGCGCCAGCCGTTCCCCGGTCCCGGCCTGGGCGTCCGCTGCCTTGGTGCCATCACCCGCGACCGTCTTGAGGCGCTGCGCGAAGCCGACGCCATCGTGCGCGAGGAGATCGACAAGGCCGGTCTGACCATCTGGCAGTATTTTGCCGTCGTGCCCGACTTCCGCGCAACCGGCGTGCGCGAGGGCAAGCGCGCCTACGATTGGCCCTGTATCATCCGCTGCATCAACACCGTCGATGTCATGACCGCCGAGGTGCCTGAGCTCGACTGGGCGTTGCTCAAGCGCATTACCGCCCGCGTCACCGCCGAGGTTCCCGGCATCTGCCGCGTGTGCTACGACCTCACGCCGAAGCCCGTCGGCACGGTGGAGTGGGAGTAAGCTAACTCAGCTGGTAGGCGACGAGAACTAGCAGATGTGACAAAGGGACAGTCCCTTTGTCACATCCTCGATATTATGTGCGGGATGGTACGCCACGCGGCGTGCCATCCCGTTCGTTATTTTAATGAGCCGAGTGCGCGAGTGGGAAGAGTCACGAGCATGGTCGTTCCGCGCTCCGAGCTCTCTTCGACCTCGATGGAGCCGCCGTGGAGCGCGGCAATCTCCCAGACCAGCGCAAGTCCCAGCCCCACGCCGCCGTATGCCCTGCTGCGCGATTTGTCGACGCGAAAGAAGGGCTGAAAGATGCTCGTCTGGTATTGCTCGGGAATGCCCGGCCCCTGGTCGCGCACGCGTAGCAGCACACGGTCGCCTTCGGCGCAGGCGTTGATTTGCACGGTCGAGTTGGGCGCGCTGTAACGTATGGCGTTTTCGGCCAAGTTGAACAGCAGCCGATAGATTAGCGTATCGCTGCCGATCGTTTGCGCATCGCCCTCACTTGCGAGCGCGATGCCCTTTTGCTCGGCAAGGGGCGCCAGGTCCGTGAGTACTTCTTCGATCATCGGCGCCAGGTCAATCGCATCGTTGCAAGGGACACTGCGCAGCTCGCTCATCTCGAGCAGGGTCTTTGTCATGTGCGTCATCCGCTCGGTCTGCTCCTGCAGCAGCCCGAGCAGGCTCGCTGTATCGGCGTCGGCGTCGGGGTGCTCGACGCAAAAAAGCTCAACCTGGGCCTGCATGAGCGCAAGTGGCGTGCGCAGCTCGTGCGCCGCATTGCCCGTAAACTGTCTTTGTGCGGAAAATCCCTCGTCAAGGCGGGCAATCATGTCGTTAAACGACGCGCTGCAGCGCCTGAGTTCAGAGGGCACGTCCTCGCTGATTTTTGTGTCAGCGAGGTTGTCGGGCCGCACGCTCTCGACTTGCGTCGCAAAGAAGCGCAGCGGTCGCAGTGCGCGCCCGCTTACAAAGTAGGCCAGCACGCCGCCGAGCAGCGTCACCGCCGCAGTTATATACCAGCTCGTCGCGCCAAACGATTCTTGGGCGTCGTTCACGACGATGGTCAGCGCGTCGTCGAGCTCTTTGTTTGTCGGGTCAAATGAGCTGGGCGAGGCCGCCTCCACCTTGCTGTGCGCCGATAGTTCATTGCCGATCGAGTCCATGTAGCGCATGCCGGAGTAGCCAACCAGGCAATTCATAAGTACGCAGGTTGAACATATCAGCAGTGCCGTCATCAACGTGATGCGCCACTGCAGCGACAGCCGCTTCATTTGCCGTCCTCCATAACGTAGCCTTCGCCGATTCGGTTGCGGATGGGGTCGTGCCCCAACGCACCGCGCAGCTTTTTTCGCAGCGACGAGATATGCACGCGGGTCGCGTTGCTAAAGCTGTTGACGCTGCTGTCCCATACATGCTCGATAAGCTCTTCCTGGCTCACCGGCCGCCCCTGGTTAAGCATCAGGTATTCCAAGATGCCGGTCTCCTTGCGCGTGAGGGATAGGGTCTCGCCGCCCACGGAGGCGAGGCGCGCCTTGGTGTCAAAGCTCAACAATCCACAGGTTAGAACAACGTCGTTTTGCGTAAAGCGCCTGAGCGTGAGACTGCGTATGCGTGCCGCCAGCTCGTCAAGATGGAACGGCTTGGTGAGGTAGTCGTTGGCGCCCGCATCGAGCCCCGCTACCTTGTCGGAGACCTCGCCACGTGCCGAGAGCACAAGCACCTTGGTCTCACAATCAGTTGTCCTGAGTTGCCTGAGCACGGTCATGCCGTCGACATGGGGGAGATTGAGGTCGAGCACGACAAGATCAAAGGTCTCGACATCGAGTAGATCGAGGGCCTGCTGCCCGTCGTAGCAGCAGTCGACGCTATAGGCCAAGTTGCGCAGGCTGCGTGCGATCGCATCGCACAGCGCCCGCTCGTCCTCGACGACCAAGATGCGCATAACGTTCTCCTTGCATAGTCATTCACGCTTAACACGGATTTTATAGTCGGTATGGTCCAATGGGTCGCGAAACGAAAGGAGTGGTCAGATTGTTCAAAGCGATTAAGCCTGTGGCGCAGGTGGCTTTGCTGATCGTTGGGGTAGCCATGGTGTGCTTTGGCGTTATGCGCGGCGAGGCAGATGCCGTGCTGGCCAAGGCAATCAGGCTGTGCTTGGAGTGTATCGGAATTGGATAAAAGAAAAAACACTGCATCGCATCTTTTGGCGAGATTCCGCGGATTGATTCAGGCGGCGGCGACGCTTGCGACCAATATGCACCTGCCTAACTTTGCCAAGGGCGGTATCTACCAGGGAGCCGGCAAAGTCGTCTGCGTGCCGGGGCTTAACTGCTACTCGTGTCCAGCGGCCTCGGGTGCGTGCCCCATCGGGTCGTTTCAGTCGGTGGTGGGATCGTCTAAGTTCAGCTTTTCGTATTACGTCACCGGAACGCTCATTCTAATCGGCGTGTTGCTGGGACGTTTTGTATGCGGCTTTTTGTGTCCGTTTGGATGGCTACAAGAGCTTCTGCATAAGATTCCCAGCAAAAAGCTCTCCACGAAAAAGCTCAAGCCGCTCACGTACATCAAGTATGCCGTGCTACTGTTTGCCGTGGTGCTGCTGCCCGTCTTGGTGGTTAACGATGTGGGTATGGGCGACCCGTTCTTTTGCAAGTACATCTGCCCGCAGGGTGTGCTCGAGGGCGCGATTCCGCTGTCCATCATGAATACGGGAATCCGATCCGCGCTGGGAAGGCTCTTTTCCTGGAAGCTCGCGATCCTCATTGCGGTTGCGGTGCTGAGCGTGCTGTTCTACCGCCCCTTCTGCAAATGGATTTGCCCCCTCGGTGCGTTTTATGCGCTCATGAACAAGGTGTCTTTGCTGGGGATCCAGGTTGACCAGTGCAAATGCGTCTCGTGCGGCAAGTGCGCCAAGGTGTGTCAAATGGACGTGGACGTTACGCGTACGCCCAACCATGCCGAGTGCATTCGTTGCGGCAAATGCGTGGGCGCGTGCCCCGTCGATGCCATTAGCTTTCGCTACGGGCTGGGTGTGACGGGCGACAAGTCCGCGCAGCCCACGCAAGCCTGCGAAAACAAATAGATACCTATATAAGCTTCGATATAAACGGAGGAACCATGAAACTGTCAAAAATTGCGGCTCTGTTGATGCTGCCCGTGCTGGCGTTGACTCTCGCGGCGTGCTCTGCCCCCAAGGGCGACGCGAAGGATGCTACGAGCGGCGATGCGCAGATTGCCGAGCTCATAGCGCAAAAGCCGTCAAGTGCCGAGGAGGCGGCCGAGCTGTATCAGCAGCTGCTGCAAAAGGAAAATGAGATCTTTGCGAGCGATAACGCCCTATGGGAAAAGGTGTTCCTTGCGGCCAACAAAGACACCCCCATGATTGAGGACGGCAAGAACTACGGTGACTTCTTGCTCGATACCATCGAGGGCGCCAAGGATCAGTTTGCGGCTGACGAGCTTAAGACGCTTAAGGCCGGCGCGCAGCAGGTCAAGGAGATCGAGGACAAGCTCATGGCGCTGGAGAAGGAGTTCCCCGGATGTGGCAGCACGCCCGGCGAGGGGGAGAGCGTTGATGCCTCGACCGCGGGTATGACCAACGGCGAGAGCGGGGAGACGAAGTTCCCCAGCTTTAAGGGCAAGGACTTGGACGGCAACGATGTAAACAGCGACGAGCTGTTCTCCAAGAACAAGGTCACCGTCATGAACTTCTGGTTTACCACCTGCAAGCCGTGCGTGGGAGAGCTGGGCGATCTGGAGAAGCTCAACAAGGAGCTTGCCGAGAAGGGCGGCCAGGTCGTGGGCGTTAATTCCTTTACGCTCGATGGCAACAAAGACGAGGTGGCCGATGCCAAGGACGTGCTTTCCAAGAAGGGCGTGACGTATAAAAACATCTGGTTTAAGTCGGACAGCGAGGCCGGAAAGTTCACCTCCAACCTGTACTCGTTCCCGACCACCTACGTGATCGACCAGAACGGCAACATCGTGGGAGAGCCGATCATGGGCGGTATCAACTCTGCTGAGCAGCGCGAGGCGCTCAACAAACTGATCGATCAGGCACTCGCGAAGAGCGAACAGTAAGTCCGTGGGACAGACAACTGAAGGGGAGTCGCTGGAAACAGCGACTCTTTTTTCTGCTTCGGGGTAGCATCATGGGTATACGTCGAAAGGGCACGCAGCTTTTCGTGCATTGCCTGAGCGGTGCGCGAAGCAACCAAGCTGTGAGTTTTCTTAAGCGTTCTGGGTATGGCAATGTCAAGAATATCGGCGGCATAAGCGGCTACACGGGAAAGGTGGTGCGTTAGCTATGAAGGTGGTTATCGTTGGAGGCGTCGCGGGCGGCGCATCGGCGGCGGCACGTTTGCGCAGACTCGACGAGCAGGCCCAAATTGTCATCTTTGAGCGCACGGGTTTTGTATCGTATGCCAACTGTGGGCTTCCGTACTACATTGGCGGCGTGATAGAAGAAGAGAGCGCATTGACGCTGCAGTCTCCCAAGGGCTTTTGGGATCGCTTTCGCATTGCGGTCAAGACGAGTCACGAGGTGTTTGCCATCCATCCCGATTCGCATACGGTCGAGGTTCGCAATATGCTGACGGGCGAGGAATTTGTCGAGACGTATGACAAGCTCATCCTGTCGCCGGGTGCAAAGCCGATCCGCCCTGCGTTGCCGGGCATCGACTCGGATAAAATCTTTAGCCTACGCACCGTTGAGGACACGCTGCGTATTCACAGCTATGTTCGAGAGCGGCGACCGAGCAGTGCCGTCGTGATCGGCGGTGGCTTCATTGGCGTCGAGACGGCGGAGAATCTGTGTGAGCTGGGGCTCCAGGTGACCCTTCTGCAGCGTCCCGTCCAGCTTATGAACAACCTGGATTACGACATGGCGACCCTTTTGCATACCGAGGTGCGTGAGCACGGTATCGATCTGCGCCTCAAGGCCGATGTGACAGGTTTTGAGGAAGTTGATGGCCGCGTTGTCATCCATGTTGCGGGCGATGACCCTATCGGAGCCGATATGGTGCTGCTTGCCATTGGCGTGGCACCTGAGAGCCATCTGGCGCAAGAGGCGGGGCTCGAACTGGGCATCAAGGGGGCTATTGTGGTCAACGACCGCATGGAGACCTCTGCTGCCGACGTGTATGCCGTGGGCGATGCCGTGCAGGTCACGCATCAGGTGACCGGCGAGGACGCGGTCATTTCGCTCGCCGGCCCCGCCAACAAGCAGGGGCGTGTCGTCGCCGATGTCATAGCCGGCATGGACAGCTGCTACCTCGGATCGTTGGGCTCATCGGTTATCAAGGTATTCGACTTGACGGCGGCAAGCACGGGACTATCCGAAAAGGCGGCACACGCGGCGGGAATTGACTGCGACAGCGTGGTCCTGTCGCCCGGTTCGCATGCGGGTTATTATCCGGGTGCAACGCCCATGACCATGAAGGTTGTCTTCGAGAAGCAGGGATTGCGCCTGCTGGGTGCGCAAATCGTGGGCATCGATGGTGTGGACAAGCGTATCGACGTTCTGGCGACTGCCATCCAGGCAGGCATGCGCGGCGATAGGCTTAAGGATTTGGACCTAGCATACGCGCCGCCGTATTCATCGGCGAAGGATCCCGTCAATATGGCGGG
>UQZI01000025.1 GCA_900545555.1 uncultured Collinsella sp.
CGCTAAGGTCGAGAAGGTCGACGGCTCCAAGGAGTACGCACTCGTCAAGGACGGCACGCTGACCGTCGGCACCTCTGCCGAGTACGCCCCGTTTGAGTACAAGGACGACAACGGCGATTATCAGGGCTTTGACCTTGAGCTTATCAAGGCTATCGGCGACAAGCTGGGCCTGGATGTCGAGTATGTCAACAATGACTTTGACACGCTGGTTCCGGGCGTCGCTTCGGGTGCCAAGTATGACGTCTCCATCGCGGCTATCACTGACACGCCCGAGCGTGAGAAGGAAGTCACTTTCTCCGATTCCTACTACATGGACGATCAGGCCATCGTGACCAAGGTCGATAACGCCGACATCACGGCTGACAACTACAGCGAGAAGCTCAACAACGCCGACGCTACCATCATCGTCCAGTCTGGCTCGACCGCCGAGGCCTTTGCCCAGGAGAACTTCCCCAAGGCCAAGATCGTCCCCTACAAGGATGCTACCGAGTGCTTCAGCGCCTTGCAGTCCGATAAGGGTGACGCCGTAGTCACCAACCGCTCCGTTGCCAGCCAGCTGACCGCCGAGCAGTTCAACACCTGCCAGACCATCAAGCAGATCAGCACCGGCGAGGAGTACGCCATCGCCATCAACCAGGGCAACACCAAGCTCAAGGACGACATCAACCAGGCCATCAAGGACCTGACCGATGACGGTACCGTTGACGCCCTCATGGCTAAGTACAACATCAAGTAAAATAGCTACTTGATTGTGCGCGGGCCCTTTCCGTTTTGCGGAGAGGGCCTTTGCGCTTCTCTTGACGGAGAGTGTTTCCGTCTCGTTTTGCCGGCAACTTCTACGATAGGAGCCACCTTGTCTCGACTGAACAAAGGGGCCGCGGAGCAGCGTTTTTCACTGCCCGCCTTGCTCCAAA
The DNA here is from genome assembly GCA_900545555.1 of uncultured Collinsella sp. GTDB lineage: Bacteria > Actinomycetota > Coriobacteriia > Coriobacteriales > Coriobacteriaceae > Collinsella. The sequence goes on from UQZI01000025.1 coordinate 915, forward strand.
AGCTAGCCTGCGTCATGGCCGTGGCGCTCGCGCTGGTGTGCGCGGGGGCATATGCGCCCACGACCGCCCAGGCGCTTGAGACCGCAAAGATTACCGCCCGACCCAACACCGGTTCGGGCAGCGCTGTGGTCGGCGGCACCGAGACGCGCATTACCTGGGAAGTTCAGGCCGATGCCGACGAGGAGCTGAGCGGTCTTTCTTTGACGTTTGTCGACGGCACGACGTTTGGTACCGATGACACGCGATTGACGATGCTCTCGGGCGAGGACCTCATGGATCGTACGCCCATGAAACCCACGTGCAAGGCTGACGGCCAGACGCTCAAGATCGATTTTGGCGAGACGGCGCCTGCCGGCGGCTTTTTCCGTGTCGAGGTTTACGGCGTGACCTTCCCCGTCGAGGGCGGCGATGAGGCCTTTAGCGGCACCTATACGCTCGCCGACGGGTCGACCAAGAAGATCTCCAAGATTCCGTCGGTGGAGATCAAGGGCGTGACGGCCTTCGATAACTTCTTGGCCGACCTTAAAGAGCAGCCGTGGGTCGAGGCCTGGAACTCCAATATGTTCCTGCGCCTGTTCCTGAACCCGGTCATTTTGGTCCAGAGCCTGCCGATCGTCTTTAAGGGCTTCCTCATGTCGCTCTCGATCGTGCTCGTGGCGTTTCCGCTGGCAATTCCCTTCGGTTTTGCCCTGTCGCTCATGCGCATCTCCAAGTCGCGCATCCTGCGCTGCCTCGCCGGCATCTACGTGAATATCATTCGCGGTACGCCGGCGTTCCTGCAGATCTACATCGCGTTCTTCGGTCTGCCGTTGGCCGGCGTCAAGGTGGACGACTATGTCTTGGGCGTTATCGTCATGGCCATGAACTCGTCTGCGTACCTGTGCGAGATCTTCCGTGCCGGTATTCAATCAATCCCCAAGGGCCAAAACGAGGCTGCTCGCTCTCTGGGCATGAATGCCTTCCAGACGCTGCTCTACGTTATGATTCCGCAGACGTTCCGCAATGTTTTGCCTACGCTGACCAGCGAGTTTATCTTGCTTTACAAGGATACGTCGCTGCTTGCCGCCGTGGGTGTGGTCGAGATCGTCATGAACGCCCGTACCATCGTGGCCACGACGGGCTCCATTACACCGTACGTGGTTGCCGCTCTGTTCTATCTGGTCATCACCCTGCCGCTCGCTCGCTTGGTGAGCGGTCTTGAGGCGAGGCTTCTGGGCACGGCCGAGACCAAGAAGAAGCGTCCCGCCAAGAGCGCCGGACAGGTCGTCGCGACGCCCGCCGATCACATCGCCGGTCTGTAAGGAGGTCCTATCATGAGCGAAACCAATAACTCGAACGAGGTCGTCGTCAGTATCAAGAACCTCCAGAAGGCCTTTGGCGACAACGTGGTCCTGCGCGATATCGATCTGGATGTGCACAAGGGCGAGGTTGTCGTAGTCCTGGGTCCTTCGGGCTCGGGCAAGTCGACGATGCTTCGCTGCATCAACCGTCTGGAGCATCCCACGAGTGGCTCGATTGTCGTTGAGGGCGTGGACGTGTGCGCCAAGGGTGTCGACCTTAACAAGGTACGTACGCATCTGGGTATGGTGTTCCAGCAGTTCAATTTGTTCCCGCACCTCTCAGTCAAAAAGAACGTCATGCTCGCGCAGCAGAAGGTACTCAAGCGCAGCAAGGAAGAGGCCGAGAAGATTGCCGTCGAGGAGCTGACCAAGGTCGGTCTTGCCGAGCGTATCGACTTTATGCCGAGCCAGCTCTCGGGCGGCCAGCAGCAGCGCGTTGCCATCGCTCGCGCCCTGTCGATGAACCCGCACGTCATGCTCTTTGACGAGGCCACCTCGGCGCTCGACCCCGAGCTCGTGCGCGACGTCCTGGGCGTCATGCGCGACTTGGCGCGCGACGGCATGACCATGATCGTCGTGACGCACGAGATGGGCTTTGCCCGCGATGTCGCCGACCGCGTCGTCTTTATGGACGGCGGCGTCATTGTGGAAGAGGGTACGCCGAGTGAGGTCTTCGACCACCCCAAGAGCGAGCGCACCAAGGCGTTCTTGGGCAATATTTCGTAGCCGGCTGATGTAACTGCCGTTACAAAAGAGCGGGGCTGGACTTGAATCCAGCCCCGCTCTTTTGTAGGGATGGGGATGCGCTTTGATGCAGGCTCTCTTGGAGTCCCCGGGCTCGTTACGCGAGCTCGGCTCCGAGGGCCTTGCAAGCGGTCTCGCCCTCGTCGTCGGGCGCGTCGTAGCAGATGGTGGAGTCCACGACGTTGACGCCGGTCTCGTCGGCGTCGGCCTTCCAGTTGTCCATCCACTCGCCTTCGGCCCACGAATAGGAGCCAAAGAGGACGACCTTCTTGTCGCCGAGAGTCTCCTTGACCTCGTCCCACATCGGCTGGAACTCATCGTACTCGAGTTCCTCGGAGCCCATGGCGGGACAGCCGAAGGCGAAGGCATCATATTCGGCGGCCTTGTCGGCAGAGAAGTCGGCGCAGGGGATGACCTCGGTCTCGGCACCCGCGGACGTGGCGCCTTCGGCGACGAGGTTTGCCATGGCCTCGGTGTTGCCCGTGCCGCTCCAGTAGACGACGGCGATCTTGCTCATGTTAAGTCCTTTCAGTTGTGCGGCAGTTGCCGCGGCTTCTATGTTCTATCGGGTTGCCTGGGCAAGTTGCGCCAAGCTGCAGCCCTGCTGATAGACAAAGGTGAGGTATTGAGTGCAGGCACGGTAGGCGTCAAACATCGCAAGCGCTTGCTCGACATTCGTGTAGACCTTCCAAGCTCCAAAGACCTTGTAGTTCTCGCCGCGCTGGACGATAAACTCGTGCACGTCGTCGTAGGGATATCCAAGGAAGTAGCCTATTTCGTGCGGAAACTCGCAGGTGCAGTCGTTGCTGCAGCTAGCTTGCTGGGGTAGTGCGCGTCGAGTCTGGCTACAAGCGCATTCCGCGATGTTATTGCTCGCGAGCGTGATGCGTGATGCCAAATGCACAAGGCATGTCGAAAGGTCTCTCGTGTCGTAGCCTTCCGAGGCGAGCGCTGTTTGGGCGCGAGGGTCTGCGAAATAGGTGGCGAGGCTTTTGGCTCGGTACACGTACACGAGTGCTCCGCAGGGCCGCCAGACCAAAACACTCAGGTGGATGCCGAGCGGGTCAAGCTCGCGATTGCACTGGGCGATAACGTTGAGCAGGCGCGCGCGGCGTTCTGCGATGGTTTCGGTTGTGGTCGAGCCGTCCCCGTGGGCGTAGGTGCCTGGATAGGTAAAGAGCGATGCCGGCTTGATGCCCGCGAGCGTGGGAGAGCAGTTGCGCACGACTGCTGCCTGAAACGTTGGGATGTCTATGGTTCGAGTCACGGCGCTCCTTACGGATCTAAACTGTTAGCCTAGGAAAACTTATACACGAAAGTAAGCCATGGTCAACAAAAAAGTTTGAAGAGGGAAACTAATTGACCGAACAGACATGATTTTGGGTTAAGATGGGGACACCCCATGGGGGTATCTAGATAGTGCTACTTGAAAGGGGAGCGCATGAGTGACTTGCTCAACCCTGCGAATCTCATCGTGCTGGCCGTCATTGCCGTCGGCATGTTTTTTGGACTGCGTCGCATTGCCGCTTCGACACACGGGAAGAGTTGTTGCAGCGATGGTGCGAGCGGCAAGAAGGCCAAAAAGGTTGTTGTGGTGGATACCGATGCGTCACACTATCCCTATAGCGATGAGCTGCTCATCGGCGGCATGAGCTGTGAAGGCTGCGCTCAGAACGTAGCCAATGCCCTCAATGCGCTGGATGGTGTGTGGGCTACGGTAACGTACGCGGACCACACAGCGCGTGTGCGCTCCAAGCGGCCGATCAATCGCGGTGTCCTTGAGACTGCCGTGAGAGATGCGGGTTACTACGTCATGACGCTGTAAGCGTCGCTCTGGGTGCGCTTCCTTGGCTAGGCTCGTCCGCGCAGTTCGATGTCTTGGATGTCGTCGAAGTCGATGGCGATGTCTCGGAGCTTGAGGAGCTTGAAGGCGGGGAGCGCCTCGTCGAGGATGCCGGTGCGGCTGCGATAGCCGTATGTATCGTAATAGGTGACACGAACCAAGTCGCCACGTTTGAGACCCTCGAGCTTTTTAGAAAGTACGAGGGCTTTTTCTTCCGTGAGCTCACGTTTTGACTCGACGGTGATTTCCTGCTTGCGCACGAGTTCGTAGTATCCCGTGAGGGCGGCAAAGGGCATAAACTGTGCGGCGCGGTTGGCGCGCACGGCACCGTTGGCAGTGAGGTTGGGGTCGGCGGCGCGGCGTCTGCCCTCGGGGTCCGCCAGGCGCTCGAAGGCGGTCGGCGGGCGCACGGGCTGCTGCTTGGGTTTAGGCACGATGTCCTCCAACTTGGCCGTTGCGTTCGCGCGCGGTGGCGCCGGCGGTAAAGCTTAATCCCTTGACGAGCGCGTTCTTGCCGTACTTGCCTTTCACGGCCAGGACGGCGCGCGCCAGGTCGCGCTCGCGCTCATCGGCCTCGATATCGCTGAACAGATCGATGGTGGCAAATTCCTCGGGCACAAGATTGCCAAATCCCAGGTTGATGCGCTTGACCGGTCGTTTGGGATCGACCGTTTGTGCCCAAAGGTCATCGAAATACCCCATGATTTTCTTAAACGAATTAGTGCGCTCGGGCAGCTTTCGCGAGGCGTTGGAGTGCGCAAAGAGTGCGGCATAGCCACCACGCGGTTTGCCGCCATGCTCTCCCACAAAGATGCCATCGATTGCCTGCGCTTCGCGCACCAGGCGACGCCTTTCGTCATCGCGCTGGACGGGCTTGGGAGCACGGGGCGCGAGCTCGGGGCCGTCGGTCGCTGCGGGCTCGATGCCCGAGGTGCTCGAGCGCAAGTGTCCGCAGCCGTCTATATACTGCGCCGTGCCGCTGGCGTTGAGCCGGCGTATGTCGGCGCGCTCGCTCGCGTAGCCCACAAAGAGCGAGATGCTGTCGCAGACCACGTGCTTATCGACTAGATCCAACACGGCGTTGTCGACCATTTCGCGCAAGACGGTGTAGGCCTGCTCGTAGGCATAGCCCTTCGAGAGCACCTGTCCTGTGGTGGTCGAGGTCGCTTGCGGGCGATAGGCTTGGATATCGGCGATGGTTGTCGGCTCGCGCCCGAAGGCGTGGTCGATGAGATATTCGGCGTTGACGCCGAGTTCGTCGTAGAGCAGGTTCTCGTCGAGTGCGGCGACGCCCATCAGGTCGTAGACGCCGTATTTCTCGAGACGGGCCGCCACGCCGGGGCCGATGCCCCAGATGTCGGTGATGGGGCGATGGGGCCAGATCTCCTTGCGAAAGATCTCGTCGTCGAGTACGCCAATGCGGCTGGCTACGTGCTTGGCGGTGATGTCGAGCGCCACCTTGGCCTGGAATAGGTTGGGGCCGATACCGACCGTCGCCGTGATGCCGGTGCGCCCCAAGACCTCGTCGCGCAACATGCAGGCGAACCCTTCGGCATCGGTGTGATAAAGGTCCAGATAGGGCGTCACGTCGATAAAGCACTCATCGATGGAGTAGACGTGCACGTCCTGGGGGCTGACGTATTCCAGATAGACGCCGTAGATTTGCGCCGACACCTCCATGTAGTGTTGCATGCGCGGCACTGCTTTGATGTAGTCGATGCCGTCGGGAATCTCGAATAGACGGCAGCGGTTGTGTATCCCGAGGTCCTTCATGGTCTGCGTGATAGCGAGACAGATGGTCGTGCGTCCGCGCGATTCGTCGGCAACGACCAGGTTGGTGGTGAGCGGATCGAGCCCACGATCGACGCACTCGACGCTGGCATAAAACGTCTTGAGGTCGATGCAGATGTAGGTGTGCTGCTCGTGCTCCATCCGAGCCTCCCATCAAACACATGTTCTTATCGAATACCTGTTCGATAATACCTGCTCGACCGGACACCGTCAAAACCTGTCCCTATTTGGCAGGTATGGTCGTGCGGTTGCATCGGGTTTTTAACGCAGCCCTAAAGAGCGCGAAACAGCTCGGAAAAGCTCGCTTCGTAGCATGAGGCTAACGATTGATACCACCATAAAGCACGGAAGGGTTGTGGGGATAATGGTCAACTATGGGTTTGGTATGCCGACGCGCTTGGTTGCGGATGGGGATGTGGCTCGCTGGTGCGGGCGATTGGTTGCCCACTATGGCGGCACCAAGGCACTGGTCGTGCTGGGAGGCGACAAGCACACGCGTGATGAGCTCGTTTCGGCGGCGCTGGGCTCGCTCGATCGCGCCCTGCTCGAGCGCGTGCTTTTCCGCTGCGGCTCGGTTGAAGGCGACGGAGGAGACGAGCTGATCGACGAAGCCGTGGCCCTGGCGACCGACGAAGGCGTGGACTTTGTCTTGGCGATTGGCGATGCCGATACTGCCGGCTTTGCGCGCGAGCTCGCCCGTCGCATGGCGGCGCTCGATGTCGGCGAAGACGGTTTTGTCCCTTATGGATGTATCGTCTCGGAGGGCAAGGTGCCTGCCGTCGTGGGGGCCGGCGAGGTTCCCGTTTTTGCCATCATCGCGCCCGAACTGCTGGAGGGCATCGGGTCTCCTCTGCGTGAGTTGCTCGGTAGCGTCTGCGCTGCGGCCTAATATTTGGCATAAAGGGATAGGTTATTTTTGATTGGTAAAGCGTTTGACCTGCCAAATTAAACCTGTCCCTTTTTGGTCGGTTGCCGTTTGGGGGCCGATTGGCAACGCTCGCTGATTATAGTCTTGACCTGCGCTAGAATAGGGGCATCTGATTATCCGGGCGCATGGAGGCGTGCGCCCGTATGCTGAGGAGGACTCTATGGCAACTGTTGCCGCACCTATCGATGCTACGTCGACTGCCGCTTGGAAGGCGCTCGAGGCCCATCAGGAGAAGCTCGAGGCCGAGGGTATCGACCTCAAGGCCTGGTTCGCCGCCGATGCCGAGCGCGTGAACAAGCTGAGCTTTGACGCCGGTGACCTGCACTTCGACCTGTCCAAGAACCTGGTGACTGATGAGACCGTCAAGCTGCTGTGCGATCTTGCCCGCGAGGTGAAGCTCGAGGAGCGCCGCGACGCCATGTTCTCCGGCGAGCACATCAACACCACCGAGGACCGCGCCGTCCTGCACACCGCGCTGCGCCGCCCGGCAAGCGAGAAGGGCCAGCTCATCGTCGACGGCCAGGACGTCGTCGCCGACGTGCACGAGGTTCTCGACCGCATGTATGCCTTCGCCGAGCGCGTGCGCTCCGGTGAGTGGAAGGGTGTTACCGACAAAAAGATCGAGCACCTGGTGTCCATCGGCATCGGCGGCTCCGATCTGGGCCCGGTCATGGCTTACGAGGCCCTGCGTCCCTATGCCGACGCCGGTATCGATTGCCGCTATATCTCCAACATCGATCCCAACGACCAGGCCGAGAAGCTCAAGGGTCTGGATCCCGAGACCACGCTCGTGATCATCGTCTCCAAGACCTTCACCACGCTCGAGACCCTCACCAACGCCCGCGAGGTCAAGACCTGGATGCTCGAGCAGCTCAAGGCTCAGGGCGCCATCGATGGCTCCGATGAGCAGAACGCCGAGGCCGTGGCAAAGCACTTCGTCGCCGTTTCCACCGCGCTCGAAAAGGTCGAGGCCTTCGGTATCGACCCCGCCAACGCCTTCGGTTTTTGGAACTGGGTCGGCGGCCGCTATTCCGTCGACTCCGCCGTGGGTCTGTCGCTGATCGTCGTGCTCGGCCCCGAGCGCTTCCAGCAGTTCCTCGAGGGCTTCCATGCCATCGACGAGTACTTCTGCAACACCCCGCTCGAGAACAACGCCGTCGCGCTGATGGGCCTGCTCAACGTCTGGTACGTCAACTTCTTCGGTTCCAAGAGCCACGCCGTGCTGCCGTACTGCCAGTATCTGCACCGCTTCCCGGCCTACCTGCAACAGCTCACCATGGAGTCCAACGGCAAGCACGTCCGCTGGGACGGCAGCGCTGTGACCTCCGATACCGGTGAGATCTTCTGGGGCGAGCCCGGTACCAACGGTCAGCACGCCTTCTACCAGCTGCTGCACCAGGGCACCGTGGTGGTCCCGGCCGACTTTATCGCTTTCGCCAACACTGCCAACCCCGCAACCGACAGCGGCCAGGACGTCCACGAGCTGTTCCTGGGCAACTTCCTGGCCCAGACCAAGGCGCTCGCCTTTGGTAAGACGGCCGACGAGGTTCGTGCCGAGGGCACGCCCGAGCAGATCGTCCCGGCCCGCTGCTTTGAGGGCAACCGTCCGACGACCTCGATCTTCGGCGACACGCTGACCCCGTTCGCACTCGGCGAGCTCATCGCCCTGTACGAGCACATCACGTTTGTCGAGGGCACGGTCTGGGGCATCGACTCCTACGACCAGTGGGGCGTCGAGCTGGGCAAGCAGCTTGCCAAGCAGATCACCCCGGCCTTCCACGACGACGCCGCCAAGGCCGAGCAGGACGCTTCGACCCAGGCGCTCATCGAGTTCTATCGCGCTCATCGCAAGTAGTTTTTACGGCCGAGTTGGCTTATGGCTGAAAGGGGCCCGTATCCGTTGGGATACGGGCCCCTTGCTATTTGGATAGGATGGAATGTATCGGGAGGCGCCTCGACGGGCATCGCAATCGTCGAAGGCGCGCCGTTCATGTTTGGGACAATATGACATTTTTCCCGTTGCAAACAGCGCCGCCGTGGGTGTTCTGTATGATGGCTCAGACAAGGTTGTTCAATGACAGGGAGGCATATATGGCAATCAAAGCCATCGCAATGGATATCGACGGTACGCTCACCAACGACCAAAAGGTCATCGGCCCGCGTACGCGCGAGAAGCTGCTCGCGGCGCAGGAGTCGGGCATTAAGCTCATCTTGGCTTCGGGCCGTCCCGCATGGGGGTTGCACGCCTTGGCGCAGGAGCTCGACCTTCAAAACCATGACGGTCTGCTAGTTGCCTTTAATGGCGCGCACGTGGTCGACGCTCAGACCGATGAGGTCCTTTTTGACCAGGCCATGCCGGCTGACGAACTGCACCGTCTGATTGATCATCTGCAAAACTATGACGTGATCCCTATGATTTCGCTCGGTCGCGATTTGCACGTCGAGGACTCGTACCGCTGCATGATTACGCTGCCGGACGGTTCGCAGAAAAACATCGTCAAATACGAGCGCGATGCGTGCGATCTTAAGATTCGCGAGGTCGAGAGCTTGCATGAGGTCGTGGACACTTATCCCGTGGACAAGCTGCTGACGGCGGGTGACCCGACCTACCTGCAGGCGCATTACGAGGAGATGTATGCGCCCTTTACCCAGACGCTTTCGGGCATGTTTACGGCCGACTGGTACTTTGAGTACACGGCGCCCGGTATCGACAAAGCCCGTGCGCTCGAGGGTGCCCTGCCCAAGCTCGGTATCGATGCCAGCGAGGTCGTCTCGTTTGGCGACGGCCAGAACGACAAGTCCATGATTGAGTGGGCCGGCACCGGTGTTGCCATGGGCAACGCCGTCGATGAGGTTAAGGCAGTTGCCCAGATGGTAACCGCCAATAACAACGAAGACGGTATTGCGGTGGCGCTGGATAAGCTGCTGGGTTAGAATCGCCGATTAATGCATGGCTCGGGCGCCTGTTCGCGGGCGTCCTTTTGTTAGGGAGGGTGCCGTGTCCGCATTTCCGTTCGACGCCGTTATCTTTGACATGGACGGCGTCATTGTCGATACCGAGTATTACTACTTGGGCGAGACTGCCGCGTTTGCCAAGGAGCTTGGGCTTAACCTGACTCAAGAGGAGTTGAATGGGCAGGTCGGTACCTCGCATCAGTTCTTCCTGCATATGCTGGTCGATTGGTTTGAGCGCGCCGGTAAGGGACATTTCACTGGCGAGGAAGCGTTGGCCCGTTGGGACGAGTGGGCGCATAAGCGTCCGCGCGACTATCAGGCTTTGATTAACCCAGGCGCCGTGGATACGATTCGAGAGCTGCCGCGCCGTGGCGTTCGCGTGGCGCTTGCCAGCTCGTCTCCCATGGATAGCATCGAGGAAGTGCTCAACGCGTGCGGGCTGTCGGATGCCTTTGAGTATGTGGTGAGCGGCGAGCAGTTTAAGGAGAGTAAGCCCGAGCCCGACATCTACCTGCATGCGCTGGACCTGCTGGGGCTGCCTGCGGTCCGTTGCTGCTGCGTTGAGGATTCGGTGCCTGGCATCACTGCCGGCAAGCGAGCGGGTCTGACGGTAATCGCCAAGCGCGAGGAGCGGTTTGGCTTTAGCCAGGATGCTGCGGACAAGATCATCGACCAGCTGCCGGAACTGCTTGAGCTTTCTTAGGAGCGCGGTAGTTGCGCGTTTTTCGGGTCTGATGAGTAAATAGCCGACATTTTGGTGCGACACCTAGCATACTTTAAGCTAATGCGGGCTTAAGGACTTGTTGAATGCCCCTAAGTCCGTTTTAGGCTTAATTGTGCTTGGAGAGGGTATATGCCACCGACTGAAGGGCTAACTGACGGTAAAGCAGCGATACCGCTGTACCAACAGGTTATCGATATCATCAAAAACGAAATCAACTCCGGTGCCTACAAGGCAGGTGCGCGGATACCCAACGAATTCGAATTGGCTGAGAGCTATAAAGTTGGCCGCGTTACCGTGCGACGCGCTATTGAGGAGCTCGTCCAACAGGGCTATCTAACGAAGCGACAGGGGAAAGGCACGTTTGTCAATGCCCCCAAGCTCAAGCGCAAGATTCGCCAGAAGGATGACGTCCAGAGTTTTTCGGACGCATGCCGCGTTAACGGAATGGAACCGGGGGCGCGTGTCATTTCGAGAAAGATGCTGCCGGCGGATTCCACCGAAGCACAGTTCTTTGGTGTTCCCGTTGGAACTGACTTGATCTGCGTTGAGCGCGTGCGTACTGCCGATGGCGTCCCTGTCATGCTCGAGAACAACATATATGTTTACGAGGACAACGCCTATCTATCAACGGCACCTCTATCTAACCAATCCATTTTTGAGTTCGTGCGCAACCTGACGGGCCGCACGCCCGCGTTTACCGACCCATGCACGCTTGAGATCGCGTGTGCGTCGCCCGAGGTCGCTCGGTTGTTGGCAGTTCCCGTTGGCGAACCCTTGTTTTATATGGAAGCCTTCTTTTTCGATGAGCAGCGGCGGCCGTTTATCATCGGTCGTCAGCGGATCGTTGGGTCTCGCTACGTTTTTGACATCTAGGACATTGCGTATGAAAGCGCCCGGTGGATCATCTCACCGGGCGTTTCCATATCGTTCACGGCGCAAACGCAACCGTTCAACCGCGTTGCGGCAATCAGTTTGAAATTATCTTGATGGCGAGAAAAGCTGCTGGTAACCTATAGAACGTCATAGAACGTTTGCCTTGTGCAAACGTTGAAGCGAGATGCGATGCAGTCTCGAGTTCTTTGGAGGTATCTATGTCAGATACGAAGGCGAAGAAGACAAACAGACGTTTTAAGTTCAAATTACCGCATGTCTATACGATCATGTTCTTGCTGATCGTTGTCTTTGCGGTCTTGACTTGGATCGTTCCCTCTGGTCAGTATCAGCGCAAGACGATTTCGACAGCGGCGGGCGAGCGTGAAGTCGCCGTTGCTGGAACCTATGAACAGGTCGATAAGAACTACACCGATTCCGAGACCGGCGAGACCATCAATCTGGGGCAGGATATCTTCGCGGTCCTGCAAGCGCCCACTAAGGGCATCCAGGAGGCTGCCGACGTCGTTGCGTTCGTCTTATTGATTGGCGGGTCGTTCGCAATCATCACCAAGACCAACGCTTTGAATGCCGGCATGAGCCGTGTGATTAAAAAGCTCAAGAACAAGGACATCCTCATCATTCCCATCACGATGACGTTGCTGTCCATTTGCGGCACCACGTTTGGTATGTCTGAGGAAGCCCTGCCGTTCTATGCCATCTTCATTCCCATCATGATGGGTATCGGTTATGACTCGATGACGGCATTCATCATCTGCTTCCTTGGTCCTAACCTGGGATATTGCGCTTCGACCATCGATCCGTTTAATGTTTTGATCGCCCAGGGCATCATTGGCATCGAGGGCAATCCGCAACTGTGGCTGCGCGCCGTTTCTTGGGTCATCTTCACTGCCGTCGGTATCGCATGGGCCATGCGCTACGCCATGCGCGTCAAGAAAAACCCCGAGTCGTCCATTACGTACGAGGACGATAAGCTCAAGCGTATCGAGTTTTCCGTGACCGATGCCTCCATCGAGGAAGAGTTCACTACCCGTCAGAAGCTCGTGCTTATCGATTTTGCTTGCGGTATGGGCATTATCGTCTGGGGTCTTGTTACCCAGGGTTGGTACATGAATGAGATTTCCGCCGTGTTCCTTGGCATGGGCTTGCTTGCCGGTATCCTGGGCGGTCTTGACCAGCAGACGATTGCTGAGGAGTTCGTTAAAGGTCTCGCCGACTTTGCGTACGCCGCCATCGTTATCGGTATCGCTCGCGGTATTCTGGTCATCGCCGAGGGCGGCATGATCATCGACACCATCCTCCAGGCGCTCGCTACTGCGCTCGCCGGTGCGCCCGCCGCCGTCTACACCACGTTTATGTATATCGTCCTTGGCCTGCTCTCTTTGCTGGTTCCCTCGAGTTCTGGCCTGGCGGCACTCACCATGCCCGTTATGGGCCCCCTGACCGAGCTCATGGGCCTCAATCCCGAGGCGGCCGTTACCGCGCTCCAGTTTGCCAACCAGACCATCAACACCATCAGTCCCGTGGCGGGCATGACGGTTGCCGGCCTTGGCGTGGCTAAGATTTCGTTTGGCCAATGGTGGAAGACCATTTGGAAGTTCTTCATCTTCATGGTCGTCTTTGGCCTGATCGTAACGGCAATTTCTGGCATGCTTCCGGCGTAGGTGGTTGTGATGTCTGATCGTTTGACGGTCCTGACGTCTAAGAGCGTCTTTACCGGTACGGGGGACCTGCCGTTTGAAGGTTTCGTAGCGGTCCGTGGCAATCGAATTGAGGCTGTTGGCACCAAGTGTGAGCTAGCTTCGTATTTGACCCAGGCGGACGAGGTAGTTGACCTGGGCGACCGCACCGTCATGCCTGGCCTGATCGATGTGCATACCTTCTATACAGGCTGGGCGCTGCGGACGTTGGGGCCTGATCTGTCCGGCATCGCTGATGCCAAAGAGGCCGTGTCGCTCTTGCGTGCATGGAAAGAAGATCATCCGGATTGCGCGGCGGCTTTTGGCCACAACCTACCCGAAACGTTGGCATCGGATGCCGAGAACGCAAATACGGCGGCTGTGTTTGACGATTGTTTTGGCGATATCCCTGTCGTCTGCTTTACACCGGGTGCGGAGACCTGCGTTCTCAATGCTGCCGCCAGTGCGCGATTCGGCTTCACACCCCAGGCGTACTATGCCGAGAAGATCTGGCGCATGATGAGCGATTTCCTCGCGCTGCCCGAGGTACGTGCGGGGTATTCGGACTACATGAGCATGCTTAACGAGCGCGGCGTTACCGCCATCAAGGAGATGGCGTTTGATGACTACTACGGTTTTGCCGACGAAATGGCTCGCCGTGAAGAATCTGGTGAGCTGACGGTTCGCGTCTCTATGATGTCGCAGCCGGTGGGTGCCGGTGCAAATCTGTCGTATGCTCGCGAGGCACGAGAGCGCTTTCGGGGACCGTTCGTTCGTTTTTCTGGCTTCAACCGTATGACCGATCGCGGCGTATGGGCGGGGCTTGCCGAGATGATTGACCCCTATGAGGACACGGCCGATGCGGGAGCTGCCGGCAAGACGGTTGTCGAGGAGCCCGAGTGGGATCTGATTGAGAACGAGCTGCGCGCAATTGATGCTGACGGCTTCCGATATTCCTTGCATTGCCAGGGCGATGGCGCCGTTCGTCGCACCGTGGCGCTCTATGCCTCGCTGCCTCGAGACGAGCATGGACGGTTGCTTCGCCGCCATGCGATTACCGATCTCGAGAACTCTGATCCGACCGATCTTGTCGAGTTTGGCAAGTTAGGTGGAATTTGCGAGGTCTATCCGCAGATTTTGACGCTGGACCGGCGCGAGGATTGCCTGTCGATGATGCGTCGACAAATTGGCGAGACGCGACTTTTGCACAGCTGGAATCGCCGCGGCATGGAAGATTCCGGATGCACGGTGTGCTGTGGTACGGATTTGCCACTGCTGATTCCGAGCCTGGGCGAGTCAATCTACAGCGCGTGCGGTGGATACTTCGACGATGGGCTGCCCGTGAATGAGGCCAACGCGCTGACGCTTGTCGAGCTCTTGCGTGCTTGGACTGCCGGGGGCGCGTACGATCTGATGCGCGAAGACGAACTGGGTACGCTTGAGGTCGGCAAGCTTGCCGATATCTGCGTGCTCGATCGGGATGTGTTCGACCTCGATTATCGCGACGCACGCGATCTTTCGGTTGATATGACGATGTCGGACGGACAAATCGTGTTCGATCGAAATAAGGAGGCATAAGATGTCTGAATCCAAACCGACGCTGCGCCGCGAACAGATTGCGGGCATGAATATCCACTACATCATGTGGTCGCTCGATTACTTCCTTGATGTGCAGCAGCGTTTGGGCTTTGAGTCCATTGAGCTGTGGTGTGCGGAGCCGCATGTGACGCTCGACCACACGGGCTACTTTGAGGCTGAGGTCCTGGCGAAAAAGGCTGCAGACCGTGGGCTTAGGTATCGTACTCTGTGCCCCGAGAATGTTGTCTATCCTTGGCAGTACTGCGCACGCAAACCGCTGCATGAACAGCGCAGCCTGGCGTACTTTAAGCACGGCATTGAGCTTGCCGAGGTACTTGGGTGCGACCGTATGTCCGTCAACTCGGGCTGGGGCGACTGGGACGAGGACCGCGAGGAAGCCTGGAAGCGCAGCCGCGAGCACTTGTCCATTCTGGCGGAGTATGCCGGTGAGCACGGTCTGGTGCTTACGATGGAAAGCCTGCGTCCCGAGGAGAGCAACCTTGTAACGACGGTTTCCGATGCGAAGCGCATGATTGACGAGGTCGCGAGCCCGTACTTACAGCCCATGGTTGATACAACCGCGATGGGCGTTGCGGGCGAGACGCTCGAGGACTGGTTTGCCGCCTTTGGTGATGGGGCAATTCACGAGATGCACTTTATCGACGGTGACCCGTATGGCCATCTGGTGTGGGGCGATGGCAAGCACGATATGGACGCCTTCGTCGCCACGCTTAATGCCCATGGTTTCGATGGCATGCTGGGCCAGGAAATCACGGACGGGCGTTACTACGATGACCCGGCGGCGGCAGATGCCAAGAACATGGCCGCATTCGAGAAATATCTGATTGACTAAACCAACTATCGGCCACGCAGCCAACGTCATTGATTGCGGACCAAACAAGAAAGGAACTGGATATGAACGCACACGATCTGATCAAAGAGGCAATTGCCGAGAAGGGCAAGTTCGACAGCGTCTACTGGATTGCTTGCGGTGGCTCCATGATCGATTTGATCCCGGCTCATGAGCTTCTGCAGCGCGAGGCAACCACCTTCACTTCGTATATCTATACGGCTCGCGAGTTTGATATCATGCGCCCGCGCCGCTTGGGTGAGAAATCCCTGGTCATTGCTTGCAGCCACAGTGGCAACACCCCCGAGGTCGTCGAGGGCTGTGAGATTGCCCTTGCTGCCGGCGCTACGGTGATCGCCCAGACCGACAACGCTGGATCCAAGATTGACTCCGGCAAGTGGACCACGTGGGTCTACCCGTGGGGCGAGGGCGTGCCGCAGGCCGAGGTCCCCGCTGGCATTTCGCTGTCGCTTGCGGCCGAGCTGCTCGATCAGCAGGAGGGCTACGCCGATCTTGCCGATATGTATGCCGGTATCGCCGAGATGGATAAGATTCTTCCCCCGGCACGTGAGAAGGTAAATGCCGAGCTAGGCGATCGTTTTGCCAAGCTTTGCCAGGAGCACGAGTTCTTCTACATTCTGGGCAGCGGTCCCAACTTTAGCCAGACCTACGGTTTCGCTATCTGCTCTCTTATGGAGATGCAGTGGCAGCACTGCAGCTACATCCACTCTGCCGAGTACTTCCACGGCCCCTTCGAGGCTACTCAGGATGGCGTTTTTTACTTCCTGCAGATGGGCTCCAGCGAGTGCCGTGCCATGGACGAGCGCGCCCTTGCGTTCCTTAAGACGCATACCGATACGCTGATGGTGCTCGATGCCAAGGAGTACGGTATGGAAGCCGTGCCGGCGAGCGTCCGTGCCTATCTGGACCCGGTGCTGTTCTACGCCATGAACTGCGAGCTGCGTGCTGCACGCGGCAAGGTGTTTGATCACGATCCCGATTTCCGTCGCTATATGGGTGTTGTCGAGTACTAGAAGGGGCAAAGGCCATGGCATTTAACGTTAACGCGCTCGGATTTGGCGACAACGTCGTCGATCGCTACGAGCATATCCACACCATGTATCCCGGCGGCAATGCGGTGAACTTCGCCGTTTATGCCAAGAAATGCGGTGCCGCACGCTCTGCATACATGGGCATTTTTGGCAATGACGCCGCTGCCGAGCATGTCATTACAAGCCTCGAGGATGAGGGTATCGAGCTTGACAAGTGCGAGCAGATGATTGGCGAGAACGGAGCGGCTCGCGTGACCGTCGTTGACGGTGACCGTGTCTTCCTCGGCTCCAACGAGGGCGGTATCCGTGGCGATGCGCGCTATGTTCTCGATCGCTTTGACCTTTCGTACATGAAGCAGTTCGATGTGGTTCATTCGGGCAACTATTGCTTCACCGAGCGCGAGCTGCCCAAGTTGAAGGCTGCGGGCGTCACGGTCTCTTTTGACTTTTCGGACGACTCCACCGACGAGTACTACGAGCAGATTGCGCCCTATGTCGATTTTGCTTTCTTTAGTGCGGCGGATGCCGCGAGTGAGGACGAGATTCGCGAGCGTCTGGCATGGGTGAAGGATCTGGGTCCGCGTTTTGTGTCGGCTACGGCGGGCGCCGAGGGCTGCATCGCTTACGACGGCGAGCGTTATTACCGCCAGCTGGCTAAACCGGTAACGGACATGAAGGACACCATGGGGGCGGGCGACTCGTTCCTCACCTCGTTTTTGATGTGCTATCTCGATTCCGCCAAGCGTGGTGAGGGTGGCGCCGAGGCCATCGAGCGCGCGCTCGACTTTGCTGCCGGGTTTGCCTCGACCGTGTGCGGCATGGAAGGTTCTTGGGGCCACGGAGCACCAATCGTCGAATAGCTTAAGAAAGCGTACGGCGGTCTGGCTATGAGGCCTTGGACAGCCGATGCAAAACAATAAGCGAAACGCGAAAAGGGGGCTCGCCATGTGGTGGGTCCCCTTTTGAACATTGGAGAAGACCATGGGTATTAAAGCGTGTGCGGCTGGTTTTTGCTGTGCGGACGTCTATCAAAACATCGGCGTGTTCTATCCGACTGGTAATGGCATTGACTGGGGTATCCATCTTGCACGAATGGGCGTTTCGGTATCCGCCGTGTCGGTTGTCGGCAAGGACGAGTACGGAGACAAGATGAGAGAGGCGCTGGCCGCCGAGGGGTTTGATATCTCTCATCTGCGGGTGGAGGATGGCGACACCTCGGTGATGCTCATGGCATTGAAAGACGGCGTCGATCGCGTGCATCTCGAGGCAATCGATGGCGTAATGGAGACATATCGTCCGAATGAAGATGACCGGGCGTTTATCCTAGAGCATGACATCATTCATACCGACCTGTTTGGCAATTGTTTGGACCTCCTGCCCGAGTGGCATGATGCGGGCAAGACGGTGGTTATGGACTTCTCGGTGTTCAGCCAGGATCCCGAATATGCCTGCGAGAATCATTTTCCCTACGTTGACTACGCATTTATGTCGTTTGAAGATGACACTCCGGAGCTGCAGGACTGGGTACGTCACGCGCAGGAATTGGGGCCGCGCGTTGCGGTTGCCACGCTTGGCGAGAAGGGGAGCATTGCCTATGACGGTGAGCGCTTCTATGAGTGCGGGATCGTGCCGGCGGAGAAGGTCGTTAATACCGTGGGTGCCGGCGACTCGTATATCGCCGGGTTTACCAAGGGCGTGATCGATGGCCTTGATATTCCGGCGTGTATGAAGGCGGGCGCTGAGCTGTCGTCCCGAGTGATCGGTTCGTTTGAGCCGTACTAGGGTCAAATGCCTGGAAAGGAGTACGAAATGGTTATCGACATGTTGGTCCATCCTATGCTCTACGGCGAGATCTGTACGCCGGGTGATGAGCCTGATGGATTCGGTTTTTGGTCACGAGAATTTGGTATGGGGCATATGGGCCCCATGGATTGGGATGAGCTTCAAGTCGAGATGGACGTCTGCGATGTGCAGAAGAGCGTGCTCATGCCGCTCGATGTAACCACGGCATGCGGAGGGCACTTTGGCACCAATGACCAGATTGCCATGCTGGTTGCCGCACATCCCGATCGTCTGTGGGGATTTGCGAGCGTAGACCCGCAGGTGAGCGGTGCCGCAGACGAATTGGAGCGCGCCTTTACCGAGTTGGGGGCAAAGGGGCTTTGCCTGCATCCTGCAAAGCAGGGTTTTGCCCCCGATGATGCTGTGGCCGAGCCGCTTTACGAACTGTGCGAGCGCTATAACAAGCCGGTGGTTTTCCATGCCGGTATGTCTTGGGAGCCGGGCGCAGAGCTCTCGCGCAGTAACCCGCTTGCATTTGAGCACACAATCGCAACGCATCCAAATGTGCGTTTTAGTTTGACCCATTTTGGCTGGCCCTGGGTGCGCGAGACCGTGGCGATGCTGCTCAAGTATCCCAACTGCTACGCGGACACCTCTATCACTTACATCGATTCGCCCGAGGAGATGATGCAGCGTCTTTTCACGGTCGATATGGGGCCGCTGTGGTATGAGCGCGCGCTATCGCACCAAGTGATGTTCGCCAGCAATACGCCGCGCTTCCGTGCGTTCAAACTCAAGCGGGCGCTCGATACCGTGCCCATGCGCGATGATGCGCGAGAAAGGCTCTACTGGGGTAATGCCCTGCGTTTTCTTGAAGGGGATGAGTGAACATGGTGACGCTCGAGACATTGAGCTATCTATCGACTGCTCCGGACCAGTTCATCGATATTACCGAGGACGTGCACGCTGCCATCGAACGCAGCTCGGTGACCAATGGCTTGGCGGCGATTATTTTGTCGCATACGACCTGCGGAATCGTGGTAAACGAGGGGCTGCCCTGCGTGGAGACGGATCTTATGGAGACGCTTGATCGCATCGCCCCACTCGATGCCCCCTATGCGCATGCACACTTCCTGCCGAGCTATGGAGCCACCGGTAACAACTCCTGTGGGCATATCAAGAGCATGATTTGTGGAAACAGTTGCTTCTTTCCCGTCCAAGATGGCCACATCGTGTGCGGAAGTGCCCAGAACATCTATCTTGCGGAGTTTGACGGTCCGCAGAAGCGAAAAGTGTACGTCGAGGTGCTGGGGGAGTAACGTCCCTGCAATAACCCTATGAAGGAGCACGTTATGTCGTTTCTAACTTCGATGTTCAAGAACGAAAAGCCGGTTATCGGAATGCTGCACCTGCGTCCTCTGCCGGGCGATCCGCTGTATTACCCGGGCGGAAGCGTATCGCAGGTCGTGGAAGCCGCCAAGCGCGATCTCGAGGCGTTGCAGCAGGGCGGTGTCGATGGCATTTTGATTACCAATGAGCTCTCGATGCCCTATGAGCAGCATGTTTCTCCCTCAACCCTTGCATCGATGGGCTATGTAATCGGGGCTCTGTCCCATGATCTGTCGACTCCTTGGGGAGCTGAGGCAATTTACGATGGTGATGCCACAATCGAGCTGTGCGCTGCCGTCGACGCGCAGTTCACGCGCTGCAATTTTTGCGGTGCCTGGGCCGGTGATCTCGGGCTGATTAACCGAGATTTCGCTCACACCATGCGTCGCAAGGCGGCGCTGCGCTTGGACGACCTCAAGCTTTTTCACTTCATCACGAGCGAGGGCGAGGTTTATCTCAACGACCGCACGACCGCGGACATTGCCGATTCACTTCTCTTTAATTGCCTACCGGATGCGATAGTCATCGGCGGTTCGGCTGCCGGTCGTGGCGCTTCGGGCGAGCTTGCCGACGAGGTCCGCGAGCGTGTTGGCGAAGTGCCCGTGGTATGTGGCACCGGTTGTCGCGAAAATACCGTGGCTGACGTATTTGCTCACTACGATGGCGCGTTTGTCGGCACGTGCTTAAAGCGCGACGGAAAGCTGGATGCCCCGGTTGATGTTGAGCGGGTGGTTCGTTTTATGGCTGCCGCTCGTACGGCGCGAGGGGAGTAGGCACCTATGGCGCTCTATCTGGGTATTGATATTGGGACAAGCGCCTCTAAAGGCGTTTTAATCGATGATCGATGCAACATCGTTTGCCAAGCCTCTTGTGGACATGAGACGGACAACCCGTGTGATGGATGGTACCAGCATGATGCTGAGGCAGTTTGGTGGGGCGATTTTTGCCGCTTGTCGCGCGAGCTGGTGATGCGATCGGGGGTTAACGCGGCGCAGATCGGATGCGTGGGCCTTTCCGCATTGGGTTGCGACTGTGTGCCGGTCGATACCGGGTGCAACGCGCTGGCGCCCGCGATTTTGTATGGAGTCGATGCACGTTCGAAGCCGCAGATTGACGAGCTCCTTTCCGAATATGGGTCAGATCGCGCACGCGAACTTTTCGGGCACGATCCCTGCTCATCAGATATTGCTCCCAAGATCTTATGGTTTAAGGAGAATATGCCCGAGGTGCACGAACGTGCCGCGAAGTTCCTGACGGCATCATCGTTTCTATGCGCAAAGTTGACGGGGCGTTTTACGGTGGACCGTTACTTGGCGGAGGATTTTCTTCCCCTATACGACCGCTACACTTGGAGGGTTGATGCTCGGGAATGTGCTCGTTTCTGCCGGCCTGACCAGATGACGGAGGTAATGTCGGCTACCGATATTGCCGGGGTGATTACGCAGCGCGCGGCTGAGGCGACAGGGCTCGCGGCAGGGACACCTGTCTTAGTGGGAACGGGCGACTCTGGTGCCGAGGCCATTTCGACGGGTGTATTTCGTCCCGGCGATATGATGGTTCAGTTGGGGAGCACGGCGTATTTCATCTACCTAGCTGATCATATGGTCGATGATGCCCGCCTGTGGCCAGGGACGTTTATCATTCCCGGAACTTACGGGATCTGCGCGGGGACCAATACGGCGGGTGCACTCACATCGTGGCTGCGCCAAGAGCTGTATCGCGACGCCGTGGAGGCCGAGGGCCACGGTGGCCCCGATGCATATTCGGTCATGGCGCATGATGCCGCCGATGTGGCGCCGGGTGCCGATGGGCTCCTGTGTCTGCCGTACTTTGCGGGGGAGCGTACTCCGCTCAACGATCCCGAGGCGCGTGGCGTCTTCTTTGGCCTGACCGGAAGGCATACGCGAGCCCATATGGTTCGCGCCGCCTTGGAAGGCGTCGCGTATACCGTTGCATCCCATGTCGACATTATCGAGCGAGAGCATGGACTGCCAATTGGGCGCATTATGCTTGTCGGAGGTGGAACCAAGAATCCAATTTGGATGCAAGCTATCGCCGACGTATGCGGGCGCGAGGTCTCGGTTGCCAAGGTTACGGTGGGCGCATGCTTCGGTGATGCCATTATGGCAGCTCTCGCAGGTGGCGCCTATGCATCATGGGATGAACTCGCCCGAGTCCTTGGCGTTGCGCAAACAATCGTGCCCGATATGACTGCCCACGAGCTATATGCGTCGCGCCGTCATATCTTTGACGAATTGTATACACGCAACCGTGATCTCATGCACGAATTGGTGTAATGCCGCCGAACTGTACCGCCTTCCAATAGGGACTGCGTTGTGCGATTCGCATGTCCCTTGGCATTTTTGCCCACAGGGGTTAGCGAAGGTCAAAAACAGAGCGCGCATTTGCTAAAACTGCCGATTCGATGCGCTTTATGTCACATTTTTTGAGCGAGGCGATGCGTTCTGAGGTCCTTGTGAGCGATCTGATGAGCAATTGCGCGCTTGTTTCTGTGTTTGGCTCGGCCGGCGCATCGGTCTCGAGCAGTAGACGGTCGAGTGGAATCTGTCGTGCGTATTCGCGTCCTCGTTTAGATGCGAGCATGCGTTCGTTGACGGAAAAATAGCAGCCCGCATTACGCGCGCGGACGAGTTCGTCCGAAGTGCCGCTAAACCAGTGGAAGATGATAACGGGGGAGTCGGAGTTTGGGATGAGTAATCCATGCGATTCGAGGACGTCCAGTACGGTTCCCGTCGAACGAACGGCGTGAATTGATATTACGCGCCCGGTAAGAGGATGCTGCACGAGCGCATCGCAGAGCCGGTCAAATGTCTGTATTTGTAGCGGCTCACTTCCAGCAAAGCGCGCGGAAAAGTCGAGTCCGACTTCGCCGATGTAGCGCTCTTGGACGGCAATTTGACAGAGCAGGTCAATTTCTGCGTTGCCGCATCGCCCGTCGGCGAGCCACCAGGGATGGAGGCCGATACCCTTGATGACGGTAGGAGGGCGACGGGTTCGCCCATGTGCGCTAGCGAAGTCGCGTGGATCGACGCCGCAATCAAATAGACCCAAGCCCAGCGCCGTTGCCTCATCGGCAACGGCGTCCGGGTGAGCCATTAAATCAAGATGGCAGTGTGCATCAAATAACCGGGGCTCCATCTCGGCGCGCTCCGCTAGTCTAGGCGCTGGCCATCGGAGCGTACGCGTTCGGTGCCGCGCCCACTGATCTGGCGGATAACCTCGCCGGCAATCATCTGACCCATGATGGGCGGCATAAAACTGGCAGTTCCCAGCTCGGTGCGCTCGTGGATGTTGGAAGGGTCGCGGGGCTGTGTCTTAACCGATTCCTCGCAGCTAAACAGTACATGTAGGCTCTTGATTCCGCGCTTCTTACATTCTTTGCGCATAATGCGGCTCATGGGGTCACGTACCGTATCGAAGATGTCGGCAAAGCGCAGGCACTCGGGATGGAGCTTGTTGGCCCCGCCCATGGAACTAACCAAACGAATGCCGTGGTCCTGAGCATATTTGGCAATGGTGAGCTTGGCCGAGATGGTGTCGATGGCGTCGACGACGTAGTCGAGCTTGCCGCCCGTCTGCTCCAAAACGCTCGCGAAGAAATCATCGATGTTGTCGCTCAGCAGGTATTCGGTACGTTTGATAACGGTGGCGGCAGGATTGATATCGTGGATCATGGCTTCCATAACATCGACCTTGCGCTTGCCGATGGTGCTGTGAAAGGCGATGGCCTGGCGATTGATATTGCTGGGCGCGATGATGTCCTTGTCCAGAATTACAAAACGACCAATGCCGCCGCGGGCGAGTGCCTCGCAGCAGTTGGAGCCCACACCTCCGCAGCCGAGTACCAGCACCGTGGCATCGGCGAGCTTGTCGAGTGCCTCGCGGCCCATGATGATCTCGAGCTTGGCATCGCGCGTCTCGTTGGGAGTTGCGGCTGTGGTTTCGGTCATAGACATCCTCCGATGGGGAAGCGAATCGTGTTTTAGCTATCGCCATTATAGGTATTATCGCGATTCCATTTGAGCCCTAGGGGCTTGTTGAAATGAGGCAGTGATTCGCATAAGATGAAGCAGATGGCACCCGTTGCAGCGGGTTGGCCAACTCCCAAACACGTTTGTAGCGTGAGAAGTGGCCGTCTTCGCATTACGCGGGGGCGGCTATTTCATTCGACCTCCAATGTGGATGCCGAGCTCCACAGCCGCGATTACAAGCAACAACAACGTCAGGACATCGTTAATACTCATAGTCCATCTCCTTCTTGGGAAGAGGGAGCTGGCCCATCTGCTTCTGGACCCATTGTATCTAAAAACGAACGAATGTTCTATACATAACATTGCTATTAGATAATTAGACAAACATCTAAATAACGAGTATAGTGTGCACGTCGCGAGAGATAGCGAGAGGAGGTTCTATGCCGGGAGAAGGTTTTAAGGCGCTGGCGGATCCAACGCGGCGGCGCATTTTAGAACTGCTGCGCGAGGGCAATTGCACGGCGGGGGAGCTCGCCGAGCATTTCGACATAAGCAAACCGTCGCTCAGCCATCATCTGGCAACGCTTAAAAACGCCGGGCTGGTGACCGATGAGCGCCATGGCCAAAACATCGTTTACAGCTTAAATACCACCGTCATGCAGGACTTGATTGGCTGGTTTATGGGCTTTACAAACACTGAAGGTGATAAGGATGAATAACGAAAACAAGGGCATTCACGCCACGGGGGTATCGTCGCGCGTGTGGATTGCACTGGTCGCTCTGTGCGTTGCCAATGTCGCAGCGCATCTGATAGTGATGCCGAGCCTGCCGGCGCAGATTCCCATGCACTGGGGCGCGAATGGCGCCGTCGACGGTTGGGGCCCTAGCTGGATGGCCTCCGCGCTCGGCGTGTTGCCTCTGGCACTTCTCGCGATGTTCTACGTCGTGCCACGCATTGACCCCAAGGGCGAGGCGTATCGGACCTCGGGTAAGTTCTATCAGGGCTTCGTAATCGCCTTCACGCTGCTCATGTGTGCCATAAGCTGGCTGGGGGAGCTAACGGTGTGGGGCATCGTGCCGGTGGTAGGAACGGTCAATTTGCTGGTATCAGGCGCTATCGGCTTGCTCTTTATTGGTATGGGCAACTACTTACCGCGCGTAAAGCAGAACTACACGCTCGGTATCAAGACGCCCTGGGCGCTTGCCGATCCCGAGAACTGGCGCCGTACGCAGCGTTTTGGCGGTGCCTGCTTTATGGTGCTGGGCGTTGGCCTGATTGTGATGGGCGTGGCGGGTAGCGTGCTTTCGAGTGAAGTCGTCGCCGCGGTGATTGCGGTTCTGGCGTTTGGTTCAGCTGGAGCTGCCTACGTCTATTCGTATCTGCTGTGGCGCAAATCGCAGCGAGCCGCTCGTTAAGGTTGCGGAAAACTAGCGTACGCAGTTCATAGTATGTTCCGGGGGATTTTTCCCAGGTAGTATTAGGGGGTGTGGGCAACCATGCCCCTTTTTCGTTTAGTTTCAGAGCTGGTTTTCTCATTTCGTTTCCACTAAAGCGAATCAAGAATAGGGAAACAGCAGGTAGAAAGGATAGGACAGACATATGGCGGAGTTTATCTACCAGATGTATCAGGCTCGCAAGGCCCATGGCGACAAGGTAATCCTTGACGACGTGACCCTGAGCTTCTACCCCGGTGCCAAGATCGGCGTCGTGGGTCCCAACGGCATGGGCAAGTCGACCCTGCTCAAGATCATGGCCGGCATTGAGGAGGTCTCCAACGGCGATGCCAGGCTCACCCCCGGCTACACCGTGGGTATCCTGCAGCAGGAGCCGCCGCTCGACGACGACAAGACTGTCATCGAGAACGTGCGCATGGCGTTTGGCGATATGATCGCCAAGGTCGATCGCTTCAATAAGATCGGCGAGGAGATGTGCGACCCGGATTGCGACATGGACGCCCTTATGGCCGAGATGGGCAAGCTCCAGGACGAGATCGATGCCGCCGACGGCTGGGATATCGATTCCAAGCTCGGCCAGGCCATGGACGCCCTGCAGCTGCCCGATTCCGACATGCCGGTCAACGTGCTCTCTGGCGGCGAGCGCCGTCGCGTGGCCCTGTGCAAGCTGCTGCTCGAGGCTCCCGACCTGCTGCTGCTCGACGAGCCCACGAACCACCTGGACGCCGAGTCGATCCTGTGGCTCGAGCACTTCCTGCACAACTACCAGGGCGCGGTGCTTGCCGTCACACACGATCGCTACTTCCTGGATAACGTTGCCGAGTGGATCTGCGAGGTCGACCGCGGTCACCTTTATCCCTACAAGGGCAATTACTCCACGTATCTGGAGACCAAGGCCGCGCGTATCGAGGCCCAGGGCAACCGTGACGCCAAGCTCGCCAAGCGCATGGAGGCCGAGCTCGAGTGGGTACGCAGCTCGC
>UQZI01000026.1 GCA_900545555.1 uncultured Collinsella sp.
GCGCCGAATGCTCGCCATCGAAATTTATCGATGGCCTATTTCAGACTGTAATGGGCGGACACCAGCTACGGTGCCCGCCCCCCCCTGTATTTGATATGCTCGGTATGATTATCCCTCACAAACAATCAGAGAAATCTCGACCGCAATCGGTCGACAGTAAAGCAAATGATAAAAACGCTTGCTACGTTTATGAGGCAGTCAATTAAAATCGAGATGCATTGACCATTCCCCAACGGGGTCACGCCGCAAATCCACATGAGCGTCGAGGCTGGAAGCGGAAGCATGGAATTGGCCCCGATCTGTATGTAGATCGCTACGACGTTGACAAGCAACAGCATGCCAATCGGACCGAAGCCGGACCCAAAATAGGAAACAACGATTACGCAAGAAACCACGTATGCAAGGCAGGCAGCGGCAGCAAGAATAAGTCGATAGCAAAATACATGCAGGTTGAAATACTGCTGAGCATCCGAAACGATTGCGCAGTTAAGACAGTACAAAACGACACTCGACAGGACAAACGCGCCCAAAAGGGCAAAAGAAGATAGCACCACTCGCGCAACGATAGCGCACACACGCTTCCCTCCCCGAGCCTCCGACAGCCCCCACGGTTCCTCAATAAAGTCCGAACTGACAAAGCGCGGCACAATGCAAGCCGCGATGAACGGAAAGAACAATGCATGGGCCAACGGGGCTACGTTGAACAGCAGACCGCGAAAAACCTCTGCATTGCCAAATAGAAGGACATCCTCCGCCGATAGCCGAAGCGTCGGGTCTGGGAAAAAACCCAAGAAACTGTTCTCACGGAGGCTACAGAACCACATCGGGAAAGAATTAAGCTGCAATATCACCATGTACGCATAAATTACCAGGATTAAGGCGTACGCCCATTTGCTCACATGCTTCAATTCTGACTGGAGAAGTCTTTTAATCTGACGAGCCATTGAGCACACCCCCCAGCGCGAAAGCTCAAGAGAGCGTAAATCAATACCGATAGACAGCTGGCTGCCACGCCATATCCCAGAAGCGTCAGCTGCCCCATATCGCTATACCCAAGGGCACATCCGACTCCAAGGTACGGCCCCGGAAGGAAGAAGATCCATCGCAAGGATGGTATAGGTGCCTGAAGGAAGGCTCCGTAGAGCGTCAAGCTCATGACAAATCCAACTATCACCACGGCCCCGCTCAATACAGCGCTGCCCGTTATCCGATAGATGGTCACCGTCTCCAGCGCAACCGATATCACCAATACGGCGTTGACTACCATTGCAGGCAAAAATACAGTTAGTATGTTGTGCGAGTAGTTATGCCCTCCACGTATTATGGCTATTGCAAAAAGAAGAAGGCAAAGCGCGCTATACGCTGCGCCAATTATTAAAGCAGACGAAAATGCATGGGCTAGAGCCCCATAAAAGCGGTTGAGACCTCTTGCCGAAGAAATTCGGTGCCCCTCTTTATAGCCATGCTCCTGTAAAAGCACCAAACAAACGATGAGTGGAACGAACAGGGATGTACCGGCAAAAGCGCTGCGCGCAAGGGACTCATCAGGCGCAGAAGGATCGATTGCATTCCAGAGGAAACCAATATCCTCCCCACAAACGCCATAGCCAAAGACGAGCAACGTTGTTCCGTTTTTTAGAAAGATGCCGAAGAGAAGGCCGAACGCCAACATAAGCGCAAGACCAAACTTCGCCGGAAATATCCTGTGCAAACGCATCATATCTGCCTTTATGGGATGGATCGCCCGCTTCATAGCGAGACCGCCTTCATCAAGCGCCTGTAATACTCTTTTAGGGATGGCGCCTCATCCCTTATGACGTCCATCGATTCCTTTTTTAGCAGTTCACCGTCATGAAGAAACAGGCAGCTTGTTGCAACCGATGCCAGCTCATCCAAGTCGTGGCTAGAGATAAGCATGGTTTTGCCCTGCTCCCGATTCAATCGACCGATAAGGGCCCATATACTCTCGATGCCCAACGGATCCAATCCATTTGCCGGCTCATCGAAAATTAGTACGTCGGTGTCGCCCAATAAAGCCGTAGCTATATCCAGTCGCCGTTTCATTCCCAGAGAAAAACTGCTCACGCTCTTTTTCTCATCGACGTCCAGCCCGACCAGGCCCAAGACGCGAGGAATCTCACGTTTCTCATCGAGCCCCCATTCCGCACATCGGATCCGAAGATTCTCAGCCGCACTGAGAGATTGGTATGCTCCGCAAGAATCTGGCACATAGCCGACACGCGTCCGCATCAGGCTCAGCTCTTTTTTCGACTTGCCTCCAAAGAGCTCCACGCTCCCCGACGATGGCTCACAGAGGCCCAGCACTATTTTAATAAGCGTGCTTTTGCCCGCCCCGTTTGCACCAACAAGGGCGCAAAGCTCAGACTGATCCACCTCGAAGGAAACGTCATGCAAAACGCGCCGTTTCCCGTAGCGCTTTGACACCCTTGATAGCCTTATCGTTGATGCGTTCATTGGCCTCCCGTTCCGCTTGATAGCAAAACCGCTCATATCGTTCCTTCTTTACTTTATCGTTTTCCATAGTTATTATTGTTTTTCGATAACTCATATTTGTCAAGATAATCTATAAGAAAGAACCCGTGTTAGACACGGGTCCCTTCACGCTGATATTTCGTTTTAGTTGTTCGCCTTAAGCTACTCGTCGCTCAAATCGACAGCAAAGACTGATGTCGGAAGCGACGCCTCGTTGCCTCCGCCGTCCCGCATCTGCCTCACAACGTTTTTTGCACGCTCGACAATAAGCTCCTCAAGCTCTTTCTCGCTCACGCGCTGAATAATATCTCCCGGTTGACAATCAAGCTCATCACAGATATCGAGGAGCGTCTTTAGGCGAATAGCTTTTATCTTTCCGTTTCTAAGCTTTGAAATATTAGCCGGAGTATGCCCCGTCGCTCGAATCAGATCAGCACTGGTCTTTCCGGTCTTAAGCAGCTGCGTCTCAAGCTCGATGATGAGATAGCTCATGTTTCCTCCTACACAAGCTCGTCAGACTGCTCTTGGAGCAGCGAGGCATAACTCCAGATCGCCGAGATAAACAAACAGACAACTGCGCCGATAAACGACCCCGCATCAAAGGTAGCGCCTTGGCAAATCTCAATAACGAAGGAATGAGGCACAATGTAAAGCTCCAGTCCGCCAATGGTGAGATTGACCGATCCATAGGCACCAACAAGCGAAACCGCGGCGTTAACAGCAAAGGCAAGCGCGAGAACACGGATAAGCCGCACATGCGCCTTGGTAAAGGGCGAGACGCCCCGAGAGATGTTATGGCTGATTCCGCACAAAACGACAAGCGAAACACCCACGACGAGTGCCAGGCACAGCCCGCTTGGGATAACGATGCTCCCGCCATCGAAAAGCGTCACGACACCGAAAGAATCGACAGAAACAACGTTTGCAACCGCATACCAGATCACGTAAACAACCAACGCGGCAAAAGCGACGAGCATCCCTGCAAAAACGGCTGCCATGCAAAAACCAAGCTTCCTGATATTTTCGCCCGCCTTGGCCATACGCTGAACGCTGTTGGACATACACTCACCCTCATCGACTCTATCGTTATTCGAACAGTTTATCGAACAACGATATGGATTGCATGCGGAAAGCCCCGCCAGTGCGCATGGGCCATTCACTAATCAGAAGAGATGAGCGTGGATTTTTGGACATGTATCGAACGAGCGTGGATAATCTACCACTTTGAGGCCGCCACCGGGCCTAAAACGGGAGATTATCAACTCTCATAGTCATCAAAGCTCGCGAGCTCTTACTCGGCCGCCTCGCGCAAGGCCGACATCGTTGCCGCATATTGCTGCTGCAGCGCATGCATTCCCTCGCGAGCGCCGTCAACGGCATCGGCGCCGCGCAGCGCTTCGGTCACCACAACCGCCGGCTCGTACAGATTATCGAATCCCAGGTTCTGGCTCACGCCCTTGAGCGTGTGCGCTGCCATAAACGCACCTTCGGCGTCTCCTGCCGCCATGGCGGCCTCCAGCTTGCCCATGCTCTCGTCATCCAAAAACTTGAGGGCAAAGCGGGCAAGCATCTCATCGCCCATCAGCCGAGCGCAAGCGTCATCATAATTGGCACCGATCTTCTCATACGCCTCACGCATGGAAATCATGGATTAAAACTCCTTTGGTCAAACTAAATCGTGGGAAACGCAACGACGTCGGCGGGGCGTGCCAACGTCTCGGCAATTTGGTCTTGCACCTCGAGCAGGCAATCGAGCAGCAGCGGGTTAAAGGTGCCGCACTTACCGTCCAGGATCATCTGGATCGCCTCCTTGTGCGGGATAGCGTCCTTGTACACACGCACACTCGTCAGAGCATCGTACACGTCAGCCACCGAAACCACCTGCGCGGCGATGGGGATATCGTCGCCCTTGAGGCCATCGGGATAACCCTTGCCGTCCCAGCGCTCGTGATGCCAACGCGCAATCTGGTACGCATATTCCATAAGCGCATTGCCGGCGTGATGGCTACCCAGCTTAAGCAGCATATCGGCGCCGATCGTGGTATGCGTCTTCATGATCTCGAACTCCTCGGGCGTAAGGCGCCCGGGCTTGTTGAGGATCGCATCGTCAATCGACATCTTGCCGATATCGTGCAGCGCCGAAGCCAGGGCGATCGTAGAGCGTTCCTCATTGTCGAGGGAGACCGTGCCGCTACGCTGGACCAGACAGCCAAGCAGCAGCTCGGTCAGCTTCTCGATGTTCGTAACGTGTCTGCCGCTCTCGCCGTTGCGAAGCTCCATGACGCCGGCCATGATGTCGATGAGCATGCGACTGTTCTTGACGCGCTCGTTGTACTGCTGGGACAGCAGGTTCGTCAGGCGGCGCTGTTTGGCGTATAGGCGGATGGTGTTGCTTACACGGCGGCGCACGACACGGGAGTCAAACGGGCGGTTGATATAGTCCGAGGCGCCCAGCTCGTACGCGCGCAGAACCATATCATCGGAATCTTCGCTCGAGATCATGATGACAGGCAGATTGTCGATACCCGATCGGCGCGACAGATCGGCCAGTACCTCAAAGCCACTTATGCCCGGCATGATAATGTCCAGCAGCACGAGCGACAACTCATCGCCATAGCGGTCGACCATGTCGAGCGCCGCACGACCGTTATCGGCCTCGAGGATACAATACTCGTCCTTGAGCATCTCGTTGAGAATGACTCGGTTCATCTCGGAGTCATCGACAATAAGCACCAAAGGCTTTTCGCTTTGGAAGGCCTCGATGGAATCGGCATCGGTCACGACCGTACCGGCTTTTGCCTTAGCGCGGCTCAGTAACTGGGCAGCGCGGCCAACGCCCTCATCGACCGTCTCGCCATGAATGCGAACGCCACCAACACATGCCGTCAAGCTCACGTACTCATGGCCCGGAATAATCGTGGAACGAACGGCATCGGACACCTGATGCAGGCGACGGGTGAAGTCATCGGAGGGAATATTGGGCATGACAACCACAAACTTGTCGCAGCCATAGCGCACAAGCTCGTCAGTCGAACGGATTCCGCTGCGCATGGCTGTCGCCACAGCACCGAGCGCAAGGTCGCCGGCATGACGGCCACACGTATCGTTGAAGACCCTAAAATCATCAAGGTCGATCACCGCAACGCCGGCATTCACGCGGACGCTTCGGAGCTTTTCCTCGTAATATCGGCGATTGCGCACATTCGTCAGCACGTCGGTGTAGACAAGGTCCTCTTCTGCGGCCTCTTGCTCATCGATCGGACGCACCATCAGCAAGACGTGAGGCTCGCCCTCGACCTTCAAAGGGCGTAGACGGGCGCGGTACTCAGTGCCATCATTGAGCAGTTGCTCCGACACCTCATCGGAGTCTGCCAAAGCCTCAAGACTCGACTGACGCAGACAAGGGCAGCGATCGCCGGCGAGCAAGCAGTTAGGCTCACTCTTAATCTGATCGGCCGACAGTAAACGCACCACGGGGTAGGTCTTCGCGACGCGGGCGACCTCGACGGCAGCCTCCTCGTCGGTTAGATCGACCTCGTGATTATTGAGCATATGGGGCCCTTTCGATAGTTTCGCATGGAGCGGTGGGTTCCAAATGCTACAAGGGTAACACCTTGTCGATGCAGGTAAGTACGTGAATGCTGCCACATTCTTATGAGTTGGCAGACGGCGCGATTGAAGCCGCAGACGCGAGGTTTTGAGCATGTTTGTTAATACGGCCGAAACGTTTGCGGATGAAGCCTGCTTTGGCTATTGCGGATGCTAGAGCCCCAGGATGCCACGGACAGCCCGGGCAGCCGCTGCCGGGCGATCGCGCAGACCGTTATGCGCGCCCGGGATCGTCACGAGAGGGCAATCGAGATATTCGGCAGCCGCTCGCGTGCCAGCCTCGCGGGGCGTGCCAATCGAGAGCTCGCCTAGGAGCACGGCGGCCACCGTTTTCGACGCGCGAACGCTATCCCAATCGGGAACGCAGGTCATAGTAATCCCGTATTCGTTTGCCATGAAACTGCGGCCGTTGCGCAGGGCATGCTTGGCTTCTGCCTCGGTCGTTCCAGGAGCCTCGGGGTCCAAGTCGCCGAGGGCTCCCAAGAAAAGCCGGAGCGCCCTTGAAACCTTTCCAGCCGCAATCATATCGAGCAAAACCGGAGCTGCGCCCATGCCGACGCCTTCGGCCGACACAGCCGGCTCATGCAGAATCGCACGGGCGACGAGATGGGGTTCAGTGCGAAGAAGCTCCAGCGCTACCAACGTACCGGCGCTGTGCGCAAGCACATTTGTCGGAGCGCCAACGTGTTCGATCACGGCCTGCAGGTCGGCGGCCTGAGCGGCAAGATCATAGCTGCCGTCTGCCGCTTCGCTGCTGCCACCACAGCCGCGGCGGTCGTAGGCAATTACGCGGTAGTTGCGGCTGAGCTCACAAGCGATGCCGTCGAAAAATGTGCCGTCAACACAAGCGCCGTGCACGCACACCAAGGCAGGAGTATCAGGCGACACATCCGGGCCGGCATATTCGCGACAGGCAATCGTGGTGCCCGCATTCTCGACCGTAAAATCCATGTTGTGCCCCCATCATCAATGCCCATCCAATTGCACGTCAGTACGGCTGAATGGTCCCGCATTGCCTTACGACTTGTTAACAGATTAACTGTACCCGACCCGAGGCTTTTCATGGCACGGCATCATGAGCGACGTGAAAAAACGAAACTTGTAAAGCAAGAGCCCACACCTTGCTTTGGAGCCGATGCTATGCTTAGGCACAATTGTCTTGAGGAGCATATGCCTATGTCTACGTTTTTGAATGCCAGCCCCATCTTTGGGCCCGTTCGCAGCCGTCGCCTTGGTCTCTCGCTCGGCGTCAACATGATGCCGGCCAGCGGCAAAATCTGCACGTTCGACTGCATCTACTGCGAGAACGGCCTCAACGCCGAGCGCCCCTGCCATGAGCCGTATAACACGGCTGCCGTGGTACTCGAAGCGCTCGAGGCAAAGCTGCGCGAGATGGCAGCCGAGGGCGAGCTCCCCGATGTAATCACCTTCGCAGGCAACGGCGAGCCCACCGCCGCACCGGAGTTTCCACGGGCCATCGCCGGCGCCGTCGCACTGCGCGACGAGCTTGCCCCAAACTCCAAGATCGCCGTGCTCTCCAACGGCACACGCGCCGACCGCCCCGAGGTGCACGACGCGCTCATGATGGTCGACGACAACATTCTTAAGCTCGATACCGTCGACCCGGCGTTTATCCAGCTGCTCGACCAGCCTGTTGGCCCCTACAACGTCGAACACCAGATCGAGACGTTCGCAAGCTTTGACGGTCACGTTATTATCCAGACGATCTTTTTGACCGGCGAGTATCAGGGCAAGCTCATCGACAATACCGGCGAGGAGTATGTTGCCCCCTGGCTCGCGGCGCTTGAGCGCATTCGTCCGCAGGAGGCGACCATCTACACGGTCGCGCGCGAGACACCAGTCGCCGGCCTTGCCAAAGCAGCGCCCGAGGTGCTCGACGCCATTGCCGCGCGCGTGCGCGCCCTCGGTATTCCCTGCCAGGTGAGCTACTAGCAAAACCACGCAGCAGCTAGTGCCCGCCATCCCGCCCCATCAGTTGCGGTGATATAGTTCCTATTTGTGCTGTTAAACCGCTTAAATCGGAACTATATCACCGCAACTTTTATGGCCGCGTGGGTGGGCTATACTAGCTGCGAATGAAAGGAAGTTAGCCATGTATGACAAAGGACCCGTGCCCGGCCGCAACGACGCTTGCTGGTGCGGCAGCGGCAAGAAATACAAGAAATGCCATAGCGCCTTTGATGAGCGCCTCGAGCGCTTGTGGGAAGAAGGCTGGGAGGTTCTGCCTCGCACGCTCTACAAGACTCCCGCCGATATCGAGGGCATCAAGCGCTCGGCAGCCATCAACGTGGGCGTGCTCGATTATGTGGGCGAGCATATCGCCGCAGGCATGACCACCAACCAGATCGACCAGATGATCTACGACTACACCGTCGAGCACGGTGGCACGCCGGCCGACCTTAACTACGAGGGCTATCCCAAGAGCGTGTGCACCTCGATCAACGACGTCGTCTGCCACGGTATCCCCTGCGATGCGGATGTGCTGCACGAGGGCGACATCATCAACGTAGACTGCTCCACGATCTTGGACGGTTACTTTAGTGATTCGAGCCGCATGTTCTGCATCGGCGAGGTCTCGGCCGAGCGCCAGCGCCTGGTCGACGTGACCCGCGCCAGCGTGGAAGCGGGCCTGGCCGCCGTCAAGCCGTGGCTGCCGCTCTCTGTTATGGCCGAGGCTGTGCAAAAGACGGTAGAGGACGCCGGCTTTAGCGTGGTGCGCGAGTACGGCGGACACGGCATTGGCAAGGAGTTCCACGAGGACCCGTTTGTGGGCTTTACCACCGAGGCGCCCGACGTGGACACCATCATGGCCCCGGGCATGGTCTTTACCATCGAGCCCATGGTCAACGCCGGAGCGCCCGACATCAAGATTAGCAAGGGCGACGGCTGGTGTGTGCGCACCAAGGACGGCAGCGATTCGGCCCAGTGCGAGGTACAGCTCGTAGTGACCGAGGACGGCTACGAGCTGCTGAGCTGGTAGCCGTGGATGCGCCGGATGCTGACGGGCACGCTCGTCTAGCATCCGGCGTTTTTGTTTGAACGTTTTGCCTGATAAAACCCGCCAAAATAAACCTGTCCCTTTTTGGCGGGTCAAGCGGAAAGGACTACTTGTGAACATCTTGGTTTTGCTGCCCGTCAACGACCACCATCGCGCAATTCTTGAGTCGAGCGCTCCGGGCGAGGACTTTATCTACACGAGCGCCGACGCTATCACGCGCGAACAAGTCGCCAACGCCGACGTGATCTTGGGCAACATAGACCCTGCCCTACTTACCGCATGCGAGCACCTCCAGCTGCTGCAACTACAGACCGCGGGCTATGACGATTACTTGGCCGCCGGCACCGTGCCAGCCGACGCCAAACTGTCTTGCTCGGTGGGCGCCTACGGCCAGGCCGTGAGCGAGCACATGTTTGCCATGGTCCTTTCCATGATGAAGCGCCTGCCCGGCTATCACGACTTGCAGCGCGAACATCGCTGGGAGGATTTGGGGCCAGTTACCTCGCTCAAAAACGCCAACGTGCTGGTGCTGGGCGCGGGCGATATCGGCGGTCACTTTGCCACGCTCTGCCGCGGCATGGGCGCGCACGTCCGCGGCATCAAGCGCCATCCACTCGTCTACCCCATTGTGTTTGAGGACATGGACGGCATGGACGCCCTACCTGAGCGCCTGGCAGAGGCCGACATCGTCGCATCCTTTATGCCGAGCACGCCCGAGACCCGCGGTCTGGCGAACGCCGAGTTCTTTGCCGCGATGAAACCAGGTGCCTTCTTTGCCAACGGCGGCCGCGGCGACCTTGTGGTCACCGATGACTTGGTTGCCGTTCTGGAGTCGGGACATCTCGCCGGCGCCGCGGTCGACGTCACCGACCCCGAACCGCTGCCCGCGACAAGCCCCCTGTGGGATGCGCCCAACATGCTCATCACGCCGCACGTCTCCGGCTGGTTCCACCTGGCAGCCACGCTCAACAACGTCGTCGACATCGCCGCGGAGAATCTGCGTCACCTGCAGGCCGGCGAGACCCTGCGCTGCTGGATCGAACATTAGGTTCCGCCGTTCTAACGAACGGCGGACCGGTCGACGCTGCGCGCCGCCCAGGGCGACAATTTGTCATTCAAAAGGCAAGGCATGACCAGAAGGTCTATGCCTTGCCTTTTTCATGCCAACTTGTTCGCTCTGGACATCGCTCGCTGACGCTTGCTCAACCTGCGGTGTCTTAACAATTCTGTCCAGCTGTTGGTGTTGCGGCATTTGCCCGGATAAAACCTGCCAAAATTAACATCCCTTTTTTGGTAGGTTTTAGAGCTCCACGCTTTCGGCGCCGTTGATGGTTAGGTCGCGCTCGTAGAAGGCGGTGAGGGCGCGGATGGCGTACATCACGTCGCGCACGCCGCCGGTCTCGTAGCTCGAGTGCATGGCAAGCTGCGGCAGGCCCACGTCCACGGCATGCATGCTCGCCTGCATATTGGACAGATTGCCAAGGGTAGAACCGCCGGCCATATCGCTCTTGTTGGCAAAGGCCTGCGTGGGTACGTCAGTGTCATCGCAGATGGCCTGGAACACCGCGCGACTAAAGGCATCGGTGCAGTAGTGCTGGTTGGCGGCCTCCTTGATGACGATGCCGCCGTTGAGCACAACCTGGTTGCGGGCGTCGCACTTCTCGGCGTGGTTGGGGTGCACGGCATGCGCGTTGTCGCAGCTCACGAGCATCGAAGCGGCAAGCGCACGGTGGTACGACTCGTCGTCAAAGCCCAGCGAGCCGTTAATGCGGCGCAGTGCATCGGCCAAGAACGTCGACATGGCGCCCTGCTTGGTCTCGGAGCCAACCTCCTCATTATCAAAGCAGCAGAAGACCGAAACGTCGTGCGCGTTCTCGGCACCCAAAAATGCCTGCAGTGAGGTGTAGGCGCAGGCCAGGTCGTCGAGCTTGGGCGTCGAGATAAACTCGTCGGCCCAGCCCCAAATGCGCGCATCCTGACGATTGACCAGGAACAGATCGCGGCCCAAAATTTGCTCGGGCTCAACGTCCAGTTCGTCGGCGATCAGGGCGTCAAAATCTCCCTGCTTAAGGTCACCGGCGCTGATGAGCGGGCACAGGTCGACGGCGCGATTGGGAGCAAAGCCCTCGTTAACGCCGCGGTTCATATGGATAGCAAGGCTCGGGATAATAGCGACCTCGCGCTCGGTGGCAAGCAGACGACTCTCGATACGGTCGCCCTCGCGTACCAACACGCGGCCCGCGAGTGCCAGCGGACGATCGAACCAGGTGTAGTCGATCATGCCGCCGTAGGCCTCGGTGTTCAGGCGCAGCGTCTCGCCCGCGCCGTCAAGCTCAGGCACGGCCTTGACCTTAAACGTCGGCGAATCGCTGTGCGACGCCGTGAGCTGAAAATGATAGTCGCCGGCAACGCCGTCCTCGCCCCACGTAGCAGCCAGGTCCTCGCCCACCTTAAAGGCAACAACGCTCGAGGTATTGCGCTGCGTGTAATAACGCCCGCCTGGTTCGATGTCCCACGCCGCATTCTCGGGCAGGTAGGTAAAGCCCGCCTCGTCGAGCTCGGCCATAATGGTCGCCGCCGTATGGAACATGCTGGGGCATGCCTCGATAAAGTCGATAAGGTCGTTGGCGGCCTCGATATCATCGGCCGTCACATGCGCGCGCTCGGGCGTTTCCTGATCCGTCATGCTCTCCCCTTTCGCTGGGTTGATGGTCCCCTCCAGCATACCCCGCCGCGCCAGTGCCGTGCCTTTCATTCCATGTTTAATCCCGCGCCGCTCGCCAAGTTGAGCCATCATGCCCGCACTCCTTTTGCGACAATTACGCTAACAGGACGAAAGGAGCCGTCATGAAGCCACGTAACATTGCCATCGCCTGCGGTGTCGCGGGAGTCGCCGTCGGCCTTGCCGCTGCCACCGGCACCGTTTATCACAAACAAATCAAGTCCGCCGCGTCACTCAAACGCTTGACCGGCTACACGGATGGCTATGACCTGTACGCAATCGACATCGCCTACGACTACGATCTTGATCGCATCATCGCCGCTGGCGTGCGCGATGACCAGGCATACATCGATGCCGTGGTGGCACAGGTGCTGCCCGGTGTGCCGGCACATGTCCAGGCGCCCCAGTTTGCCTGCAGCGCTTTTGTCGCCGTAGATGCCGAAGGCCGCGTGCGCACCGGTCGCAATTACGACTTTAAGGACGACACCTCGGCGCTGCTGGTGCGCAATCACCCACGCGGCGGCTATGCCTCCATCGGGTTTGCCGCCCTTAACAACCTGGGCGATAACACTCCGCTTGACTCCGTCGGCGGACGCGCTGCGGCGTTGATGGGCCCGTTTGCCCAGCTCGACGGCGTCAACGAATGTGGCGTGTCCATTGCCGTGCTCACCCTGGATTCCAAACCTTGTGACCAGGACACGCAGCGCCCCGTCATCAACACTTCGCTCGCCATCCGTCTGGTGCTCGACCGCGCGGCCACCACGCAGGAGGCCGTCGACCTGCTTTCTGCCTACGACATGCACGCCATGGCCGGACGCGACTATCACTTCTTTATCAACGACGCCGCCGGTGACGCGCGGGTGGTGGAGTGGGATCCGCGCGATCCCGACCGTGCATGCAAGGCGACGCCCGTACGCCAGGTCACGAACTTCTACGCCTGCTATGGCGACGAAGTGCTGCCCAACCAAAAGAATGGCGAGATGGGCCATGGCAAAGAGCGCGCCATCGCCATCGCCGATGTCCTTGACGCCCATGTCGGTGCCCAGGACGAAACGATTGCCTGGGAAGCCCTGCGAGCCGCAGCGCAAGAGCCCAATCCGGAAGACATCACCAGCAATACGCAATGGTCGGTCGTCTTTGACAATACCGAGCCCGCTGCCGCCATCACGCTGCGCCGCCACTGGGGCAACGTCGATGCCTTCGCACTGTAAGGAGCCAGGCCCGTCGACCTTACGTTCCCTGACGTTGCTTACATTTCCATACGCTTGAGCTAACACGTTTTACCCCCGTATCAACAGTGTGCGGGGGTAAACTTATGCGCATGTTATAACTTGCCCGGAAGGATTCATCATGCTCAGGATCGGTCTTCTTACCAGTGGCGGCGACTGCCAGGCGCTCAACGCCACCATGCGCGGCATTGTCAAAACGCTTATGACCAATAGCGAAGAGCCTATCGAGATCTATGGTTTTGAGGACGGCTACCAGGGCCTTATCTACAGCAGGTTCCGCGTCATGACGCCCGCCGATTTTAGCGGTATCCTCACCCGCGGCGGCACCATCCTGGGCACGAGTCGCACACCGTTCAAGCGTCTGGATACCCCCGAGACCGATGGTGTCGAGAAGGTGCCGGCGATGGTCCACACCTATCATAAGCTGCAGCTCGACTGCCTGTTTATGCTGGGCGGTAACGGCTCCACCAAGACCGCCAACCGCCTGCGCGAAGAGGGCCTCAACGTTATCGCCCTGCCCAAGACCATCGATAACGACACCTGGGGCACCGAGATGACCTTTGGCTTTACGAGCGCCATCGACGTCGCCACCAAGTGCATCGACGACATCCACACCACTGCCTCGAGTCACGGCCGCGTGTTTGTCATCGAGATCATGGGCCACAAGGTCGGTTGGATTCCGCTGTATGCCGGCGTCGCGGGCGGCGCGGACGTCATCTTGATTCCCGAGATCCCCTACGACATGGACAACGTCATCAAGACCATCGAGCATCGCATGGAGACCGGCAGCCGCTTTACCATCGTAGCCGTCGCCGAGGGTGCTATCTCCAAGGAGGACGCGGCGCTGTCCAAGAAGGAGTACAAGAAGAAGCTCGCCGAGCGTACGAGCCCGTCAATCGTGTACGACATCGCCAAGGAGATCGAGGCCAAGACCGGTCGCGAGACCCGCGTCGCCATCCCCGGCCACACGCAGCGCGGCGGCCAGCCCGACGCCCAGGACCGCATCTTTGCGACCCAGTGCGGCGTCGAGGCGGCACTGGGGTGCCTACGCGGCGAGTTTGGCTACATGATTGCCCTGCGTGACGGCAAGATGTGCCACATGCCGCTCGAGGAGGTCGCCGGCAAGCTCAAATATGTCGACCCCCAGAGCGATCTGGTGCGCGAGGCCAAGGCGTTGGGCATCAGCTTCGGCGACGAATAGCCTCGGCTGGAATCCACCCCATCGGGCCCTCCGACCCCGCCCGACGTATTTCGATTTGGCTCCTCCCTTGACTCCGTCAAAGGTCGCCAATCGAAATCGTCGGGCGGGGTCGGAGGGCCCTGCGTTTACATACTCGCCGGGGCTATTCGTCTTCTTGCTGCGGGTGCCTGGGCTGGAATTGAGTTGCGGTGAAATAGTTCCTGCTTAGTCCGCAAATGGCTGAATCCAAAAACTATTCCACCGCAACTTACTGAGTGGGGGCTCTTGGCTGCTACTTGCACTGACATTTGTCCTGAAATGGCTGGTCGTTAGGGATTGCTACCGGTAGTTGCGGTAGGGTTGGGGCAGATTCTAACTAGAAATGGTGGTCGCTACCGGTTGTTCTCGGCATACTCGGCTCATTCGATTCGACCATCAAACGAAAGGAACCACCATGGATCTTGCGATGGCACAGCGCCTCGTCGATCGCCGTAAAGCTGCCGGCCTTTCTCAGGAGGCGCTTGCTGCCCAGCTGGGCGTAAGCCGCCAGGCTGTTAGTAAATGGGAGCGCAGCGAGTCCTCACCCGATACCGATAACCTCATTGCGCTCGCCGCGCTGTATGACGTGTCGTTGGACGAGCTGTTATATGGGGAGGCGGTGGCTAGCGCTGATGACTCACAGGCTGATGATGAGGCACAGAACAGCAACGCCGGCACCAAAGCTTCAGATAAGGCTGAAGAGGCTGAGGCTTCTACTGAGCACGCTGATTGCAGCGATAAGCCACTTGTCGATATTTCCCTCGCGCGCGGTATCCACGTCATTGATCCCAATAAAGGCGAGGAAGTCCATGTTGGCTGGAGCGGCATCCATGTGACCAACGAGCGCAAGGGCGAAGAGGTGCATGTGGGGCCGGACGGCGTGCATATCGATACGCTTGAGGACGATGGACATAGCGTACGCACCAATGACGACGGCACCGTCACCATCGACGGCGAGACGTTTTCCAGCTGGAAGGAAGCACACGACAAGCTCGACCATCATGGCAAGCATTTCCACACCAAGGTCGGACGTGCATGGAACAAATTCCCCTTCCCCGCACTTGTCACTCTCGCCTATCTGGTGCTCGGCATTGTCTACGGCACATGGGGCATGGGGCTTTTCCTCGTCTTTCTGGTTCCCGTCTACTACGCGATTGGTGACTTCATCGATCGGCGCCACCTGTCTAAGCTGATCGAGGCCATCTACCCGGCAGCCGCCATCGCTTGGTTCCTCTACATGTGGCTCTGTTTGGGACAGCCCCATCCTGCATGGATCATCCTCATCACGATTCCCGTCATAAAGGCGCTCATGCGCTGGTGCCGCAAACAATGGAAGTGCCGCAAACAGGCCTAACACGCTCCGACCCACCAGCACCCAACCACCCCCGCCCTTCTCCTAAGTTGCGGTGAGATAGGGACTGTTTTGAAGCTCCAAAGCGCCAAACAGTCCGTATATCACCGCAACCTACAAACAACTGGGTCAGTTCCGGCACGGAGATTAGCATTGAGCTGACCACGCGCCAAGAAAAGGGCCTATTTACTACGTTTAACTCGAGAGGGCCGACCATACCCGCCTTTTCCGAATATTTGCAAGCCCTCTACCTGCGGTTTTAATTTCATAATCTTTGTCATGGTCGAGGGTGTGGTAGCAAACGTAGTAGATAGGCCCGTTTTGCGGCATACGACCCATTCAAGCCCAATCTCGAAGGCTAAAGAGAGCCTCTCATCCACGCCTGCGAGCGAAAGCCAAATAGAATGAAAGGCAAATGGAAAGCCCGTTTGACGGGGCAAACGCCGGGCCACCTAATGGTTGTCCGGCGTTTGCCCAGATAAAACCTGCCAAAATAAACCTGTCCCTTTTTGGCAGGCTACTCGGCGCTCTTGAGGGCGCCGACCATGTCGATCTTGTTGAGCGTTCGGTTGGTGGCGAGGTTGACGATGATCGTAAAGCCGAAGGAAAGCACCACGGCAAGCACGTAGCTCAGCGGCTCGACTTCGACGTCAAAGTACAGCGACGGCATCTGCAGGATGTACGTAAAGCTCTCGGCAAGCAGGCCACCCAGCGGCACGCCCAGCGCGGCGCCAATCGCCGTGAGGATCAACGTCTCCTTGTTGACGTAGTGGTGCACCTCGCCACGGCGGAAGCCCAGCACCTTGATGGTCGCCAGCTCGCGTTCGCGCTCCGAAATATTCGTATTAGACAGCGTAAACACCACCACAAACGACAGGCACGCCGCCATAAAGGTCACAAGCACCACGACCGAGTTGATGATGGTGAAGTTGGCCTCATAATTCTCCCAATGCTCGGACGTACTCGAAATTGTGAGCCAACCGTCACTCTTAAGCTTCTTGCTAAACGCAATCTGGTCGGCCGACGAACCCTTAAGCAACACAAAGACGCCGTTAAGGCGTGCACTTCGACCGAACGCGCGCTCATAGGTGCCCTGCGTCATGTAAAGCGTGTTGCCTAGATAGTTGAGCGAGATGTCGCTGACTTTGACCTTGGCAACATTGAGCGACGAATCCTGGACGTGCGCCGTATCGCCCGGCTGAATCCCCAGTACCAGCTGTGAACTCTTGCTCAGATACACGTCTCCGTCACGCAAAGACAGCGGCTCTTTGGACTCATCCTCAAGGCGAACATAGTCGTCCAGATCGTTCGTGCGGTCATCGGGCACCACGATCAGCTGCACGGTCTCGCTCTTTCCGCCGAATGTAAAGGTGACGTTGTCGGTCATAATCGGCAGGGTCGAGGTCACGGTCACGTTGGAATCATTGGCCGCGTTGCGCTCGTCCAACGCCGCGCACGTCTGCGAAAAATCGTCGGGATTGGCGACCGCCAGCAAGTCATAGCGCGTGATATGCCCGTACTGCTTGGGCGAAAGCGCCACCGACGTGTCACGGATGCCCATACCGCAGATCACGAGCGCTGTGCAGCCGGCAATTCCGAAGATGGTCATAAAGGCGCGCTTTTTATAGCGGAATAGGTTGCGTGCAGCGACCTTGTTCAAAAAGCCCATGCGGCGCCAGATAAAGCCGATGCGCTCAAGCAAGATGCGCGAGCCGGCGCGCGGAGCCTTGGGGCGCATGAGCGAGGCCGGGGTCTCGGCCATCTCGTGGCGGCAGGCGATAATTGTGGCGCCCACCACGCCCACGGCAAACAGTGCCACCGAGACGATTGAGGACACAATGTCGTACGAAAGCAACATCTGGGGCAGCGAGTACATGTCGTCGAACACCGTAAACAGGAACAGCGGCAGGCCCACAAATCCGATGATATTGCCGAGCACGCCGCCGATCAGGCACGCCCACAGCGAGTAGTCCACGTATTTGGACAGAATGCGCCCGCGCGAATAACCGAGCGCCTTATACAGGCCGATGAGCGTGCGTTCCTCCTCGACCATACGCGTGGCGGTGGTAAGGCTGATGAGCACGGCGACGATAAAGAAGATGAACGGGAAGACCGTGGCGATGGCCTCGATCGAGGAGCTGTCGCTCTCGACGCTCGAGTAGCTCGCGATGTTGCCACGGTCCTGGATGTACCAGGTGCATTCGCCAAGGTCGGAAATCTCGGCGCGGGCATCGGCGAATTGCTGGTCGGCGGCGGCGCGGCGCTGGTCCAAATCGGCCTGAGCCTGGGCGCGCTCCTCGCTGCCCTCGGCCATACGGTTGATGTTGTCCTGTTCAATCCCAAAGACCATGTTCGCTTGACGCTCGGCCGCGTCCAAGCTCGCCGGCGTATCGGCCGTCAGTTCCTGGGCACGCGCTTTTTCGCGCTCGTCACGAATCTTCTCGATATTGCCCTTGACCTCGTTAATCCTTGCCGTATAGGCATCGGAATAGGAGTTGAGGTCCTTGGCTCCCTCGACGATCACGTGGATCGCGGAATAGGACGACGACGTCGCGGCATCCTCACTCACGTAGAACTTGTAGTCCGCGGCCGAGGCGGCACGGAAGGCGTTGACTGTCGAGTCGGAGCTCACATCAGTGGGATCGAGGACCTCAGCCGTAATGGTGTAGTCCCCATCGGCAAACTGGTCCTTGGCGCTTTGGTTCGACGAGCTCGCATCGTTGGCGGCAAAGCTCACCGTATCGCCGATTTTCTTGCCCG
This sequence comes from uncultured Collinsella sp., assembly GCA_900545555.1. Taxonomy (GTDB): domain Bacteria; phylum Actinomycetota; class Coriobacteriia; order Coriobacteriales; family Coriobacteriaceae; genus Collinsella. Next base: position 18,403 of record UQZI01000026.1, read on the forward strand.
AAGCCTTCAAAAAACGTGAGGTCACTGCTACTTCGCCCGAAGTCTCGGGCAGCTCGCCGCATACTAGCACCGGTTGGTCAATATTCTCTTTGGAGAGGCTCTGTACGATGACACGCTCGCGCGTCGTACCCACGGCGGTATAGGCGGTCTCGGTATAGATGCCCTCGGCCGTCTCGACGCCATCGACCTCTTGGATCGCAGCAAGATCGTCATCGGTCAGACCATAGGTCGACTGCACGTTGATGTCATAAACATTCTGCTGGTCAAAGTAAGCGTCGACCGAATCGCACAGATCCTCGCAACCCGCCTTAAGGCCACACATCACGCTCACGCCGAGCGCGGTGATCACGACAATGGACAAGAAGCGTTTGAGGCTGCCGCGAATCGTGCGGTAGACACCGCGGCGAAACACCGTCGGCACCATGTCGTTTGAACTTTGGGCAGTGCGGTAGGTCGTAAAATCCTGCTCGCGCTCCGTGTTCTGCGCGTCGCGGCGTTGGCTGTTTTGGCGGTCCTGATCCATGGGCGCTACCACTCGATCGTCTCGATCGGCACGGGATTTTGCTGGACCGTCTCGCTCTCCACTCGACCACTCTTAAAGCGGATCAGGCGATCGGCCATGGGCGCGAGCGCGGAGTTGTGCGTGATGATGATGACCGTGATGCCCTGCTTGCGACAGGTGTCCTGCAGCAGCTGCAAGATCTGCTTGCCGGTTTTATAGTCGAGCGCGCCCGTGGGCTCGTCGCACAGGAGCAGCTTGGGGTTCTTTGCCAGTGCACGGGCGATGGACACGCGCTGCTGCTCGCCGCCCGAAAGCTGCGCGGGGAAGTTGGCGAGGCGCTCGCCCAGGCCAACCTGGCAAAGCGTTTGCTCGGCATCGAGCGAATCGGGGCAGATTTGCGCCGCGAGCTCGACGTTTTCGAGTGCCGTCAGGTTGGGGACCAGATTGTAGAACTGGAAAACAAAGCCGACATCGGCGCGGCGGTATTCCACGAGCTGCGTCTCGTTGGCGGAGCTCACGTCGCGTCCGTCCACCGTCACGGTGCCGGAAGTTGCCGTGTCCATGCCGCCCAAGATATTGAGCGCCGTGGTTTTACCGGCGCCCGAAGCGCCCAGGATAATGGCAAGCTCGCCACGCTCAACGGTAAAGCTCGCGCCGTCGAGCGCATGAATGCGGGCATCGCCCTCGCCGTATGCTTTGATGACGTCTTTGAATTCAATATAGGCCATCGATTAATTCCCATCTGGTCGGATAACTCTTTAGTATTACCCATTTCGCACCGACCAAAAAGGGACAGGTTCATTTTGGCAGGTTTTATATGGGGAAACGGGGAGCGAAGGCGGGTGCTGGGGACGTCCAGCACAACCATTTGACCCAAACCACGCCCGCCGCTATGATGCCGCTGCGGAATGAATGTCTCCGTTGGGCGCGCCAGCCAAACTATCGCGTCGCCCTAAACCGCCTTGTTGCTGATGACTTCTGCTGTTACGTGATGTCCTTTGGGCATCACGCCGCGGCAGGAGTCTTTTTTGTTTTGGAGGAGAAGTGTCGGAAAACAGTGCATCGAGCAGAATCAAACGCCTGCTCAACACCTATAGCGGCCTCATGCTTATGGGTGCCGTCGGAATCCCTATTGGCATCATCGTCGGTGCAATTTGTGCCCTCTTTGGTCGCGTGCTCCTGGCAATCGGCGCCTTCCGCGACGAGCACATCACCCTGCTCCTTCCCTTCCTCGCCCTCATGGGCTTGGCCATCGTATTTGCCTACCGCACCTGGGGCAAAGGCACCGATCGGGGCATGAGCTTAGTATTCGACGTAGGTCACGGACGCGAGGACGCCATCTCCCCGCGTTTGGTGCCGCTCATTATGCTGAGTACGTGGGGGACGCATCTCTTTGGCGGTAGTGCGGGACGCGAGGGCGTAGCGGTGCAGATCGGCGCCACCGTCTCACATTGGATCGGCCGACGTCTACCTTTCCGCGACCCCGGCAACACGTTTTTGCTCATTGGTATGGCCGCTGGCTTTGCCGGACTCTTTCGAACGCCGCTCGCCGCTACGGTCTTTGCTGTCGAGGTGCTGGTCGCCGGACGCATGGAATACCGCGCGCTGTTTCCCGCGCTTACGGCTTCACTTGCCGCAAGCATGACCTCGGGCGCCCTGGGGCTCGAGAAGTTCGAGGTCGCCGTTACCGCCTCGTATGCGCTCGACCTCCCCGGTCTTGGACGGCTGGCGCTGCTGGGCATCGCGTTCGGCATGGTCGGTGGAGCTTTTGCCTGGTGCCTTGCCCATGCCAAGACCCTTGCAGCGCGGCTGCTCCCCAACCCTTACATACGCGTTGCCGTTATGGGCCTTGCGCTGTCGGCGATTCTGTTCGTGCTGTGGCAGGGGCGATACTGCGGCCTTGGCACCAACCTAATATCGGCGGCGCTCAACGGTGACGGCAAGGTCGCCATCATGCCTTGGGACTGGGCGCTCAAATTCACACTCACCATCGCCACGCTTGCCGCGGGTTATCAAGGTGGCGAGGTCACGCCGCTGTTCTCCATCGGAGCCAGCCTGGGTGTCGTACTCGCCGGGATTCTCGGCATGTCCGTCGAGCTCTGCGCCGCGCTGGGATACGCCGCCGTCTTTGGCAGTGCCACCAATACGCTGCTCGCGCCCATCCTTATTGGCTGCGAGGTCTTCGGTTTCGGTAATCTGCCAGCGTTCTTCATCGTCTGCGTTGTGGCTTATCTGTTCAACATGGACAAGTCTATCTACGCCCTGCAGGAGCGGGCGTAGATAGATGTCCCAGCAGGTGGTCTCAACCGGAAACGGCGTCCCACTCTGAGGCCGTATTCCGGGACACGGTTTCCACTTGGGAAGCCATTCGGAAAGCGCATCCCGCGTTAAAACGGAATTCCGGGACGTGGTTTCCGCCTGAGCTTCCATTCGAAAAGCGCGTCCCGTTCTTTCACGGCGTCTTGGCTATGCAAAGTGTCCTGGCGTTATTCCTCGTACGCGCCCTCAAGCCGAAGCAGACATTCCTTGCGGTCAAGGCCGCCGGCATATCCGTTGAGCGATCCGTCGGCTGCCACCACGCGATGGCACGGCACGATGATCGAAATAGGGTTGCGAGCGACCGCAGCCCCCACCGCGCGAGGAGATACAACGGGCGCTTCATTTCCCGGCACACGATTTCGAGCCGCAACACGCTGGGCGATCTCGCCATACGTAGCGACCTCGCCACGCGGAATTGAAAGCAGCTCAAACCAAACCTCACGCTGAAACGCCGTGCCAATCAAATGCAACGGCGGCGTAAACCGAGGCTCCTGCCCCGCAAAATAGGCATTCAGCCAAGCCCAAGAACGCTCAAGCACCGAAGAAGCCGCACCATTTGCCGGACTCACCGAAGACATCCCACCGGTACCAGAAACCGCATCGGTACCTACGACATACTCCGCATCCTCTTTGAGCAGCGTAGAGCCAAAGTGCTCCTGCCCCTCAAACCAAAGCCCCGTCAGACCGCGGCCGTCAGCGGCAAGCAAGATTTCGCCCAAAGGCGAGGCAAATGTCGTCGTGACCACCAGCGGCTCCTTTCAAAACTCCGCAACATAATACCGCGAATTGTGCAGACAACCCCAATCGACCCCAAAGTCACCCAAGGCAGCAGGCGCGCAACGCCGCAGCTGCCGCACGACCCCAAAGTCCCCGCAGGCAGCAGGCGCAACGCGCTGCAGCTGCCGGCCGCGCCCCACAGTCCCCCAAGGCGGCAGGCGCAAAGCGCCGAGGCCGCCGCCGGGACTAGGCCCCGCAACAACCACGTGCTCCCATATCAGCCCAGCGGCCCCAACCAACAACGGCCCCATCGCAAGCCGCTCGCAGCCGAGTCACCGCAGGCGGGGGCCGGGCTTAGTTTTCAGAACACTCCGCAGACCAGTGTGGCGCCTTGTCCGCGGCTCCGAAGGAGCAGGACAAGGCGCCACACATGGTCGAGGACGTTCTGAAAACCAAGCCCGGCCCCCGCCGGACAGGTCCACCGCTACTCGCAGAGCAGCTTAGCGATCTGGACGGCGTTGGTTGCCGCGCCCTTACGGATTTGGTCGCCGCAGCACCAGAAGGTGATGCCACGCGCAGCCTCGGGGTTCGAGATGTCGCGGCGTACGCGACCGACCCAAATCAGGTCCTGGTCGGAGGTGTCCATCGGCATGGGGAAGCGATCGTGCGCATCCTCGGCACTCATGTCGTCAACCAGCTTGACGCCCGGAGCGGCAGCCAGCGCAGCACGGGCCTCCTCAACCGTAATGTCGCGCTCAAACTCGAGCGTAATGCTCTCGGAGTGCGAGCGCAGCACGGGCACGCGCACGCAGGTGCAGTTCACGCGCAGCTCGGGCAGGTGCATGATCTTGCGGCCCTCGTTTTGCAGCTTCATCTCCTCGGAGGTAAAGCCCTCCTCCTTGACGCCGCCAATCTGCGGAATCAGGTTGCTCGCCAGCTGGGCGGCAAAGGCGCGCGGCTCGGGAATCTCCTCACCACGGCCCAGAGCGGCCAGCTGAGCCTCGAGCTCGGCCATACCGGGAGCGCCAGCACCCGAAGCTGCCTGATACGTGGACACGATCATGCGCTTCACGCCGGCGAGCTGATGTAGCGGCCACGTGGGAACCAGGCCGATGATAGTCGCGCAGTTGGGGTTGGCGATCAAGCCGTGGTGCCACTTAATGTCATCGGCGTTAATCTCGGGCACGACCAGCGGCACCTCGGGATCCAGACGGAAGGCATGGCTGTTGTCGACCACGACGGCGCCGCGCTTGACGGCCTCGGGCAGCAGTTCCTTGGCGATATCGTCGCCGGCAGCGCCGAGTACGATGTCGCAGCCCTCAAAAGCCTCGGGGCAAGCCTCCTCAATCACAACCTGCTCGCCGCGGAACTCGACGGTCTTGCCCGCAGAGCGCGCGCTCGCCAGCAGCTTGAGCTTGCCAACCGGAAACTCCTGCTCGTTGAGGCACTCGAGCATCTGGGTGCCAACAGCTCCCGTCGCGCCCAAAATAGCAACCGTGTACTGTTTCATGCTTCCCCCTTTTAAGGTTGTGGCTTTTGCCCGCACGCCGAGCAGGCTGAATAGTCTTGCCCAGTTTATACAAAAACGGGACGGATATGAAACCCGCCCCGTCGAAACGAAACCGAAACGAAACGCCCCACGGTAGATTTTTGAGACATGACCCAAAAACCTACCGAGCAGTCACTACTTTTTGAGCGCGGCCAGAGCGGGATCAACCGGCGCGGAAGCCTCCAGGTCGGAGACCTTCACAATGCCATTTTCGTCGGAGAAGGCACGGTAAATGGTCCGAATCGCCAGGTCAAAGTCCTTCTCCTCGACACCGATAATGATGTTGATCTCGTCGCAGCTCTGCGAAATCATACGCACGCTCACGCCGGCCTGGCCGAGCATGCCAAACAGATGGCCCGAGATACCTGCACGACCGCGCAGGTTGCGGCCGACGGTAGCGATGAGCGCCAAGCCCTCGACAACCTCGATCTCGAGCGGCTCGACCTCCTGCTGAATGTCGCCCACGAGCGAGTACAGCGAGTCGTGCACATCCTGCTCCTGCACCACGGCGCCAAAGCGGTCGACACCGGTGGGCATGTGCTCGACGGAAACGTCATAGCGCTCGAAGACCGAAAGCGCACGGCGCATAAAGCCAACGCGGGGCTTGGTGCGGTCGCGGGCCACGTTGATAGCGACAAAACCGCGCTTGCCGGTCACACCGGTAATGATGGGTTCTGCCTCGCCCTCGTCAGCCGTCTCGCTAATGATGGTACCGGGGTCCTGCGGCGCATTGGTGTTCTTGATGACCAGCGGAATACCCGCCTCACGCACAGGGAACACGGCCTCCTCGTGCAGGACGCTTGCGCCCATGTACGAAAGCTCACGCAGCTCCTCGTAGGTAACGCGGGCGATGGGCTGCGCCTCGGGCACAATACGCGGATCGGCAGAATAGAAGCCCGAAACGTCGGTCCAGTTCTCGTACAGATCGGCGCCCAGGCACTTGGCCAGAATCGAGCCGGAAATATCGCCGCCGCCACGGTCGAGCAGCTTGATCTGGCCCTCACGCGTCGCGCCGTAGAAACCGGGCATGACAAAGCCACCCTGCTGGCCGTACTCCTGCACCAGCTCGGAAGTGCGGTTCATGCTGAGCGTACCGTCGTGATGGAACGCCACAACCGTCGCGGCATCCAGGAACGGCAGGCCCAGGTACTCGGCCATCAGGCGAGCGGTGAAGTACTCGCCGCGGCTCACAAGCTCCTCAGTGGAGTAGCCACCGGAGCGAGCACGCTCGGCAAAGGCCGCGAACTCCTCACGGATGGGATAGGTGAGCTCCAGCTCGTCAGCGATATCAAAATAGCGCTGGCCAATGTCCTCGAGCAGCTCCTCACACGACACGTGGTACTTAACGTGCGCATTGACCAGATAGAGCAGGTCGGTCACCTTGGTGTCGCCCTTAAAACGGCGACCGCAGGCGGAAACCACCACAAAACGGCGGGCCGGATCGGCATCGACAATGGCCTTGATCTTCTTAAAGTGTTCGGCGTCGGCGACAGACGAGCCGCCAAACTTGGCAATCTTAATCATGGGCTGGAGGTTACCTTTCTAAAAGCCTCTGCAAACCTGTTTTGCGCGCTCTGATACCATGGTTTCACCGATTGGGACCAAGGCATCCGAGGAGCAGTGTTATATGGGAACTTATCATAGTACACGAGGACGCACTTTATCGTGCTCAAGTAAGGTGGCAATCCGCACCGGCATCGCTCCCGACGGGGGTCTGTTTGTCTCGGACGAGCTTGGCACCCAGCAGGTCGATATCAGCTCGCTTGCAGATAAATCGTACTTTGAAATCGCTCAAGATGTGTTGGGAATGTTACTGAATGATTACACGGCCGAAGAAATTTCGGCGTGTGTCGACGAGGCATACCGCGGCACGTTCGCGAGCGAAGAGGTTACGCCGCTCGTCAAACTCGACGCTGCGCCGGGCGCTGACGCCCCTCAGACCTATGTGATGGAACTCTTTGGCGGCCCCACGAGCGCCTTCAAGGACGTCGCCCTGCAGATGCTCCCCCGCCTTATGGCCCGCACCTCCGCCAAGGACGGCGGCGCCGAGCGCATCATGATCGTCACCGCCACGTCGGGCGACACGGGCAAGGCAGCACTCGCCGGCTTTGCCGACGCTCCGGGCACGGGCATCACTGTCTTTTATCCCGAGGGCAAGGTCAGCCGCGTCCAGAACCTGCAGATGTCCACGCAGGAGGGCGACAACGTCGCCGTCTGCGGCATCCGCGGCAACTTTGACGACGCCCAGAGCGCCGTCAAGCGCATCTTTGCCGATAAGGAGCTTGCCGAGCGCCTGGAGGCCGCTGGCACGGTGCTTTCAAGCGCCAACTCCATCAATGTCGGACGTCTGGTACCGCAGGTCATCTACTACTTTGCCGCCTATGCGCAGCTGCTGCGCGCCGACGCTATCGAGGCTGGCGACGCCGTGGAGTTCTGCGTACCCACCGGCAACTTTGGCGATATCTTGGCCGGCTACTACGCCAAGCGCATGGGTCTGCCCGTCGCCAAGCTCGTCGTGGCGAGCGACAAGAACAACGTGCTTGCCGACTTCCTGACCACCGGCGTCTACGACCGCAACCGTCCGTTCTTCACGACTATCTCGCCGTCGATGGACATCCTCATCAGCTCTAACCTGGAGCGCATGCTGTACTTCCTGTCCGATGGCGACTGCGAGCTCGTTGCCGGCCTCATGGAGCAGCTTGCCCAGACCGGCCGCTACGAGGTGCCCGCCGAGCTGCTGGCTAAGATTCAGAGCGTCTTTGGCTGCGGTTGGGCCAGCGAGGACGAGATCCGCGCTGCTATCAAGAGCTGCTGGGACGCGAACAGCTACGTGATCGACCCGCACACCGCTTGCGGCTATCACGTCTTTGAAAAGGTCGCTCCCGCCGAGGGCGCCAAGGCCCGCGTGCTGCTTTCGACCGCCAGCCCCTACAAGTTCCCACGCGCCTGCTGCGACGCCCTGGGGCTCGACGTTCCCGAGGACGACTTTGAGGCTATGCGCGTGCTCGAGCAGGCAACCAACACGGTTGCCCCGGTCCAACTCGCCGAGCTCGAGTCCAAGCCCGTCCGCTTCGAAGACGTCTGCGACGTAGCCGACATGGCCAACTACGTAGAGTCTGCAGCAAAAAAGATGGCAACCAACTAAACCCCTTATTA
>UQZI01000027.1 GCA_900545555.1 uncultured Collinsella sp.
TGAGCAGCGCCGGGGATCATGTTCTTGACGTAGTCAGCGTGGCCCGGGCAGTCAACGTGAGCGTAGTGACGGGAAGCGGTCTCGTACTCAACGTGGGAGACGGAGATCGTAATGCCGCGCTCGCGCTCCTCGGGAGCCTTGTCGATGTTCTCGAACGCAGTGAAGTCAGCCTTGCAGCCCTCGGTCTCAGAGAGAACCTTGGTGATGGCAGCGGTCAGCGTGGTCTTGCCGTGGTCGACGTGACCAATGGTGCCGATGTTAACATGCGGCTTAGTGCGCTCAAACTTCTCTTTGGCCATAAAGCCCTCCTCTTAACAGGTCGTCCCCGGACGGGACTTTGCCTTTATACCATAGTGGCCTCTCAACATACTATTGAGAAGCCACCGTGTTACCTATGGTAGCGGTGACTGGATTCGAACCAGTGACGCCACGGGTATGAACCGTGTGCTCTAACCAACTGAGCTACACCGCCGGATGGAGCCTGCAACCAGACTTGAACTGGTGACCTCTTCGTTACCAACGAAGTGCTCTACCGACTGAGCTATACAGGCACTTGACGGGTGGGAGCTATAGGATTCGAACCTATGTAGGCAGAGCCAACGGGTTTACAGCCCGTCCCCATTAACCACTCGGGCAAACTCCCAATCGTTCAAGTATCCGCAGGTTCTTTGGTCTTTTGGACCGCCGCCCCCGCGAACGAAAAAGATAATACGATGCAACCTTGGGGGCTGTCAACGAAAACCTCTAGATACACGGTCCCGGGCGTATCTATATACCTTTGACCTGCGGTTTTGTTGAGTTTGGATATGAAGGACGGTGGTTTTGGATACTGAGGTGACGTTTCCCGAGGTAACACTTTGGTGTAGTAGAGTACACCTTCAGAATAGAACTTCGATAACAGCCTATTTGCACCTATATATAGGTCGAGATCGGGCTTCCGCGGCAGATTCGAGCGTGGATTTTCTTCCGTTTGAAATCGAGCGTGGATAATCTCCCACTTTGCCGTGCCATCGAATCCAAAGTGGCAGATTATCCACGCTCATTCACTAAGCGGGAGTTTTTCCACGCTCGTACGTCCGAAAATCCACGCCCGATGAGGACGATCAGCCCCACCCCGGCTTCCGTCTCGATCTGTAACAGTAAGAGGGTTATTCCTCCCCTATCTGTTACAGATCGAGATGTTTCCCGCTCAACCCGTCTTAACGTCTCAATCCGTAACAGCTAGAACGGTTTTCAGCCTCTTCGTGTTACAAATCGAGATGTTATCGGCCGTCCCTTGGCAATGTCTCGATCTGTAACTATAAGGAGGGTCTTCAGCCCACTCGTGTTACGGATCGAGACAAACCTGAAGCCTGGTGGAAGTCAAACCCGCTGACATGTCAACATAAATAGAAACGGGCCCTGTCCCACAATAGGGAACAGAGCCCGAAACTCTCATGGAGCCAGTGACAGGAATCGAACCTGCAACCCACTGATTACAAATCAGTTGCGCTACCGTTGCGCCACACTGGCACACTTGGCGCTTTCGCGCGAAGCCAGTTAAGAATAAAGGAATTGCGGACGGGGTGCAACAGACCCTTTGACCGACCACATCTCAAAACCCTTCGTCAGAACGAATAGTTTTATCCGTTCGCCAAAACCAAAAACTATTCGTTTTGGCGACAGCAACCCACAGTCCATTGATTACAAATCAACGGGCCGACCAATTGGGAAACGGGTCTCTATGGATAATCCCCTACCGTCCGCGCAGGGCCTTGAGCTTGGCCAAGGCCTCGGGGCTCAAGCGGCTGCCCAGGGTCATCTTGATCTGCGGAGCTTCCTCTGCCTCGTGAACATCGTTATCTATCTGCTTGATCTCGTCCACCAGCATGCGGCTCGAGATGCGCGTAACGCCCTTGCCCATGACGACAGCCTGGATCGTGCCGTCACTCGATACCACGGAGCACGCGCGGCCTTCCTCACGTGCCTCGATGCAGAGCTTCTGCACCACGGTATCGGCAGAGACGCCCGTCGGCGAAAACTCGATGCGCACACCGCGGGCCGGCAGGTTGGGGCGCTCGTTGGAGATATTGCCCGCGCCGTCGAACACGACCACGGCCTCGTAGCGGCCCTGGGCAAAGGCTGCGACGTCATTAATGAGCGCCGTGCGCGCCATATCGTGAACGTCGCTGGAATACGGATCGTCGGAATGGTCGTACACGAGCTTTTCGTAGCGCGGCGTGCAGTGAATCACGTTGTAGCCGTCGACCACCAGCAGCTCGGGCTTATTGGAGTGCACCGTCGAGACAGGATCGGCGATGGCCTGCGCAAACGCATTGCCGCCCACGCCATAGGTCGCGGCCGAAACAATCGGCTTGGCCGAGCCCTCGCCAAAGCGCTTGGCCTTGGACTTGGCACGGTTCTTTTTGGACATGCGCTACTCCTCCCCCATGAGCTCGCCGGCGTTGCGGCGCAGCCACTCAAAGCACAGCGCCGTGGTCGCCTGGGCAACATTGAGGCTCTCGGTCATGCCGCGCTGGGGAAGCTTGGTCAAAAAGTCGCATTTCTCAAGCACCAGGCGCGAGATGCCGTCGCCCTCGGAGCCCATGACGAGCGCCACGCGGCCCTCGAAGGGAGCATCCCAGCAACTACCTTCGGCGTGCTCGGAAGCGCCGCCCACCCAAAAGCCAGCGGCCTTAAGATCGTCGAGTGCACGGGCGATGTTGGGCACCTGCGCGATAGGCAGATGCATGACGGCGCCGGCTGAAGTCTTGTAGCTGCCCACGGTCACGCCGGCGGCACGCTTGTTGGCGATGATGACGCCGGCCGCGCCCACAACCTCAGCGGAGCGCACGATGGCACCAAAGTTGCCGTCGTCAGTCACATGGTCGAGCACCACGACAAGTGCTGGGCCCTCGCCTGCGCGGTCGAGAATATCGACGACATCGGCATAGGGGAAGTTGCCAACCTCGAGCGCGATGCCCTGGTGAGCGCCATGGCTCGACAGTGCGTCGAGCTGCGCGCGCGGCACATACTTAATGCGGACACCCGCGGCGTTGAGGTCGTCGACCAGGCGCGACAAGGCGGCGTCGCGCTCCCCGCCCTCGGCAATGAGCGCGCACTTGATGGGAAAACCGGTGCGTAGCGCCTCGGCGGCAGCACGGCGACCTTCGATAAACTCGCCCTTGGGGACCTGAACGTTGTCGCGGTTGCGATCTCGCTGCGGACGCGCAGCCTGGGCTTGGGAGCGCTCGCGCTGGCCCTTGGGAGTGGCAGCGCGGTCGTTGCGGCGAATCGGACGCGAGCCAGAAGCAGCCTGCTTGCCTCCACGCGGTGCGCGCTTGCGATTGTCGGCCATAAAGCGGCCTCCTTAAATAGATAACGAACAAGAATCGACCGTCCGAGCCACGGCACCTTGCCTTTCAATCGTCGGGCATGGCCACAAGGCCTATGCCCTCCTCTTTCAAGGCAATCTGCCGCACCTCGAACGGTCGACAAATACTAGAGACTCTTAATACGAGTACCCGCGGCCGTATCCTCAATGGTGAGGCCCAGGTCCTTGAGCTGGTCGCGGATGGCGTCGGCCAGATCCCAGTTCTTGGCGGCACGGGCCTCGGCGCGGGCTTCGAGAATCTTGGCAGCAGCCTCGTCCACGTCGTCGCCCGTATAGGCAACCAGACCGGCGGCAACACCCAGCAGACCCAGCGGCAGCTCGACCTTGGGCTCGGGGAGCTCAACACCAAACGTATCGAGCAGCTCGGCCAGCGTGTCGGCGGCGGCAAGCGCGGCGGCCTTGTCGGCAGCGTCGCCCGCCTGCTCCAGGTACTGGTTGCACTCGGTCACAAAGCCAAAGACGGCACCCATGGCGCCGGCGGTGTTAAAGTCGTCGTCCATGCACTCCTTAAAGGTGGCACGTGTCTCGGCGGCCTTGGCGGCAAACGCCTCGGATGCTGCCTCATCGGCATCGGCCGTCGCATGGTTCGCGGCCCAGCGCAGGTTCTCGACCGTACCGGCAATACGCGTGAGCGAGTTCTCGGCACCCTCCAGGCGCTCCCAAGAAAAGTCGAGCGGTGAGCGATAGCTCGTCTGCAGCATCAGCAGGCGCAGGGCGGCAGCGGAGTGCTGCTCGAGGACCTCGGCCAGCGTAAAGAAGTTGCCGAGCGACTTGGACATCTTCTCGCCGTCTACCAGCAGCATGCCCGTGTGCATCCAGGTGTTGGAGAAGCCCTGGTGCCAGGCGCAGGTGGCCTGAGCGCACTCGTTCTCGTGATGCGGGAAGGCAAGGTCGGAGCCGCCGCCGTGGATGTCGATCGGAGTACCCAGGTAGCGATGCACCATGGCGGCGCACTCGGTGTGCCAACCGGGACGGCCCTCGCCCCAGGGGCTCGGCCAGCTGGGCTCGCCGGGCTTGGCGGCCTTCCACAGGGCAAAGTCGAGCGGGTCGTTCTTGTCCTCGTTCTCCTCGATGCGCGCGCCAACCATAAGGTCGTCGATGTTGCGACCCGAGACCTGACCATAGTTGGGATCGCTGCGCACGGCAAAGTACACATCGCCGTTATCGGCTGCGTAAGCGTGGCCCTGCTCGATAAGCGTCTTGATCATGGCGATCATGGGGCCGATCTCCTTGGTGGCGCGGGGGCGCACATCGGGATCGAGCACGTTGGCGGCGCGCATGACGCCGATGAACTTGTCCGAGAACTCCGTCGCGACCTCGGCGGCAGTGCGGCCCTGCTCGTTGGCGCGCTTGATGATCTTGTCATCGACATCGGTGAGGTTCTGGGCGAACGTGACCTCGTAGCCGCTCGCGATGAGCCAGCGACGAATCACGTCAAAGCTGATGAACGTGCGGGCATTGCCGATGTGGATGTTGTCGTAGACCGTGGGGCCGCACACGTACATGCGGACCTTGCCGGACTCGATGGGCTGGAACTCTTCCTTTTTATGGGTAGCGCTGTTGTAGATACGCATTCGTTACTCCTTAACGGTTTTCTGTAGCAGGCAGACGGCCCAGGCGCCGATTCCCTCGCCCTGGCCTTCCCAACCGAGCTTTTCGGTCGTAGTGGCGGCGACGCCCACGTTTTCGACGTCAACGCCCAGGGCATGGGCAAGGTTGGCGCGCATGGCATCGCGGTGCGGAGTGATCTTGGGCTGCTGACAGGCAATAGTGCAATCGGCATCGACAAACTCAAAGCCCAGTTCGCGCGCATAGTCCATCACGCGAGTGAGCAGCACCATCGAATCGGCGCCCTCGTAGGCAGGATCGGTGTCGGGAAATAACTTGCCGATGTCTCCCCCGCGGCAGGCGCCCAGAATGGCGTCGGCCAAGGCGTGCGCGAGCACATCGGCATCCGAATGGCCCAGCAGTCCGCGCTCGTAGGGAATGTCGACCCCGCCGATGATACATCGACGCCCCTCCACCAAACGGTGGACGTCGTAGCCGTGGCCGATGCGCAGGTTACTGAACATGGGGAAGGTCCTCTCCCTCGGCCATGCGACCGAGCAGAATCGCGGTTACAGGACGCAGGTCCTCGGGCACCGTCACCTTAAGGTTGTCGCGCGGGCTCTGGACGCAGCGGACGCGTCCGCCCATACGTTCGACCAGTGACGAATCGTCCGTGCCGATAAAGCCCTCGGCAATCGCCGCGGCATGGGCGCGCTTCATGGCGTCGACACTAAAGATCTGTGGCGTCTGCGCGGCCCAGTATAGCTCACGCGGCGGCGTCTCGACGATGTTATCGCCATCAACGATCTTGAGCGTGTCGATCGCGGGCTGGCCGCATACGACGCCGTCGAGCGAGCGGTCACCCACAAGCACGTCAATCGCATGATCGATGGCCTCGGTCGTGATGAGCGGACGAGCGCCATCGTGAATGGCGACGTATTCAAAGCCCGCCGGCACCGCGTGCACGCCGGCACGGGTGGAGTCCTGGCGGGTATCGCCGGCATCGGCAAAACTGATGGGCGTGTCATAGTCAAACGGGTCGATGGCCAGGCGGCGCATCTCGGCACGACGCTCGGCAGGGCAAACCACGACGATGTGGCCAACCTTATCGCTACGGTCAAACGCGCGGATGGACCAGCTCATAAGCGGACGGCCCGCTACATTGACGAGCTGCTTGCCACCGGGGTTACCAAAGCGCTGGCCGCTGCCACCGGCAACGACCACGGCGCATACGGGCGCCATTATGCGTTCCCCTGTTTGGTGCCCTTCATGCGGTACAGCGAGTCCGCAAGAATGGCAGGGTTGTTAACGCCAAAGTCGCCCAGGCGCTCCGGATCCTCGCTGATGTCGTCCATGAGCTCCTGCAGCGAGCCGTACTCGTCGACGATCTTCTCGGCCACGCCGTCGCGCACGACGGACACGCGAGAAAGCGTGCGCAGGCCCAGCGGCGTCATGACGGAGTCCTCGTCCAGGTCGTCATAGCCCAGAACTGCCGCCACGTGCTGCGGGTCGGACAGGTCCTTAGGCATCATGCGGCTCAGCTCGGCGCGGATCTTCTCGGCGTTGGCCTCAGAGGAATCGCTTGCGTAGTCGCGGATCATCAAGTCGTATTCGGTATCCATGCTGGAGCCCGCGAGCTGCTCGAGCTGCATCTGCACGAGCTTGCCCTGGTTGCCCAGCTTGACAATGCAATCCTTAAGCTCGGTCTTTGCCTGCTGCATGATCTCGAAGCTCGAGAAAATACCGGTAATGTCGGCGAGCGTAACGTAGTCGTCGAGCTCGAGGGCCGTCAGGCGCAGCAGGGAGCGGTCGAGCGACTGACGGGTAGTCTGGAGCGTGGCGACGAGCTGGTTGACCGAGCTCATGATGGTGGTGACGGGCTGGATCTCGTAGCTCTTGCCGTGAACGTACACGTTGACGACGGCACGACGGGCCGAGACCGAGATCACGATGGCATCGGTGAGCACCGACATGCGGGCGGCGGTGCGGTGGCGCATGCCCGTCTCGCTCGTGGCAAGCGAGGGATCGGGATTGAGGTGGAAGTTGGCGCGCAGGATCTGGGTGAGGTCGCCGTCGATGACGATGGCGCCGTCCATCTTGGAAAGCTCGAACAGGCGGTTCGAGGTAAACGAAATGTTGAGCGGGAAGCCGTCGTTACCAGCAGCGAGCACGTTTTCGGTGTCGCCGACGCAGATAAGGGCGCCCAGGTGACCAGCAATGATCATGTCGAGGGCGGTGCGAATCGGCTGACCGGGGGCAGTCAGGCGAATAGCCTGTTCCATACGCTTTTGCAGCTCGTTCTTATCCAAGGCATCGCTCCCATCGTATACGCTCCATAAACGTCAATAAGTTTCTCACGGTTTGCCCCTGTGACGCCCGCAAAATCCGATGCTTACAGAATGAGCGAACACAGCTGAGAGCCCCAATCCAAATGAGCTGCTTATGTGGTAGCATCGGGATTCGCATAAATGAGGGAGTAGTCGCGTGATCGGGTTCGCCTCCGGTGGCGCGGCAAGTCAACACACTGGCCGATGCGGCCTGGCTTGCCTTAATGAACGAGACTCGTGGCTGTGCGCGCAACGCGTACGCCACGGGTCTTTTTTGTTGCTCCCCCAAGAGGTACACGCGGGCCCGCCCGCAGAGAGGGAGCCAGACTATGGGACTCGCAGAGCTCGTGCTGCTCGCCGTTGGCCTTTCGATGGACGCCTTTGCCGTATCCATCTGCAAGGGCCTTGGCATGAAGAAGATCAACCTTAAAGTCGCCGTGGTGCTCGGCCTGTTCTTTGGCGGCTTTCAGGCCGGCATGCCCGTAATCGGATGGGCGCTTGGCAGTCAATTCATGGGCATCATCGGACCCATCGACCACTGGATCGCCCTTATTCTGCTCGCCTTCATCGGCGGCAAAATGCTGTGGGAGGCCTTTACCGAGGACGAGGACGAAGGCGACAACAAGAATGCCGAGAGGATTGACCTGGGCGAGTACCTAATCCTTGCCATCGCCACCTCGATTGATGCCCTAGCCGTAGGCATCTCGTTTGCGGCACTCTCGGTCGACATCGTTCCCGCCGTATCGCTTATCGGCGTCACAACGTTTATCTTCTCTGTCGCCGGCGTGGCGATTGGCCACACCTTTGGCGCACGCTACGAAAAACCCGCCACCATCGTGGGCGGCATCGTGCTCATCCTCATCGGACTTAAGATCTTGCTTGAGCATCTGGGGATTTTGGCGCTGTAACGCCAAACGCAATCGCTCAAAACTCAACGCCAGTACAAGGCCTCATGCAAAGTTTTGCATGAGGCCTTTTCGTGCAGACTTTTGCATGTCATACTGATATGCAAAAGTCTGCATGTTGGAGATCGCCATGGATACCCTTCCCATCACCACACCACGCCAAGCTGGCATCTATGTGCGTCAGGCACGCGAGTCGCAGGAAATCACCCGTGCGGCCCTCGCTAAAAAAGCCAGCGTTTCGGAGCGCCTGCTCGCATCGCTCGAGCTGGGCGACGCCACGGGCATTCGGCTCGACAAGTTACTGACCGTCTTTAACGCACTCGGCATAAGTCTCTTTGTGCAAAGCGATAACGACCCAATCGCATCACCCTTTAAACATCCGACGACGATAGCGGACCTCCCTATCGCGAACTCGAATGCCCTGCCCAAGCCAAGTGTAGGCAGACGACCCGCCCGACAAGGAACGCCATCTTCCTATGGTGCCTTGCTGGCCCAAATCGCAGCCGAGCAAGGCCTTTCCGGCACTTCAGACCTCTCCTTTGGCTGTAAGGTTGTGAAATAAATGGCAGAGATAGAGCTTGCGACCCTCATTTGTGGCGAAATCGCAGGCACTCTCCGGCAAGACGAGCATGGACTCTGCAGCTTTGTATACGTCCCAACCTATCGCGGGGCACCGCTATCGCTAACAATGCCGCTTTCCAATCGCACGTATGGCCATAACATCGTCCGCCCGTTCCTATTTGGCCTTTTGCCCGACAGTCAAGAGCAGCGTCGCGCTATTGCCGCCGAGCATGACGTTGCATCCAACAACCCCGTCGCCCTCTTGTGCCATATCGGTCTTGACTGCGCGGGGGCCGTTCAGTTTTGTCGAACCGATCAATTAGGCGCCGCCCGCGGCAGGGTCTCGGCATACCGCCCGCTTACCGATTCTCAAATCGCTCACAAGCTCAAAGCAATTCGCGATGACGAAAGAGAGACATGGATGGGCTCCAACGAAAGCTGGTCCCTGGGCGGCAACCAAGGCAAATTTGCACTAGCTTGGCATGATGGCCAATGGTGCGAATGTCTAGGGTCATCCCCCACTACCCATATCTTCAAAAATGGTGTCGTTGGGTTCAAACATCAGGCCTTAAACGAATTCGTCTGCATGAAAACGGCTCGGCGTGTTGGCGTTCCAACTGCCAACGTCTCCTATTGCACATTTGAAGATGAAGCCGCGCTCGTCGTTGAACGGTACGACAGAATGGTCACTAGCAGCGGAAGTATCGAAAGGCTGCATCAGGAGGACTTTTGCCAGGCGCTCGGTGTATTGCCAGGCCAGAAATACACCGCCGACGGAGGACCGACTACACGAGACATCCAAGAACGACTGATTAACACAGTCCCCCACCACATGAATCTTGTGCTTTTTACCTATATGTTGTTCTATAACGCCATTATCGGAGCGCCTGACGCACACGCTAAAAACTACTCGCTCATCCTAGGCAAAGGCACAAACGCGGCACTCGCACCCATGTACGATGTCGCATCGGGCTTGGCGTATGAGCGCATGCGACGTCGGGCACGCCTTGCTATGAGCGTTGGCGGCGAAAATCGTGTGGGGCGCATCGGTCCAGGTGCTATCCGCCGATACCACGGTATGGGCGACCCCGCGCTGGAGACGGCGCTCACCGATGCCGGGCTATCCGAGAAGTTTTGCTTTGCGACCATGATGGACCTCGCCTACGAGGTACCCATTTGCATGGAAGAGGTCATGGACGAATACGCCGACCTGCCCGGCATGGCGGACCTGCGCGAGCATATGCTCGGCCCCGTCCGCGAAAACTGCCAGCGAACCCTCGACCTCATCAGGGCGGATATGGGCTAGACGCCAATCAATTTCCCATTTTTTAAAAGAAGAGAGGGGGCACCCGTCGCAAAAGTTCGGATGCCCCCTCTCGTAATGTTATTTGCAATCCGCCAGCACGTGGCTCGGACTGCCGCTAGCGCAACCTTTACGCAGCGAGGCGCTTGAGGACGTCGATGAGCAGCTCGTAGAAGCGCTCGGCAGAAGCGAGCTCCATGCTCTCGTCCGGGGTGTGGACATCGGAGAGCGTCGGGCCCACGGCGATGGCGTCCAGGCCGTGCAGGGCCTCGGCAAACAGGCCGCACTCAAGGCCGGCGTGAATGGACTCGATGCGCAGCTCGGAGCCAAATAGCTCGCGATAGCTCTCGACAAAGACGTCGCGGACCGGCGAATGCTCGGCATAGCTCCAGCCGGGATACTCGAACTCAAACTTGGCGTCGAAGCCCAGGACATCGGCAAGCGTCTGCAGGCGGTCCTTGAACTCGTTCTGCAGCGAGGTGATCGAGGAGCGCGGGGACAGCATAATCTTGACCTGATCATCGGAAGTGGCGACCACGCCGATGTTGGAGGAAACCTCGACTGAGCCGTCGGTGGCGACGTTGCGGCGAATCACACCATTGGGGGCAAGACGCAGAGCGCGGATGAGGGCAAGCGCGGACTTCTCGTCCATGGCCTCGACCTCGGCGTTGTCGGCGATCTCGACAGTGCAGGTAAAGCCGGGGTCGAAGACCTCGAGCTCGGCGGTAACGTCGGCGATGATGCCACGGGCGATCTCGGCCGCGGCCTCGGCGGCAGCGTGGTCGGCGTAGACCAGAACAGCCTTGCACTCACGGTTGATGGCGTTGTCCTTAGTGCCGCCGTTAAAGCTAACGATGGCGGGCTCGCCGGCGACCATCAGGCGGTCGATGATGCGGGCCATGATGAGGTTGCCGTTGCCGCGCTCCAGGTTGATATCGTTGCCGGAATGACCACCCAGTAGGCCGGAGATGTCGAGCGTGAGGGTGCTGCCGGTCTTGTGCTCGCGCACGATGGGGCAGGTGTAGGTAACAACGACGCCGCCGGCGCAGCTGACGGTGGCAACGCCCTCTTCCTCGGAGTCAAGGTTAATCATGGTGCGGGCGCTAATCTGGGACTTGTCGAGCGTCTCGGCGCCGACCAGGCCAGTCTCCTCGTCGGTGGTGAATACGCACTCGAGGGCGGGGTGAGCAATCGAATCGTCGTTGAGCACAGTAAGCATCAGAGCAACAGCAATACCGTTGTCGGCGCCCAGGGTGGTGCCGTTAGCGGTGAGGACGCCGTCCTTGACGACCAGGTCGATACCGTCGGTCGTAAAGTCGTGCTCAACAGAGCCCAACTTGTCGCACACCATATCGATGTGGCCCTGCAGCATCACGGTCGGGGCATTCTCAGCGCCGGCAGAAGCGGGCTTGCGAATGATGACGTTGTAGACCTCGTCCTGGTACACATCGAGGCCGCGCTCCTTGGCAAACGCAACCAGGAAATCGCTGATGCCCTTCTCGTTGCCAGACCCACGGGGGATCGCGCTGACCTCCTCAAAGAAATGGAACAGCTGGGCGGGCTCGTAGCCGGTGATCTTGTAATCCATGGTGCCTCCTTGGCGCAACTGATTAGACAGTAAGACATGCGCCTTGTATATTCCCAGACTTTGCGTGCATAAACCAGTCGAAAACGCCGAGCGCCCTTGCATCATCGGCTAACGGTGAGGAAACGCCACTTTATCAAGGTAAAGCAGCTTAGACGGGCAGTGCCGAAGGGACGTTGGACCCTTCAATCAACCTCAACGCCTGTTGAACGTTAATGCATACACCATTGGTATGTTTAATAAGATTCTTGTCCTCCGTCACGACGTAATCGGCATCAATGCGATTGGCGACGCCCAGCATCAGGTCGTCCTCAAAGTCATTGTGGTGGTACTTGAACACAAAGGAGTCGAAGACCTCGTCTGCACCGACCGGGGCGATGAGGGCTAGCTCGCGCATCTGTCGAACGCATGCCCAGGCCGTTTCGTCTGCCGCCGCAATGGCGTTATCGCTCAGTGAGCCAGTCTTTCTTCGGCACTCCTGCTTGATTGCCGCCGAGACAAGATATGAAACGTCTTTGACCGAAAGCGACGAGGCAAACAGGGCAATCCGCTCCGAGGCGTCGGCAATCTCGATCAGATGGACGACATTTGCCGTACGGTCGGACCTGCCAGAAAAATAATCCATCCATACGTTGGTATCGATTAACAGCTTGAGGACGCCTTCTGTGCTCATAGTTCCACCCACTCGGGATAGCGCTCCGCCATGGCCTCCTCATAGAGGTCGTCATAGTCTCCCGAGAACTCAGGGATGGGGATGCCGTATTTGAGGCACGAATCGCGAACGATATGGCTGCCTTGCGCGGCCCTTGACTCCATGCGCCGGGGCTCCACTCCGTCAGAAACCGGAGCCGCCGCGTCTCCCTTCGAGGGCATGCGTCCGTTAACGACCAGATACTCCCAAAGTGTCCGAACGGCTTGTGACGGCGTCATGCCAATATGAGTCAGGACGGCGTCTCCCGCCTCTTTGAGCTGGCGATCTATACGCACGTTCATCTGAACTGGCCGTGAGTCTAGTATCGACATAGACATGTTGACTCCTTTTGCTATACGCTTTCCTTAATTAAGTATAGCAATTTGTCAGACAGACAGACGCCTCAGTACTGAAGCGTTCGTTTGACCGGGTTTGCCGTTGTGGGATTAGTCAATAAAAGAAGCTGATACATGTTTGAGATAACTGCCCACATCAGCTGCAATTCGCTATCCACAGGCAATGAATCCCGCAACGAAGCGCCATGCACAAGCTTTTACAGTTCAATCACTTCGTCGCAAGCCTCAAGCAACTCGGGATCATGCGAGACAACAACTACTATATGATCTTCTTTCTTCTGTTGCAGAATATCAATGAACGCTGACCTACTCGCTCCGTCAAGAGCCGACGTCGGTTCATCGAATAACATGACGGGCGAGTCCTTGAGCAATACACGAATAATCGCAATCTTCTGCTTCTCACCACCCGATATATTATGGTTTTGCTCGTCCAGCACCCCATCAAGACCATTGGGAAGTGTTGAGACCAGTTTGGTCAGACCAAACTGGTCTACAAGTCGCCCGACTTCAAGAATTGGACAATTATCGCCCGCGAGTAGCGTCAGATTCTCTCTGAGTGTTCCGTTAACGATATCAGGTTCTTGCTCGGCAATACCAACGACATACGAGCGTAGATTAATAGAATCAATCTGGCTCAAATCAACCTCGTCATAAGCAATAGTCCCAACGCAATCATCGGGATATAGACCAGCTATGCCATCGAGAAGCGTGCTTTTCCCGCTTCCGTTTGCGCCCGACACGCCGTATAAGACTCCTCGATTAAGCGAGATGAGCTCTGGATAATCTATGATTCGATCGGTATCAGGGCGACAAATCGACAGGCCCTTGCACACAAGTGAAACAGGAGAACCAATGCGGACAGAACCGTTCGCCTCTTCATCCATTGCCCAAAGGCGCTTAAGACGTTGGGCGCTCACCTTGCTCGCCTGGTAGCTTTTGCCCCAAGAAAGCAAGTTCACCAGAGCAGAATTGGCGCTCGAATAATAGCTCAATGCCGTCAGAAGAAAACCAACCGGCATTTTACCTGCGACAATCTCACAGCCTCCAATCGCGAGCAAACAGAACTGCGCAAAGGAAAAAATCAACTGATTCGCAAGTTCGAACCGTGATCCGGCTTTTTGGTTAGCCAATATAGCTGGATAAAGACCATCGAAAGCCTTCTGCAGCCTCAAGGAATAGAAATCAAATAATGAATGGCGACGAAGAAAGGAGACGCTCTCCAGCTGGCTCTGGAGAGTCCCATAGAAAGCAGCGGTCTTTTCTTGAAAATCAAAGCCTCGATTGAACAGCAGCCCGCTAAACAATCGATAAACTACTGCCCCCGTAACGATGCAGGCTAGACAGGCAATCGCCATCGCAATGTTTATATTCATCAACATAATCAAGGAACAGATAATCGTTGCAACACCGCCAATGATATTTGACGCCGATGTTATTCCGAATATTATGAGGTCGTTTGAATCGTGATTGATTTGCTGATTATAATAGCCCGCATCAAATCCGATGAAAAACTTCCGGGGCAAACGCTTGACGTGTTCAAGTGTGTCAGCGTTAAGTTGATATCCCGCATGCGCTTGAAGGTCGACATAGATTAGGGAAGTCCAATAGACCAACACCGACCCCACAATGGCGACCACGCCAATCGCGAAAATACATAAGACTAGCGTCCGCAAACTAATACCGAGGACATTTTTTGCCGCCAGCACATTTACAGTCAGTCCCAACAGATATGGTTCAGCAAGGCTGCACAGCTGAGACAAGACATCGAGAAGCAGATAGACATAAAGCCTTGGCTTATGGAGGAGATATATCTTCCAAAATCTAAACATCGTGATTTGCCTCATGCGAATACTGATAATTACAAGCCAACCGCATTCTCTGCTTGGCATTGAATTTAACGCTCGCGCATTTTCTCTGACCCTCCATCGCGGCGTGGGGACATCCGCCCATACAAGCCGGAAACATTACACACTCGCCACATACTGGGTCGTTTGGTAAATACTCCATCCATTTCAAATAGTTCGAATTAGCTTTCACACCTTCTCGAACATTTCCAACGGCGCACTCGCCCTTGCCAACCTCATCCCAACATTTAAAAAGTCTACCAAGCGGATCGATGACAAACGAATTAAGGGAAACCGCACAGCAGACGCCTGGTTCATACGGCGTAAACGGAATAACGTTGAATCCGCGCTCGCTAGCTTTATCCATAAAGAACGTTTCAACTTGAGAGAATCCACGCTGAGAAAAACAATGAATGTCATTTGAGCAAGTATCGTTAACATTGTCGACCGCAGCAAGATAAATCGCGACTTTACCGCGAAGCCCTTTAGCGTCAAGCTCGTCAATCAACGCATCGACCTCTTTACTATTGGACTCATCGACATTCACGCGAATGGTAATCTGAAGAACATCGGCACATGAGATTATATTGTCGATAATGGCATCATATGTCGGACGACCGTCAGCCGGGACCCTCCGCGAATCATGATCCCTCTTTGAGCCATCAATAGTGATTTGAACCGAACCGATCTGACAATCAGCAAGCTTCTGAGCAATTTCTCGCGTCAGGAGATATCCGTTCGTTACCATTCCGGCAGAATAAGTAGCGCCTGGCCTAATCGCCCCTCTCAGTTCTTTTGTCAGTCGCTCGATCATGTCCACACAGAGTAGGGGTTCGCCTCCATACCAGTCAACGTGAAGATCGTTGATCCCGGGATAGCCGGAACGCACGAATTCTGCGATATCCGTCATTGTCTCTTCTGACATAGTGGGGTGCGAGCAGCCTTTTTCATAGCAGTAGGGACACCTAAAATTGCATGCCAGCGTTGGAGCAATCGTCAGTCCTAAATAGTCATTTGCAAACCTTGCCGACAAGCTCTCAAGCATCAACATTCGCCGCTCGTCAACATCGTCATCTACCAACATGCCACCCATCTTAAGGGCCTCTTCGAAATCACCATCCAAGGCGGCGGCACCCTTGCGATATAGATTCAGCTCATTCGTGTGCGCAGCGTCAAGGTCGAGAACGCCACCAGACTGGGTATTGTAGATAGTGATACCGTTCACATCATTCTCTTCAATAACGTTAAATTCAGACTCTTTCATTTATATGCTCCGTTTTCTGATAGCACCCTTGATAGCCCAACAAAGTCCGAGGATGACAATGGGAACGACTGTTGCCAGCGCTACAAACAGCAACGTCCCCGGCACGATGAATTGAATTGGTCGCGGAGACGCAAGGGTCGCCAGCCATGTCAAGTGCAGTGGCATATTTGGATTCCCGTACCCCAAATAAAGCAGCAGGATGATGAACGATAGAACAAACGCGCCATTTCCAAAGAGCGAGATGGCCAAGACGAGCAGCAGGCATAACGTTGTGCAAATCAAGGCAGCAAGAGACAGTCGAAGAAGAAACTCTCCGATCATATCCATCGTCATTCCTATACCACTCGCGCTTTGGACCACACCAACGAGTATCGAAAAGAGAACAAAACCACCGACAAGCGTGACAATCGAGACAAGAGTCCTTGCAACCAACAACTGTACTGTTTTCATTCCCCTTGCATAGGAAACAAGCCATTGAGATCCCGTTATCGGAGTTCGAAACGCATAGCCGATGACGAGAACAGCAACAATAGGAAAGAAGAGAGAATGGGCAAGCGGTGCCACAGCGGAAAGGTAGCGAGCTCCGCCTTTAACGAGGTCTCCCGGAATTCCCACAAAACCATATTGTGGGTTTGGAAAGAAGCCCATAACACCGTCGCCAAGCCAATCGCTCGTTCCGTAGGCTCTCCATGGTTCATAAGACACAGAATAAAGCAATGCGAGCACGAAACCTGCCGCAATCAGCAGAAGAGGCGCTTTGCTCTTCATAACTCGATAGGCTTCAGCCTTAATCATATCTTCGCAGCGCATTTCTACCCCCTCCTCGCTTTGATTCCCATGACCCCGAGCTGCAACGAAACAACGGTGCAAATAACAGAGAAAAGAATGATCTGATTAATGGCTAGGCCTTGAAAGCACAGATTTCCAAGATGGCGTAAGTATGGTCCGACTGAGAGCCACCAGGGAATTTGCGTCGATGCGTGATTGGAAAAGACCACCAGCGTATATTCATCGGAGGCGAGCAGCGTCCCGACCAACACCAACATAATGCTAAGCGGTGCATTTCTAAGTAAATAGAAAACTGCCATCGACTGAGCTACTAATGCAGCCAAAATAGCATCAATCAAAAGCAACACGGGCAGGTATCTATCAAGAAACACCCGCCCATCCACATAGCAGCCAAGCGGAGATTTGAAGAGAGTGAATCCCGAAAACAGGTTGAACGCTGTTGAAGTTGCAATCGTCAGAACAAGCCACTTTGCGACAACGGCCTTTGCTATGCCCGTCCCTTTTGCATACGTCACTTCAGAAGACCTGCTTTGATAATCCATGGCGCAGGAAATAACAATGCATCCGGCTAGAACGAAAAACCACTCGTAGGTCATGAATAGTGCCGTCCGAACCGCCGAACCAGCTGGGTCAGTCTTGTCGAGGATGTTTGCAAAGAAACCAATCTGTTTGCCGACTCCCCCTAAATCAGATGTTCCATAAGTCCCATACATATTTGGATTACAGACATCTTTAACAATCCAAATTCCCCAGATCAACAACACGAAAAAGGCTGGATTTTTGAGCAACCGACGGGCTTCGCATCTAATCAGTCGCAGAAGTTGCATTATCTGCCTCCCCGATCAAATCCAAAAACCGCTTTTCCAGACTTCTGTTTTTGTAGGAGTTTTCTTCCTTAACGAGAAGTCTGCCTTGATGGAGAAAAGCAAAAGATGTCGCAACTTTCTCCAATTCATCTAGGTTATGGCTTGAAATGAGCACCGTTTTATCCCGTTTGTCCTTCAACGACAGCAGGAGATCACGCACCTCAATCACACCCACTGGATCGAGCCCGTTTATGGGTTCATCCATGATAAGTAGTTGCGGGTTGCCCAGAAGAGCCGTTCCGATATCCAGGCGACGCTTCATGCCGAGCGAGTATTGTTTTACCGATGCATCCGCCGCATTTTCTAGGCCAACGGCAGCGAGCACTCGATTAACTTCACTTTTCGGCAGCCCCCACTCGATACAGCGTGAGATCAAGTTTTCTCGACCGGTTAAGTTCAAGAATGCCCCACAGCCGTCGGGGACGAATCCGATATTTCTGCGTGCTCTTGCCAGACCTGCTCTCCCAGACTCGCCGAAAAAACTGATTGAGCCTTTCGTTGCTTTAAGCAAGCCAAGAAGAATATCAATCAACGTACTCTTCCCCGCGCCGTTCTCCCCAACGAGAGCGCACACTTCGCCCTCATCTATATCAAATGAAACATCAGACAACGCCCAGTTTTTGCCGTAGCGCTTTGATAGATCCTTGATTGAAATCGCATTACCCATGTCTCATGAACCTCATTAAAAAAGGCAGCGCGGCCGACGGATGGCAGTTATCGACCACGCTGCTTACCCTCTGCTGTCTTAACCAGCATTAACGTTCGCGTTGCTAGAAATGAACATATACGCCAAAACAGCTACAGCGCGAACACGGGTGGTAATTGCGGCAGCCACCACCGCCACCCTGCACGTTGCTACACGGATCGATTACCCAGTTCATAATTACCTCCTTTCGATTTATCGTCTGTTTTAATACTTCGTTATCGTATAACGATAAGCTTATGATTTCAAGAACTATTTTCAAATAAATTAAGGCTCCTACCGATCGTTTGCGGTAGGAGCCTTGCATGCATACGTGTTTGTCTTCTTGTCTTCTTATTCTGTTTTGTTATTCCTTAGAAAGATCTACTACGTAAACCTCTGTGGGCAATATCTCGGAGGGGTCGGGATTGCGTCTTTGCAAAATCTTATTCCGCGCACGCGCGATGGTAAGTTCCTCAAGTTCTATTTCACTCACGCGACGGATCAAATCTCCCGGCTGACAATCCAACTCAACACAGATATCGAGCAATGTCTTCAAGCGTATAGCCTTAATTTTCGCATTACGGATTTTAGAAATGTTAGCTGGCGTATGCCCAGTCGCTCTTATTAGATCGGCATTTGTTTTCCCGGTCTTGAGCAAAAGTGTCTCAACCTCAATAATGAGATAATCCATGGTCAATCACCTAGACCAAATCATCGGACTGGGACTGCAAAAGCGCCCCATAGCGCCAGAAGATCGACAAAGCGAAAGCAACCATCATTGCAATGATGGATCCCACATCCAAAGTGATGCCTGAGTCACCAATCTGAAGGAGAGCGGAATTCATACGACAGCTCAACATACAATTACCCATCATTATTTTTAAATCGCTGCCAATCTGTAGAGAGCCCATCACGGCATTGATTGCAAATAGGCAAGCAATAACGGTAATCATCCGTGCATGTCGAATAGTAAAAGGCGATTGACGACGGGCGACATCGAAGCTGATGCTTAACAATGTGAACTCCCCTGCAAGGAGCAAAACCGCCCATAGCGCCAAGTTTGGGAGCGCGATGCTGCCGCCCTTACCAAGCTCAACGACCCCCTCGATTACCACTGCGCCGTTCAAAATACTTTGGCATGCAACAACAAATGCCGAACCAAAGACGGCGATGGTAGCGATGGCTATAAGTACCAGCACGGCACAAAGAACCATTCCGATTTTTCTCATGTTATCGAACGACATCTCAATTCTTTGAGCGCTATTCGCCATAGTAACTCCTTTTGCCATCCAGCAGAACTTTTTCAATTATTTTATCGTTACCGGAAACTCTTCTCTACAAGAAAAGGGGCGCACCTCCATCGGAAACGCCCCCCATCATGCAAGGTTATATTCAATCCCTACAGCGCGCCAGAGCCGGCTTGCATCATGCCGCCGGGGCCCGAGGTCACGCCGCCTCCCACAGGAGCAGCGTTGCCGGTGTGCGGTGCTGCCGGGGCGGTATCGCCACCGAGCATGCCCGCCGGACGCGGTGCCGGAATCTCGCCCGTGCCGTGGCTAAAGACGAACTTGCCATCGGCCACGTCGCACAGGACGGTATCGCCCTCACCCCACTCGCCGGCCAGAAGCTCCTCGGACAGCGGGTCCTCGATGAGCTTTTGAATAGCACGGCGCAGCGGACGCGCACCGTTGGTGAGGTCGGTGCCCTCGGCCACGATCTTGTTATAGGCCGCATCGGTGAGCTTGATGTTCATGCCGTTGGCAATCAGGCGCTGGCGCAGATCGTCCACCAGCAGGTGAGCAATCTTGGTCAGGTTCTCGCCCGAGAGCTTCTGGAACACCACGATGTCGTCGATGCGGTTGAGCAGCTCGGGGCGGAACAGGCGCTTGAGCTCGCCCATCGCGCGGCCGCGGATCTCACTCGACGTGAGACCCTGCTCGCCGGTGGTGCCAAAGCCCACGCTCGCATCCTGCGCAATCTCGCGGGCGCCCACGTTGGACGTCATGATGATCACGGTATTGCGGAAGTCGACCGTCTTGCCCTGGCTATCAGTCAGGCGGCCCTCCTCCAGCACCTGCAGCAGGATGTTGAAGATGTCGGGGTGCGCCTTCTCGATCTCGTCGAACAGCACGACCGAGTACGGGTGGCGACGAACGGCCTTAGTGAGCTGGCCGCCCTCGTCGTGACCAACGTAACCCGGAGGGCTACCGATGAGCTTGGATACCTCGAACTCGCTACCGAACTCGGACATGTCGAAGCTGATGAGCGCATCCTTGCTGCCAAAGAGGTACTCGGCAAGCGTCTTGGCGAGCTCGGTCTTGCCCGTGCCGGTGGGACCCAGGAAGATAAAGCTGCCGCCGGGGCGACGCGGGTCCTTGAGGGGTGAACGGCTGCGGCGCACTGCCTTGGCCACGGCCTCGACAGCCTCGTCCTGGCCGATGATGCGGGTCTTGAGCACGCTTTCGGTCTGCAGCAGGCGGCGGCTCTCGCTCTCGGTAAGCGAGGACACCGGCACGCCCGAGGTCACGGACACGATATCGGCGATCTGACTTACGTCGATGGTGAGCGGGCTGGCGTCGAGCTCGGCGGTCCAGGCAGCCTTGGCCTCGGCGAGTTCAATCTCGGCAGCCTTCTGCTGCTCGGTGATCTCGGCGGCCTTGTTCATGTCGTCGCTCTCGGTAGCCTCCTGTGCGGCAGCCTTGAGTTCCTCGATGCGATGCTCGGCCTCGCGCACCGGCTCGGGTGCGCGATTCGCGGCGATGCGAGCGCGGGCACCGGCCTCGTCAATGAGGTCGATGGCCTTATCGGGCAGGAAGCGATCCTGAATGTAGCGGTTGGAGAGGTTCGCAGCGGCCTCGATGGCACCCTGCGTGTAACGCACGTGGTGGTGCTCCTCGTAGCGCGGCTTGAGCGCAGTCAGGATCTTGACCGTGTCCTCGACGCTCGGCTCCTCGACATCGATGGTCTGGAAGCGGCGCTCGAAGGCCGGGTCCTTGGTGAGGTACTTGCGGAATTCCTCGGCCGTGGTGGCGCCGATAATCTGGAAGGCACCACGCGCGAGCACGGGCTTGAGCATGGAACTTGCATCGATGGACCCCTCGGCAGAACCGGCACCGATGATGGTGTGCATCTCGTCGATAAACAGGATGACGTCGTCGGCTTCGGTGGCCTCCTGGATCACGTTCTTGAGGCGCTCCTCAAACTCGCCGCGATACTTGGCACCCGCGACAAGACCCGGCAGGTCAAGCGTCCAGATGTTCTGGTTCATGAGGTTCTCGGGCACGTTGCCGGCTGCAATCTGCTGAGCTAGGCCCTCGACGATGGCCGTCTTGCCCACGCCGGGATCGCCCAGGATGAGCGGGTTGTTCTTGGTGCGGCGCGAAAGAATTTCCATCATACGCTGGACTTCCTTTTCGCGACCAATTACAGGGTCGAGCTCGCCGTCGCGTGCCTTCTGCGTGAGGTTGGTCGCGAACTGCTTAAGCGTATCGGTGCCACTCCCCTTTTGCTGAGAGGCATCCGAGCCGCTAAAGAACGGCAGGCCCGCACCGGGACGATCAGCACCGGCGCCGGCGAGCGGACGCTTCTTGTCCTGGTCCTTGGCGGTGAGTTTCTCGATAGCCTTTTTGATGGAGGCGGACGACACACCCAAGCGCATGAGGATGTCCATGGCCATGCCGTTGCCCTCTTCGACGATACCGATGAGCAGGTGCTCGGTCGACACGTAGGTCTGGTTGTTCTCACGTGCCACGCGGAAGGAGCGCTCCATCACGCTGATGACGAGCGGCGTAAAGGCGAGCTTGGCAGCCTCGGTCTCCTCGCTGGGCTCGGGAACCGTGGTCTGGACCTCTTTGAGGGTATCCATGATGTCGTCGTAGGAGATATCGAGCGAACGCAGTGCCTCGGCGGCAATGCCCTCGTCCTCCTTGGCAAGCGCGAGCAGCAGGTGCTCGGTACCCACCTTATTTGAATGAAGATCGAGCGCCTCTTGCTTGGCCATGGACATGACCTTGCGCGCGCGATCGGTAAAACGGTCTAACATGCTAGTTCCTCTTAGACGAGCTAGTTTTTTCAAACGCAAAGCGCCGCCCCGCGGCAGCGCTTTGGTCTCTTTACCCATATGGAGTATATGTTAACCGTTGGGACCTTTCCCGCCCGTAGCCGCGTGACAACGTCTACAAAAAAGGAATCGCTCTGGTCCGCTTGACGGTTTGGTTTTGCGCTGCCGTCTAGCAGGCGGGCTCGGCGTCCATGCCCTCGGAAATGTTGGCAACCTCCTCGGCAACGGGAGCGCCCGGCATGCGCACGAGCTCCATATGCTGCTCTTCAAAGACGGTTCCCATGGGGAAGGCGCGGCGGAAGACAAAGCGAGCAACCGGACCAGCCACCAGCAGGTTCCAGGGCAGGGCCATGATAAAGTTGCGCGGAATGTTGATGAGCCACATCATCGGCAGCATCTGCAGGTTTGCAAGCGGGCCGCCGGGCATATGGAACAGACCTTCGCACGCGCCGTAGAGCGACATGATGATGACCATGGGAACGACCATGCAAGAGCTGACGGCGAGCGTCATGGCAAGCGGCGAGCTCTTGCCCGGCGTGACCAGGAATTTAAAGGCGAAGCCCTTAGCAAGGGGGCTGGCAACAAACCAGTCGCAGCACATGGCAAAAACGTAGGCAACGGGGAAGCCGAGCCACGCGGCGGCAACAACCTCGCCGTCGATGGCCCCATGCTGCAGGGCAACGTTGTAGATGCTCATCCAGAGCACCATGCAAAAGCACATGATAAAGGTGAACAGCAGGCTCTCTCGTTTGTTGATAGGCATAAAGGGCATAGTCCTTTCTGTGTTGCGCCGCGGCGCACAACAAAAACGGGCGGGCGAGATGGAGCTGTTGGGACTTCATCTCGCCCGCCCGTGGTACGTGCGTCTGCGACTACTTATGTGGTGGAACCAGCCTAGCACGAAAAGCACGTGCTTCGTAAGCGTTGAGTTTATGAAGATGCAGGGCTCCAATAATCCCCCGACCCCATAAGTTGCGGTGGAATACGGACTGTTTTGACCCTTTAAGCAGCAATTCAGTCCCTATTTCACCGCAACTCATTTGGTGCAAAGTAACCTGTCCCCCTTGCACCAATTAGCTGGTGTGGCGCCAGCGAGGGTCGGTGAGGGTTCTCGCCATGCCCAAGCCAACGGGCAAAAACGCCACGATGAGCACCGCGCGCACAAACCAGCCGAGCATATTGACCGTGTCGAAGGTGCACATGTAATACATCGAACGATACAGGTACAAGCCCGGCACCATAATGACAATCGATGGCACCGTGAGGGCGATACGTGGGTAGGTGAGCCTGATTTCTGCCAGGCTTGCCAGCAGGCCCGATACGAGCGCCCCGATGAATGCAGCCGCCTCGGGAGGCATTCCCGCGCTGAGGCCCAGGAAGGGAAGCATCGTTAGCGCATCGACGAGCGTAAGGCGCAAGGTATTGGACACGGCACCGATCAGACCGGCCGCCGCGGCCATCTTTACCGGGCTGTTGAACATAACCGAGAAGCCAAATACACCGATAAAGCTCATCAGTATGCGCAAGAGCGTAAGGGCCAACGGTGAGAGGCCGAGCGGGGCGAAGTCATCCGGTGCCAGCCCCACACATTCGGCAACCATCCAACCTACGAGGGTCGCCATCACAATAATTGACACAGCATACGAAAGACGCTCGATGCCGCTTCGCATATCGAGCTTTGCGATGTCGAGGCCTGCCGTAATGAGGGGAAAGCCGGGAATCACAAAGAGCATGGCGCCGATATAGCCTTCTTGGTGCGACATTGCCCCCGGGATGACCTGGCCAAGGCCGAGCAACGCCAGTAAATACGAGATACAGGCCAGCGCGACGCCAATCGTCAACGCGCTAAACTGGCCGAGACCCTGCTTGAGGATATGAGAGCGGGCAAAGTTGCCGACACCCGCGCCCACGAACGCGCAGGCCATCTCAATGGGGCCGCCGCCGAGCAAAAAGACAAATGCGCCACAGGCGCAGGCCGCCGCAAGGCCCTGTTGCCAGGGAGTGTAATCAGGTTTTGAGCTCTCAACGGTCTTGAGCATCTCGTGATACTCATGCACGGTAAAACGGCGGCCATATGTCTCGATTTCCTTTAGGAAGCTCTCCATCATCCAAATGCGATGGGTATTGACGCCCGTTGTGGGCAAGCTGACGACCTCGTTAAAGCAGTGACCATCTTCGATACAAGTACACTCAAACGACAGGAGACTTAAGTCAACGTGGATGGTGACACCAAGTACGGCGGCGACGCGATTCATGGTATCGCGTACACGCCAGGCACCCGTTCCGCTCGCGAGCATAAGCATCCCGGTGCGGCAAATGATGGATGATTTGTCGGTAAGTGGCGCATCAACGGCAGGCTCATCGCCCGCGGTCACGATCTGGC
The DNA here is from genome assembly GCA_900545555.1 of uncultured Collinsella sp. GTDB lineage: Bacteria > Actinomycetota > Coriobacteriia > Coriobacteriales > Coriobacteriaceae > Collinsella. Next base: position 24,541 of record UQZI01000027.1, read on the forward strand.
GCCAGTCAGTTTTCATATGGAGCGCGCCGGCACGGACACCGTGGTACGTGGGGGCTCTCGAAAGCAGCGAGTCAAGGCGCGTAGGCTGTGGGGGCTCTGTCGATTCATCCTCAACCTCATCAGCCTCTTCATCGACCAGATCAAAGGATTCAAGCGGCGCTGGCTCGCGACGGTCGATCAGCTCCTCGTCCTCATCATCAAAGTAATTGAACTGATCGAGCATGTCCTCTTCAATCGCGCGCTCGCTCGCATCGTCCATATAGACGCTCCCTTCCTGCCGACTAACTCCCATCCTAGGCAGCGACGGCTAAAGGAAACATAAAAGAGACGACTGCTATACGAGCCATGTGCGCAATAGCCGTTGGGTAGTCGTTTAAGAACGTCCCCAATGACTATTGACGGCCAAGGCAACGCCGATGCTTTGGCAACGACAGACACTATGACCCAATCCGAGGGCACTAAAAAGACAGGAGCCCCCGCTCGTGACCGCGGGTCGGGGCTGCGACAATGATGTTGAAGTGCC
>UQZI01000028.1 GCA_900545555.1 uncultured Collinsella sp.
CAAACAACCTCTAAACGTTACAGATCGAGACGAAACCTCTCAGCGCCCATACCACTGACGTCTCCACTCCTCAGCCAAATCGGGCCGTCGCGGAATACCCGCCAGCCTCATCTTCTCAACCAGCTTCCCCGGATTCTTGAGCTCATCAAACATAAACCGAAGCACCTTATGCCCGAGCATTGTCAGATGAGATTCCCGCTGACGCTCTGCCACGAATGGGTCGACCGACTCCCGGCTCTCGCCGCTCTGCAGGGTGTACTTCCCCTTTCCGTCCAGTTCGCCAATCACGCACGTTCCGTCCTCGAGCCGCCAAAAATAGTCGACGCGAAACACCTGGCTCGGATCGAGCGGGTCGCGAAACTCCACCTGCAGCTCCGGAACCGGAAAGCCGTACGCAATAAAGAATGCTCGGAACCGAGACTCGCCGCCGTTTTCGGACAGCCCGTCTGCATACGACGCAATCACCTTTGCCCTGCGATACCCTCGCCTGCCCTCGCAATCGGCGCGGAGGCGCTCGCACAGGTCATCGCGCGATACGCCCTTTGCTCGCAACGCAGAATCGGCAATCGCCAGGCCATACGAAAACGGCGCGCGCAGCAGGCAATCCTCTACCGTGCGCCAAAACGGCGTCACCCGCACGCCGTCGACTTGTTCAAGCGCACCCGCCGCCTGCGGACGCGACAGTCGGCATCCTGCACTCAGCGGCACCGAGCAACCTGTCTTAACAAGAAATCGCGGCCCGAGCAGATCATTCGGCACCTCCAGACCCCACAAAAGGGCCGCGTCATAACCCCAAAACGCCCAATCTGGATGAAACTCCGCAAGCCCTTTGACGGTACGCAGCGCTCGCTCCGCCGGCGTCAGTACACCCCAATCATGTTGAAAGCAAAACAAATACGGCTCGGGCTCCGCGATATCGTCGGTTCCAACATGGCGTCGCAGCCACATGAGCTCGGTATTGTCATGCGTTGCGAGCAGCGCACCTTGCTTGGCCGTCTCCGTGAGCCGCGCGAGCATCCTATTCCGCGCCAACGTGTTGCGAGTCGCATGTTTGTGTTTGAGAACGGTGTTAGGCACTTTCATCACCACCACGTCAGACAAATGGACCATCGTCACCTTTGCCTCCGCTGACAAATGTCTTGATCTGTAACAGGAAGACAGTCTTTGAGCCTCTAGTTGTTACAGAACAAGATCTTTCGGCAGCCGCCAACCTTCCGTCTCAATCTGTAACAGGTAGGTCGAATTTTGGCCTGTAGCTGTTACAGATTTAGACATTCCCCCAACCAGGTGCCAAACGTCTCGTTCTGTAACAGTTAGACGTTCTCCAGGCCCCTAAACGTTACAGATTTAGACAAACCAGCGGCGCCCAAGCATTCGTCTCGTTCTGTAACAGGTAGACCGGTTTTTCGCCCCTAAACGTTACAGATCGAGACACAAAGGCAGAAGGCAAGGCAGGCGACAACTGCCCATCCCCTACTCCCATTCCTGCTCGTAAATATTGAGCGACTTCACGTACCGCCCCTGGGCGCCCATGATGTCGCGGACCAGGCGCAAAAAGAAGCTGATGCACGAGGTGTCGAAACCGTCCTCCAGGTCCTCGGGATGCACCGCGCCCGGCCCGTCGACCGCCGTGTCGCTCAGGCGCGCGATGTCATACAGGTAGAGCTGCCCCGCCGTCAGCCAGACATCGTCGACGCACGCGAGTCGCACCGCAATTGCGCCATCGTTCCAGTGCTCCTTTTGCACGATATGTGGGTCGTAAACGTCAAAGCGACGGTCGGTGCGCGCGTCCTTCAGCACGACCATGCCAGTCGCGGGATCCTTGTCCAAAATGCCAAAGCGCGAGAAATACTGCGTGTCACGCATCTGCTTAAGTCGCCTGAGCGAAGCAGGAGAAATTGACGCTGGCGGCTCGTCCACATACGGCTCCAACAGCGTCTTGCCGTGGTAATAGGGGCGCTCAAACAGCAGCCAATCGGTAAACGCCATGTTGTAGGCCATGATTTCGTTTTGAGAAGGTTCCTCGCAATAGCTGAGCCACGGATCGACGATAATCTCGAACTGCTCGCGCGCCGGCTCCAGGAATTGAAACTTCCGCAGCATCCAAAAGTGAGCCATGTCGGCAATATCGCTGCCGACGGCTCCAGCCAGCTCTGCTCGGTCAAAAACTTGGTCAGTCATGGCATCCTCCTCAAACTGATGGACCTCAATTTGAGCTTACGAGGAGGGCGAGCAACCGAGGCAAGCGCGGGCAAAATAGGCCTTCGACTGCAAACCAGATGCTGACCAAACACTTGACGAAAAGCTTGACCGAAAATGCGCACCGCAACAAAATCGCAGGTAGACATAGACAGCCAACCAACCCTTTTGAGCCAGATGCCCGCAGCCACCACAGAAACAACAGGTGACCACAGCTCAAGAAGTCAACAAATGAACACCCGCACGTCGACAAACGAGCAAACTGCTCGCAAATCCGCAAGGAGTGTCCCCGAATGCCGACAGAAAAGGAACGTCCCTAACTGTCGGCACTTAGGGACGTTCCTTTTGTGCCGGCAGTTAGGGACAGCCCTTGCCGATTCGATTGTTGAATATCTCCGTGACTACTTTACAGCTCCAGCGCCTCGGCGACTTCGGCTGCACAGGCCAGGGCATCGGCCATGGCACTCACCACGAGCGAGCTGCCGTTGCGGGCATCACCCGCCACATACACCGGCGCGGCATCCGCGGCGACACCCTCCGTGCGAGCCGCGAGATGCGAGCCCTCAGCAGCCATCACCGGCAGCGGACGACCAGCGGTGGCAACAGGCACGCTCACCGCATCGAACACGCCGTGCTCCGGACCCGTAAAGCCGCAGGCGATGAGCACCAGCTGCGCCGGCACCTCGTGCTCGGAGCCCGCGATGCGCTCGGGCTTTCCCGCCGACCAGTCCAGATCGACCACGCGCAGACCCGCAGCCGCACCCTTCTTGTCCAGCAGCACCTCGAGTGTATCCACGGCCCAGGCACGCATCTCGCCACCCATCGCAGCGATAGCCTCCTGCTGGCCGTAATCGGTCTTCTTAACGTTGGGCCACTGCGGCCAGGGGTTGCCTGCCGCGCGCTTATCGGGCGCAGCCGGCAAGAACTCAAACTGGCGCACGCTGCGCGCGCCCTGACGCACAGCGGTACCCACGCAGTCGTTGCCGGTATCGCCACCGCCAATGACCACGACGTCCAGGCCGCGCGCGTCAATAGCAGGCTCACCGCCATCGAGCACCGAGACGGTCGAAGCCGTCAGGTAGTCCACGGCATACACCACGCCCGGGGCATCAATGTTCGCAGCCGAAAGCCCACGCGGAGCACGGGCGCCGGCAGCCACCACGACGGCGTCAAAGTCGTCGAGCCCGGCGGTAACCTTGGGATCGCTCACGTCGGCGCCCAGCTCGAACACAATACCCAGCTCGCGCATGAGCGCCACGCGACGCTCGACCACAGACTTCTCGAGCTTCATGTTGGGAATGCCGTACATGAGCAGACCGCCGGGGCGGTCGTCGCGCTCAAACACCGTCACGCGGGCGCCGCGACGCGCAAGCTCCCATGCAGCCACCAGACCAGCCGGTCCAGAACCAACCACGGCGACCGTGGGCGCATCCTCCCCTGCCGGCTCAAAGCGGCGCGGGCCGCCGTTTGCCCATTCATGGTCGCTGATCGCACGCTCGTTGTCATGGATCGTCGTGGGCTGGCCGTCGACCGAACCCAGGTTGCACGCGGCCTCGCACAGCGCCGGGCACACGCGGCTCGTAAACTCAGGCATGGGTGAGGTGAGCGACAGGCGCTCGGCAGCCTCATCCCAGCGGCCGCGGTACACTAGCTCGTTCCACTCGGGAATCAAGTTGTGCAGCGGACAGCCGCTCGGGCGCGCCTTGCCAAAGCTCGCGCCCATCTGGCAAAACGCCACGCCGCACATCATGCAGCGGCTCGCCTGAGCACGGCGCGCGTCGTCGTCGAGCTCCACGTACAGCGGATCGAAATCGCGGCTGCGCTCCTCCACGGGGCGAAGCTCGTGGGTCACGCGATCGATATCAAGAAAAGCACCGGGCTTACCCATGGCACTTACGCCTCCTTCTTGGTCGAAGCAACAGAGCTGGCAGCCACGGACGCAGCGCCCGCAGCACCGCCCGCGGCATCGAAGCGAGCGACATCCGCGGCACTCGCGCGACCGGTCACAATGTCAAACGCCAGCTCCTCAGCCTGCGCATGCGACTTGCCCACAGCCTCGCCCGCAGCGACAATCGCCAGCACGCGCTCGTACTCGGTCGGAATGACCTTCACAAAGTGCTTGCTCATCGTCTCAAAGCTGTAGAGCAGCTTAATGCCGCGCGGACTCTGGGTCGCATCCACGTGCTCCTGGATGAGCGTGCGAATCTGCGCCAGCTCGACGGCCGTCGGGGCCTTGAGCTCAACGCTCTCGTGGTTCACACGGGCATCGAGCGTGCCGTACTGGTCAAAGACATAGGCCACGCCACCCGTCATGCCGGCGGCGAAGTTCTGCCCGACCTCGCCCAGGATGAGCGCCAGACCGCCCGTCATGTACTCGCAGCCATGGTTGCCGCAACCCTCGACCACCACCGTGGCACCGGAGTTGCGCACGCCAAAACGCTGGCCTGCCAGGCCATTAATGAAGCCGCGGCCGCTCGTAGCGCCAAAGAACGCAACGTTGCCCACGATGATGTTCTCGTCGAACTTGTAGGTCGCATGCGGGTTGGGGCGCACCGACACCTCGCCGCCCGAAAGGCCCTTTCCAAAGTAGTCGTTGGCGTCGCCGCACACGTTGAGCGTAATGCCGCGCGGCAGGAAGGCGCCAAAGCTCTGACCAGCCGAGCCGTCGCAATCGATAGTGATGGAGCCGGCGGGCAGGCCCTCGGGATGCGCCTTGGTCACCGCATTGCCCAAGATGGTGCCCACGCAACGGTTAACGTTGGCGATGTCGGCATGGAAGCGAATCGGGCGCAGGTGCGCGCGAGCATCGGCCGTATAGGGCACAAACAACGTGGAGTCGAGCGTCTTGTCGAGCTCGCTGTCCGCGGACATCTGCGGCAGGAAGTGACGACCGTCGGCACCCGGGATATGGGCACCGAACTCGCAAGTCGCGCTCGCCAGCACGGGCGACAGATCGAGCAGGTTTGCCTTGCGGTTGCCCGGGACCTCGATCTGACGCAGACACTCGGGATGGCCGACCATCTCGTCGACGGTGCGGAAGCCCAGGCTCGCCATGACCTCGCGCAGCTGCTCGGCAACAAAGAGCATAAAGTGCTCGATGTGCTCGGGCTTGCCGCGGAAGCCGCGACGCAGGCGGCAGTTTTGCGTGGCGATGCCGGCCGGGCAGGTATCCTGCTGGCAGTCACGCTGCATGAGGCAGCCCATCGAGATGAGCGGCATGGTCGCAAAGCCAAACTCCTCGGCGCCCAGCAAGCAGGCGACGGCGACATCGGTGCCGTCCATGAGCTTGCCGTCGGCCTCGAGCACCACGCGTGAGCGCAGGCCGTTTTGCAGCAGCGTCTGCTGGGCCTCGGCAAGACCGAGCTCCAGCGGCAGACCGGCGTGCCAGATCGAATCGCGCGCCGCGGCGCCCGAGCCGCCGTTATGGCCGCTGATCAAAATCTTGTCGGCAGCGCCCTTGGCCACACCGGTGGCGATGGTGCCGACGCCGGCCTCGCTGACCAGCTTGACCGACACGCGCGCGCCGGGGTTGGCGTTCTTAAGATCGAAGATCAGCTCTGCCAGGTCCTCGATGGAGTAGATGTCGTGGTGCGGCGGAGGCGAGATCAGGCCGATGCCGGGCGTAGACTGACGGACCTCGGCAATCCAGGGGTAGACCTTCTTGCCGGGCAGGTGGCCACCCTCGCCGGGCTTGGCGCCCTGGGCCATCTTGATCTGAATCTCGAAGGCGCTGCACAGGTAGCGGCTCGTCACGCCAAAGCGCGCACTTGCCACCTGCTTGATCGCGGAGTTCTTGGAGTCGCCGTTGGCCAGCGGGGTCTCGCGACGCGGATCCTCACCGCCCTCGCCCGAGTTGGAACGGCCGTGTAGGCGGTTCATGGCGATGGCCATGCACTCGTGTGCCTCTTTGCTGATGGAGCCATACGACATGGCGCCGGTGTTAAAGCGGCGGACGATGTTGAGCGCGGGCTCGACCTCGTCGAGTGCCACCGGCGTGCGACCGTTGGCATTAAAGTCGAGCAAGTCGCGCAGGCGAACGGCACGGCCGGTGCGGTGCAGGCGGATGCTGTACTCCTTAAAGGTGTCGTAGCTGTCCTCACGGCAGGCGGTCTGCAGCAAGTAGACAGTCTGCGGATCGATGAGGTGATCCTCGCCGCCGAGCGGGCGCCACTTGGTCAGGCCCAGCGTAGGCAGCTGATCGGGAGCCGGGCTCTTAAGGATGGCGAGCGCGGCGTCATAGCGCTCATTTTGCTCGCATTCGACGTCCTCGACACCCATACCGCCCACACGGCTCACCGTGCCAGCGAAGTACGCGTTGACAAACTCCGGCGTAAAGCCCACGGCCTCGAAGATCTGCGCAGAGTGGTAGCTCTGCACCGTGGAGATGCCCATCTTGGACATGATGGAAACGATGCCGGCGGTCGCAGCCTTGTTGTAGTTGGCGATGCCCTGCTCGGCTGTCACGTCCAGATCGCCGTGCGCCGCCAGATCGCGGATGCACGCATGTGCGTTGTACGGATAGATGCCGCTCGCGGAGTAGCCCACCAGCGCCGCAAAGTCGTGCGGAGACACGGCATCGCCGCACTCCACCACGATGTCGGCAAAGGTGCGCACGCCAGCGCGGATCAGATGGTTGTGCACGCAGCCCACGGCGAGCAGCGACGGCACGGGCACCTCGCCCGCAGCGGCACGATCGCTCAACACCACGATGTTCACGCCGTCGCGGACCGCAGCCTCAACGTCCTCGGCAAGCTGCTTGAGCGCAGCCTGCAGTGCGCCCTCGCCGGCGTCGCGGCGGTAGACGGCACGGAAGCGGCGAGTCTTAAAGCCCACGCGGTCGATGGCGCAAATGCGGTCAAACTCCTCCTCGCTCAGCAGCGGACGCTCCAGGCGCACCAGCTGGCAGGCCGTGCGGGAATCCTCGAGCAGGTTGCCATGGTTGCCCAGGTAGAGCGTGGTCGAGGTGACCATATGCTCGCGTAGGGCGTCGATGGGCGGGTTTGTGACCTGAGCGAACAACTGATAGAAATAGTCAAAGAACGAGCGCGTCTTCTTGGACAGGCAGGCCAGCGGCGCGTCGATGCCCATCGAGGCGAGCGGGGCCTTGCCCTGCTGGGCCATGGGACGCACGACCTCGTCGACGTCATCCCAGTGGTAGCCGAGCTTGGCCATACGCACGGCGGCGGGCACCTCGGCGTCCTCGGCGGGCGTTGCCGCAACGGGCTCATCGAGCGCGTCAACGGTCAGCGTCTCCTCGGCAATCCAGTCGCGGTAGGGCTTTTCCTTGGCATAGCGGGCGCGCAGCTCGTCGTTGTAGATCACGCGGCCGCGGGCAAAATCGACCTCGAGCATCTGGCCCGGTCCCAGACAGCCGCTCGTCAGGATGTTCTCGGGGCTTACCTCGATGGTGCCCACCTCGCTTGCCAGCATAAAGCGACCGTCGCGCGTCACATAGTAGCGGGCGGGACGCAGGCCGTTACGGTCGAGGGCGGCACCCAGCGTGCGACCGTCGGTAAAGGCGATGGCCGCCGGGCCATCCCACGGCTCCATGAGCATGGACTGGTAGGCGTCGTAGGCGCGGCGCTCCTCGCTCAGGCTGTCGTTGTGGTCCCACGGCTCGGGCAGCAACATGGACGCGGCACGCGTGAGCGGGCGACCATTCATGACCAGGAACTCGAGCACATTGTCCAAAATCGCGGAGTCGGAACCCTCGCGGTTGATAATGGGCATCACGCGCTCAAGATCGTGCTGCAGCACGGGGCTGTACAAGTTGGGCTCGCGGGCACGAATCCAGTTGACGTTGCCCTTGAGGGTGTTGATCTCGCCGTTGTGGATGATAAAGCGGTTGGGGTGCGCGCGCTCCCAGCTGGGCGTGGTGTTGGTGGAGTAGCGCGAGTGGACGAGCGCCACGGCCGTTTTGACGGCGGCGTCGTTGAGGTCGATGAAGAAGCGGCGCATCTGCGTGGCCACAAGCATGCCTTTGTACACGATGGTGCGCGAGCTCATGGAGCAGACGTAGAAAATCTTGTCGCGCAGGGCAAACTCGGCGTCGGCCTTCTTCTCGATGGTGCGGCGGCACACGTACAGGCGGCGCTCGAATGCGTCGCCGGCCGGCGTGTCGTCGGGGCGGCCCAGAAAGGCCTGCAGGATGGTAGGCATGCAGGCGCGGGCCGTCTCGCCCAAATCGTGCGGGTCGACCGGCACCTCGCGCCAAAAGAGCAGCGGCACGCCGGCCTCGGCGCAGCCCTCCTCAAACACGCGACGGGCATCCTCTACGCCCTTGTCGTCCTGCGGGAAGAACAGCATGGCCACGCCATAGTCGCCCTCTGCCGGCAGAATCTGGCCGCACTTTTGGGCCTCTTTACGGAAAAAGTGATGCGGAACCTGGAACAGGATGCCGGCGCCGTCGCCGGTGTTCTTCTCGAGTCCCGTGCCGCCGCGGTGCTCCAAGTTGACCAGAATGGACAGTGCATCGTCCAGAATCTGGTGATGGCGCTCACCATTGATATCGGCAAGCGCGCCGATGCCACATGCATCGTGGTCGAATTCGGGGCGATAAAGGCCCTGCTGCTGAGCGGAATCTGCCTGCATCGCGATCCTCCCCTAGATATTTAGACAGTCAGTTGAATAGGCATACTAGGAGCATCGCCGGCCTGTTGTGTTTCCCACCCGTTTCGAAACAATCGCGTAACGCACGCCCTACGAGTGGACACCGCCGACCTCAAGGGCGACAACAAGGGCCCCAGGTTCGGCCCGCAATCTTACCGCTTCAAACATCTCAATCTGTAACAGGAAGACCCAATTTCCATCCCTAGTTGTTACAGATCAAGACATTTCGGCAGCCCCCTTCATCATCCTATTCAAATACAGCAATTTTGTTAGTCTTGGTTAACTTCGAGCCTAAAACGGGTATCCTTTGCGGCGTCAAACAAACGGCACGCAGGAGCTCATCATGATCAACCATCTCAAACAACACTTTGGCTCCCGGCGCACCGGTGGCCACGGCGGACTCGACATCGCACGGCATATCGGCCCCGGGTTGCTCGTGACCGTCGGCTTTATCGACCCGGGCAACTGGGCCTCCAATATGGCCGCGGGCTCGCAGTTTGGTTACGAGCTGCTGTGGATCGTCACACTGTCCACGATTATGCTCATTGTGCTGCAGCACAACGCGGCGCACCTGGGTATCGCCACGGGCGCCTGTCTTGCCGAGGCCACGACGCGCCACCTGCCCCGCCTCGTCGGGCGTGTGATACTCGGCAGCGCATATCTAGCCACGATCGCCACCGCCATGGCCGAAGTCCTGGGCGGCGCGATTGCCCTTCAAATGCTCTTTGGGCTGCCCGCGCGTGCGGGCTGCGTCATCGTGGCGGCAGTATCGATGGCGATGCTCATGACGAACTCCTACAAGCGTGCCGAACGCTGGATCATCGCCTTCGTCGGCGTGGTAGGACTCTCGTTTTTGGCCGAGCTTGCACTAGTCAAGGTCGACTGGCCGCAAGCCGCCGCAAGCTGGATCACGCCCAGTATGCCCACTAGCTCTGCCGCGATTATCGTGAGTGTCCTGGGTGCGGTCGTTATGCCCCACAACCTCTTTCTACACTCCGAGGTCATCCAATCCATGCACTTCGAAGGCCAAGGCGAGCAAGTTATCGAAGATCGTCTGCGCTACGAGCTCTTCGACACGCTCTTTTCGATGGGCGTGGGCTGGGCAATCAACTCGGCCATGGTCATCCTGGCCGCGACGACCTTCTTTGCGCACGGCATGGTCGTAGACGACCTCGCCGTCGCAGCGGCCACGCTCTCCCCCATCTTGGGCCCGGCGAGCTCGACCATCTTTGCGGTAGCGCTGCTGTTTGCGGGCCTCTCGAGTAGTGTGACGGCGGGCATGGCGGCGGGCACCATCACCGCGGGCATGTTCGACGAGGAATACGACATCCACGACCGACATTCCTCGATCGGGGTGGCGGCCTGTTTCGTCGGCGCAGTGACGGCGTGCCTGGTCGTCCCAAATCCTTTTGAAGGTCTCATCTGGAGTCAGGCGCTGCTGTCGCTTCAGCTGCCGATTACGGTCTTTGTGCTCATACGACTCACCAGTTCGTCCCGCGTCATGGGCAAATACGCAAACTCGCGCCCGCTCAACGCGCTGCTCGTAGGGATCGGTGCCATCGTGACGATTCTCGACATCGTGCTGCTAACGGGGATGTAATTGGGATGGCGTGCCTGTCCAGATATAACGTCTCAATCTGTAACACGTGAGGCCGTTTTAAACCGTCAGATAAATCAAAAGGGCCCCGGCCGGGATATCCGACCGAGACCCTTGGACAGAGCTATGTGTTGCTGCAAGTCGTGTGTCTACGAGTTACTCCTCGACGAGCTCAAACTCATCGGGGCCGACGCCGCAGACCGGGCACACGTAATCCTCAGGCAGCTCGGGCGTGTCGACCTCAACCTCGTAACCGCAAACGGTGCACACAAACTTATACGTCTTCTTCTCCTCAGCCATGATGTTCTCCTCTCGAACGCGACTGGTGATGTACTTCATTTATTAGTATAGATTCTCAATAATATAATGCAAGTATTTTTAGAACATTTCTAGCCTTGATACGACGAAGCTTTGGGCGGCGTCTTGCCCTTCAAGACCTTGTGATAGTAGTCATAGGTCAGCGGGGCCTCGCCGCTCAAGCGCTCGGCATCCTCCACCTCGCCGATAAAGAGCAGGTGCGTGCCCACATCCACGGTATCAATCAGACGGCAGCTAAACAGCGCCGCCGCGTGCTCGGGCACATAGGGCATGCCCAGCGCGGTCTCGTGGGTCTCGTACTTGGCAAACTTGTCGTAATCGCTGCTGGTGCGGAAGCCAAAATTGCCGATATAGAGCATGTCGGCGGTCTGGTCAATCACGGTCAGCGCAAAGGCCTTAGCCGATGCGATTACGCCGGACGTGACATTTTCCTTGTTCACGGCAATCGAGATGCGCGGCGGGGCAGACGTCACCTGCACCGCCGTGTTGATAACGCAGCCGGCACGCAGCCCGTCGGCCGCGGCACTCACCACATACAGGCCGCTCGGCATCGTAAAGAACGCAGTTTTGTCCATAACGATCACTCCCCTAACCCGGGTTGGAACCTCATGGATGTATGTACCCACAAAAAAGGCGACACCCATACCGAACGCCGCCTTTGAGACATATGTGTCAGAACAGTAAGCAAGATGGAACGCCCGCAGTTGCGGTGAAATAGGGACTGAATAGCCCCTCAAACAGGCAAAACAGTCCGTATTCCACCGCAACTTATGAAGGACGGTCAGCGGTTGCGTTCCTTGAGCGCACGATCGATCTCGCGCTGCACGTCGCGCTTAGCCATGTCTTCGCGTTTGTCGTAGAGCTTTTTGCCGCGGCCCAGGCCCAACAGCAACTTTACGCGACCGTCGGTATTAAAGTAGAGTTCCAACGGCACCAGCGCATAGCCGCGGTTGCGCAGCTTGCCGTCAAGAAAGTCGATCTCCTTGCGGTGCAGCAGCAGACGGCGCCGACGGTCGGGATCGCGATTCCACACGCCACCATGGCTATAAGGGTGGATATGCAGGCCGACGAGCCAGCACTCCCCGCCACGAATCAGTGCAAAGGTATCGGTAATCTGGCACGCGCGCTCGCGAATCGACTTGACCTCGGTACCGCTCAGCTCAACACCGCACTCAAACGTCTCATCGATAAAGTACTCGTGATGTGCCGAGCGATTCTTGGAAATGAGCTTGCGCTCGCGCTTACTGGGCATCGCCGGCCTCCTTGGCGCCATCGGAACCCTTGCCCGTAGCTTCGCGCTTTGCCTTGCGCTCGGCATTGAGTTCGGCATCGCTCTCGCGCACCAGTTTGATAATCGCCGCGCAGGCTTCCTCGCCCACCAAGTCACGAGCACGCACCGTCAGGCGCGTCGCCTCCTGCTTGTCGCCGTCGCTTGCAGCATCGGTCGCGCACATAATCAGGCAGATGGCAATCTCGGCCGAAGGTGAGGTCGGAACGCCCTGCAACGCCAGCTCGCCCATCACGTGCTCGTCGCTCTCCTCGGCGGCATCCGGATAGGTAGTATGGATCTTGTTGAGCAGGCGCGTCGTATGCGTATCGTTGGGCGCCAGGCGCAGCGCCAGACGCGCGCAGCCCACGGCAGCCGAAATGTTCTCGGTCTCGGGCTCCAAGAAGTACTGACCCAGATTGGCGTAAGCGCGGGCGGCGCACTTGCCATCGCTCGCGCGCTCTAGCACCGAAAACGAAAGCGAAGCCCACTCCTGCTTGTCCTCGAGAGCGCGGAACAGCTCGGCCAAATCCAAGCGATAGTTGCAGTTCATGGGGTCCCAACGCACAGCCTGCATCAAGGCATTACGAGCGCTCACATAATCCTGCTGGCGAATGTAGGCAAACGCCATGTCAGAGTACAGGCGGTCAAACGGCACCTCGACCTGCACGAGCTCGCGCGGATCCTTCTCCACGCGGCGATAGGCCAAGCGCTCAAACTTGCTATCGAAGCTAAAGTATTGGCGCTTCTCCTCCGTCTTGCACTCGGCGTCGATATACTCCTCGGCGAGCTCCACCAGGCGCTCCAGCAGCGGCGTCGCCGTAGCCAGGTCGCCCTGCGCCAGATAGTTCTCGGCATACGTGATGTCTTGCAAGCTGATGGGCAGGTCCATGACAACTCCTCGGTCCGGGCGGCAGACTCAACGCGCGCCTTAAACATCGGTCAATACACAAAACCCGGGTCTCTTACGAGGCCCGGGCGTTCAATTTTGGTAGCCCGTACCAGATTCGAACTGGTGATCTCCGCCTTGAGAGGGCGGCGTCCTAAACCGCTAGACGAACGGGCCATATGTAGCAAATGCAATGGCTGGGATGGAGGGAGTCGAACCCCCATTGACGGAACCAGAATCCGCTGTCCTGCCATTAGACGACATCCCAATGACTGCATCGCTGCGCTCGGCTGTGCCTTTGCGCAAGAAAGAAATATACGGGAAGTCTCGCCGTGACGCAAGCCCCAATTTTGACTTTTTTGAAATTCAGTCAAATTGGCCTTATTTAGTCCAACCCGTGAAGGACCTGTGAAGCCAACCGCTGTACACGAAGGGCAAAACGCCGTGAGCGGTAGCCGTCAACCGTTGGCAGATTCTACCGTGAAAACGATAGCACCAGGCAACACAATCGAAATATCAATGATCACGTAGATATCGAGGCGCCATGGACGAAGAGCTTGATTACCTATGGGAGACCCTGGGCCTCGAGATCACTGCTAACCTTTGGCCCGAACGGGACAAAATCCATCCCACACTGCGCCCCGCCATCACGGTGATGCAGGCAAACTACCGCCGTGCATCCTTTTTGATCATGCGGATGTCATGGCACGCGGGACTCCCCGACCTTAAGCGAATCCAGGCAAGCCTCGTCGAGCTGTCCGGCATGCCGACCGTCATATCCGAGGCGCGCCTGGCGCAGCGCCAGCGCGAGCGACTGCAACAGCAGCGGATTCCCTTTATCTGCCCCGGCGTTCAGGCATATCTGCCCTTTATGGACGAGGAGTACTGGAGCGGCAAGCCCAGCAAGCACGTAAAGGTCTACGATCCGCACGAATGGGCACAGCTCAAGGATTGAGCCGAGCGAGCCCGCCGATGGAAAACACGTCCCACCCTGAGTACTCAAAACGGGACGCACTTTCTGCAGCCGCTACAGTAACGCCTCAGCCCAAGCCGATTCCCTAAAGCCGGGAATCGCAAAGTCGTCGCCCACCAGCAGCGGACGCTTGACCAGCATGCCATCGGTCGCCAGCAGCTCGTAGCACTCCCGATCCGTCATGCCCGCATCCAGACGCGCCTTCAGGCCCAGCTCTCGATATTTCATGCCCGACGAATTAAAGAAGCGCTGCACCGGCAGCCCCGAACGAGCAATCCAGGTCGCAAGCTCATCAGCCGTGGGATTGTCCAAAACGATATCGCGGTCGATATACTCTACCCCGTGTTCGTCCAGCCATGCCTTGGCCTTCTTGCAGGTCGAGCACTTGGGATATTCAACAAACAGTACGGTCATGGGAATCCTCCGAATACAGATCGGCCAACGCAGGCACACGCCACACGAGGCGCCTTCGTATGATGGGCCAATTGTAGCCCACGGGTCACACGCTAAACGAACCGTACCCCGAATCCGCGTTTGACGAACGGCAGCAGTTCCATTGCCTCGGGCGTGATATGGCCCGCAACGTTCATGCGCTCGTCACCGGGAAGATCGACCCGCGCAATCTCAAGCTCGCCTTCGTAGCGCCCATAGCCGCTATTGCTCACAGCAATCGACCCCGCCTTTCGCGGCAGGCCGGCTCCGGCATCCGTCGGCGCGGAATCAGGCTTAAGCGTCGTGCGTGACTCCTGAGATCTAAAGATGAGGACGCTCGAGTCGGGCCGGTCGTGATGAATCTGCCCGCGCACATAGGCATAACCGGGCTCAAGCTCGCATTGCAGATCCACGCATCCGGCGGAAACTTGAGCAAACTGCACCCAGCCCGCATCGGAAAGATCGGGGTCGCCGACCAACACAATGTCGCAATCGGCGCCATGTGCAAGCTCAAGCATATTGAGAGCAACCTTTGACGCGCGACCGCGCTGCGCCTCGACCGTCGGCAGCCCCTCGAATACCGGCCCGCGAACGTTAGCATCACCCGGCACAAAAGCCATGATTTCGAATCCAAGCGCCGCAAGACGAAGATTCGTCCGAGCAATGTCCTCCAGAGCTAAACCGGTATAAGGCTTAGGGTAAAAATTGTGGCAGGCGGCAAAACGAGTCACATCGGCACCGGCCTCACGCCACGATGCGATTTCATCAGAACTCACCGTCGATGCATTGACCACAATGCGAAATACACCGGACAGCTCCGCGACCCGCTGGGCGCTAAAGCCATAGTCCAAACGAAGGTATTCCAACCCCAGATCGCGCAGGTCTTCGATGCGCTCAAGCCCGAGCAAATCGCACGTGCGCGGTCCCACATCGGCAATGAGCGCAATGCCGTGGGCGGAAAGCAGCGACAGCACATGACGGACCTTATCGGCATACGCCGCTCCCCCATCCTCGGGAATATGCAGCGAGGTGAACGCATAGCGCGCACCCGCCGCGGCACCACGCTCAATCGTTCGCTCAATATCCTGCAGAGGGCTGGAAAGATAAATCGAAATACCCGTTTTCACGCTTCAACGCTCCCTTAAAAAAGGCCGGCGGAGCAGTTAGCCCCGCCGGCACAACCATAGCATCAAGAAATCTGCGGCACGTCAAGACGTTCGAATGACATAGCGTGCAGCATCAGGCTACTCGCCAAAGAACTCGTTGATCTTCTGCTCGTCGACGCCAAAGAACCACGTCAGGACAAAGCCGGCGGCATAGGCAAGCAGCATAGCGGCAACGTAGCCGAGCTGCTGGCCAGGAACGACGATCAGCAAGCCAAACAGACCGGAAACGCCCTGAGAAACCGTGCCGATGTGAAGCAGCGCCGCGAGCGCGCCACCAAATCCGGCACCCAGGCAGGCCGTCACAAACGGGCGAACGAGCGGCAGCGTAACAGCATACATCAGAGGCTCGCCCACACCCAGGATTCCAACGGGAATGGACTCGGCGACGTACTTCTTGAGTTTGGCGTTCTTGGTCTTAAAGTACAGCGCCAGACCGGCACCGACCTGGCCGCCGCCAGCCATCATAAGGATGGGAAGCAGGTAATTGATGCCCTTGGTAGCTCCGTCGGGATCGTTGAGCATAGCGTGGATCGGCGTGAGCGCCTGATGCAGGCCGACGGACACCAGCGGCAAGAAGCCTGCCGACAGGATATAGCCGCCCAGGACGCCCAGCTTCTCGAAGATAAAGGTCAAGACGCTAAAGATGGCAGTCGTCAGCCATGCGCCAACCGGCTGGATGACGAGCATCAGAGCAAAGGCACCGATGATGAGCACCAGCAGCGGGGACAGGAACGTGTCGAGTGCGTTGGGCATAACCTTGCGAATCTGACGCTCCATCCAGGCAAAAAATGCGCCAGCGATGAGAGCCGCGATCATGCCGCCCGCTGCGGGGTTGTACTGCGCATTGGTGAGCGGCAGCAGAATGGCAGTGGCAGGATCAGCCGCGCCAGGCGCAAGCAGGGGCATGGCACTGTTGGCGATACACATCATGCCGGCGATGCCGCCCAGCGCAGCGGAGCCACCAAACTCACGTGCTGCGTTATAGCCCACCAAGATGGGCAGATAGGCAAACAGGGCCCAGCCCATGGAACGAATGCCCTGGTACCACCACTCGCCTGCAAGCGCGCCTGCCGTCGAGACGTTAATGACGTTGCAGATACCGTTGATGAGGCCAGCCGCAATGATGCCGGGAAGCAGGGCGACGAAGACATTGGAAATCTTCTTGAGGAAAGCCTGAACCGGCTTGGACTCGTACTTGGCCTTCTGCGCGGCCTTGTTTGTGGCCGCAGCGTCAACCACGCTCTCGTCAGCAACGCCTTTCGCAAGGCCGGTGAGCTTGGAGAACTCCTCAAGCACCTTATTCACCTTGCCCGGACCCAGCACGACCTGCATCGTGTCGTCCTCGACCAGGCCCATCACGCCGTCGAGTGCCTTAATACCCTCCGTGTCGACGTTGCCCGTGTCTTTGACAGTCACGCGCAGGCGCGTCATGCACGCCGCGTTTGCGAGCACGTTATCTTTACCGCCCAAAAGGTCCAACAGCTTTTGGGCCAGCTCTTTGTTCGTCATAACTCCTCCTTGTGTTGGGTATCTCGTCTGGATGTCATATCAGCTCACGCCGCGCACCTATTGGGCGTCGGCATTGCTCTTCTCATGGCCACTCACCGCAGCACGGACATGGCCTCGCGCCCGCTCAAGAGCCACCGCAGCCTGCTCGGCATCGCAGTCCAGCAGTACCGAGACAATAGCGGTTTTTACGTGGCCGCCGGCATCTGCAAGCGCCTGAACAGCGCGCTCGCGCGTGCATCCGGTCGCCTCCATCACGATGTTCTGGCCGCGCACCACCAACTTCTCGTTCGTCTGCTGCACATCGACCATCAGGTTTTGGTATACCTTGCCGATCTTGACCATGGCACCGGTCGAAATCATGTTGAGAATGAGCTTTTGAACCGTTCCCGCCTTGAGCCTCGTTGAGCCGGTCAGCACCTCGGGACCGGGCACGGGCTCAATGGCAAGATCTGCGCTCTCCCCGATCTTCGACCCTTGGTTGCAGGCAATTGCAATGGTCTTGCACCCAGTTGCCTTGGCGTACGCAAGGCCGCCCACCACATAAGGAGTACGGCCGCTTGCCGCCAGGCCAACGACAAGATCCTTGTCCGAGAGTCCACGCTCTCGCAGGTCGTTCGCGCCAAGCTCCTCGCTGTCTTCGGCACCTTCGACAGCCTTGATAAACGCCGTCTCGCCTCCGGCAATGAGCCCGACAATCAGATCGGGTGACACGCCAAACGTGGGCGGACACTCCGAAGCGTCGAGTACGCCCAGACGACCGCTGGTGCCTGCGCCCATGTAAAAGACGCGCCCGCCGCGCTCGAGTGCCTCAGCAGCCCAGTCGATTGCTGTGGCAACCTGGGGCAACACTTTCGTGACCGACTGGACGGCACGAAGATCCTCATCGTTCATCGTCGTGACGATTTGCAGCGATGTCATCGTATCGAGGTCCATTGAACTTTGATTACGCTGTTCGGTCGTGAATTTTGTTAAATCGAGCATTTCATTCACCTCATCTTTCCTGTTTCTCGATGTAGTTTTGCTTAATGACATGCGTCGCCCGTTCGTAGTCGCTGGCAACGTAAGCAGCGTACAGGGCATCGACAACCATTAGCTGGGCCATACGCGAAGCCATGGCACCGCTGCGGACCAAGGGTTCACTCGCAGCGACGCCGAGCACGGCATCGGCCATGGTGGCAAGCTTGGATGATCCATCTACTTTGGTCACGGCCACAACGGGACAGTTGTGACGTTGAGCCTCGGCGGTGCAGTCCAGCACCTCTTGCGTCAAGCCCGAGTAGCTAAAGGCAATTGCCATATCGCCCTCATGCATGTTCTTGGCACACAAGAGTTGATCATGCCAGTCGTCGTACAGATGGCACTCTTTGTCGACACGCATGAGCTTTTGCGCCAGATCGTGCGCGACCAAACGAGAGGCACCGATACCGAACAGATTGACCGCGCGTGCCCGCTTAAGACGGGCCGCGCATCGCTCCAAGACGGTGTAATCGAGCGTTCGCGCCGTCGCCTCGATCGTGCGCACGTTGCTTTTCATCACCTTCCCCACGATACGTTCGACGCTGTCATCCATGGAGATGTCCTCGAGGGCTACGTCTTTCTTGTCGCCCAAGAGTGCCAGCTCGGCAATCAGTTCGCGCTGGAACTCCTTGTAGCCCGCAAAACCCAAACGCTTGCAAAAGCGCAAAATGCTCGAGGGCGAGGAGAACGTGACATCGGCAAGACCGCGGACGGACAGCCCGACCACCTCGTGCGGATGAGCGCTTACATATGCGATGACATTGCGTTCCGCCGGGCTCGCGCTGAGCTCACGCTCGCGAAGCCGCAAAAGCAATCCGTTTGCCATCTCAAACACCTCCGTTGAGAAGAATTAAAGACCAACGAACGATTCGTACCGGATACAAACAGCTTTTGCGGTACATTGTGCCGCATCGTGGCGCACAAAGGGCGAGCGTTCTACCGCTCGCCCCTCAAATCCGACCGCTCGGAAATACGCGCGACACAAAATAATTCAACAAGGCCGCATTATCAGAAACGGGTTTGTTACCGACTAGCGCCTCGCATGGGCGCCAATCGGACGTGCCGCAAACCCCTACCCCGCCTCGCGCATCCAGCGATCGAACGTCCCCACGCACACGCCCAGGCACTTTGCTGCCTGGCTGCGGGTAATATTGCCCGCCTCATAGCTATCGCGTACCAGATCAAACTGAGGAGGGCACGGCTTGCGAGGTCGACCGAAACGGACCCCTCGCGCCCGCGCCGCTGCAATTCCCTCCGCTTGGCGCCGATGGATATTCTCGCGCTCCACCTGCGCCACGTAGCTCAGCAGTTGCAGCACAATATCGGCAATCAGGGTGTTGGTCACATCCGGCGCGCCGCTGGCCCTGGCGCGCGTGTCAAGCAATGGCATGTCCAACACCACAATGGCAACCCCGAGCTCCTTGGTAATGCGTCGCCATTCCTCAAGAATCTCGGAGTAATTACGACCAAGTCGGTCGATAGAAAGCACCACCAGCACGTCCCCGTCTCCCAGGACGTGCAGCAGATCGCGATACCGCGGGCGATCGAAGTCCTTGCCGCTCGCATGGTCGGCATAAATATTCGCCGAGCCCACGCCATAGGCGCCCAGCGCATCCAACTGCCGATTAAGATTCTGATCGCGCGAACTCACCCGCGCATAACCGTACACCGTCGCCATCTCATCCCCGCTTTCTTGTAAACCTGCCAAAAAGGGACAGGTTTATTTTGGTAGGATTTACCTCTCCAATAGCAGGTAAGCGGGCGGCCGTGCAGACGGCAAGGTAGCCATGATCCAAATGCGGAGGGCGGCCCCGAAAGACCGCCCTCCGCTCTCCCGTCATGAGTCGAGATTTGGCTAATGGATAAGCTTAAAGTCCAAGTGCCCACGCGTGGTATTGACGCGCGAGACCTCGATAATCACGCGCTGGCCCAGTTCATAGCGAGTCCCCGTGTCGGCACCTGTGAGCGTGAGCGCATCCTCGTCGAACTCGAACCACTCGTTGCCCAGGCTCTTGATCGAAACCAAGCCTTCGACCTGCGTCAGGTCCAAGCGCACAAAGAGGCCCATGCTGCTAACCCACGAGACGGATCCGGCATAGCGCTCGCCCAGACGGTCCTCATAGTACTGGGCAATCTTGATCTTTTGCGTCGCATGGCTAGCGGCATCTGCCGCGCGCTCGGCATCGCTGCATGCGCGGCAGATCTGCGGCAGAATGCGCGGCAGCGACTCGCGCCCCTTGCCGATCAGCCGCGGCGTACGGACCAGGGCGTCCTTGCCGCCGAGCTGCTCATAGGCCAACTGCAGTTTGAGCACGCGGTGCACCACCAGATCGGGGTAGCGACGGATGGGACTCGTAAAGTGACAGTAGCACGGCGCGGCGAGCGCAAAGTGGCCCTCGTTGCGCGGCTTGTACAGTGCGCGCTGCATGCTGCGCAGAAGCAGCGTGTTGACGAGCGGTGCGTTGGCCGTACCGGCGGCAGCATCAACTGCAGCCTGTAGCTCATCGGGACTCCCCAGGGCGATACCGGCAGCACGGCGATCGTCGATGATGCCTAGCTGCGCCAGCGCAACGGCGGCACCGTGCAGGCTATCGGGGCTCGGATCCTCATGCACGCGATAGCAGGCCTCGATATCACGGTCTGCCAGCCACTCTGCAACGCACTCGTTGGCGAGTAGCATGGCTTCCTCGATAAGCGACGTGGCACACGAACGCTCGCGCGCCACAATCTGCACGGGCACTCCGTCCTCATCCAATAGAGCGCGAATCTCGGCCGTGTCAAAATCGACTGAGCCGCGGGCACGACGAATACGACGGCGAAGTTCGGCGAGTTCGTTGGCGGCGACAAGGAAATCGCCGAGGTCGACGTTATAGCCGCGGGCGGCTTCCTCGCACGCAAGACCGCGCTCAAGCGCGTCCTCGCGCGAGGTCTCGGCAGCCGCAACATCCTCGGCCGCGCCCTCCAGCACCGAATACTCAACCGCGCCGGCACGCACCAGCAGCGCCTCGGCGCCGTCATAGTCCATACGCACACGCGAGCGAATTGCGCTGGGATACGGATTGTAATGCCGCACGCGACCCTGCGCATCAAGCTCAATATCAACGGTAAACGCAAGACGGTCCTCGTCAGGGCGAAGCGAGCACAGGTCATTGGACAGGCGTTCGGGCAGCATGGGAAGCACGCGATCGGCCAGATAAACCGATGTCGTACGATGGCGAGCCTCAAGATCGATATGCCCGTCCCAAGCCACATAGTGTGAAACGTCGGCGATATGCACGCCCAGCTTGTAGCCACCCTCGGGCGTACGCTCCAGCGAAATGGCATCGTCAAAGTCGCGCGCGTCGACCGGGTCGATCGTGATGACAAAGCGGTCGCGCAGATCGCGGCGGAGCGGGTCCTTAAGCGCTGCGGACACATCGAGCGAAAGCCCCTCGGCCTCGTCTAGCGCGGCCTCGGGATAGCTATCGGTATAGCCGTAACGCGCCATCACATATTGAACGCCCAAATCGGGCGCGTCATCTCCGCCAATGCGGCGTTCGATCGTCACGGTGCCCGATTCCAGGCGCGTCGGGTAGGTCAAAATGCGCGCGACAACGGCATCACCCGGGTGGACGCCCAGACGATCCGCCGAGGTATCCTCGGGCAGAATGAAGAAGTCGGCCTTCAGGCGCGAATCGAGCGGCTCGATCACACCGAGCGGACCAGCGGTCTGGTACGTACCCACCACGCTTATGGCTGCGCGCTCAACCACGCCTTCGATCACGGCGCGCCGCTCACCGTGCGGGCTGTTCTTAATGCTCACGGCAACGGTATCGCCATCCATGATCTCGCGCTTACCGCGGCCCATAACCTTGTAGTCGCCGCTCTCGGTTATGACATAGGCGCCATGCTCATGGAGCTGCACGCGCCCGGTCAGGCTCGGACGGCGTTCGCTGCGCACCGGCCCACGCTTATTGCGAGCACCGCGCTTATGCTTGTTATTGCGCCCCATGGCGCCTCCTTGCTATCGATGACGAACTCCAAAGAGTCTACCCAAATGATTCGCTTTCCTGCCGTCCCCTAGAGATCAAAAAACGGGCCGCCCCATAAGAGACGACCCGTTGGAAGGGATGAATTCCAGGCATGCCTACACGCGCAGGTAGCGGCGCATGGCTATGGCAGAACCAAAGAGACCGATAATCACACCGACCAGAATCAGCGCAGCATAGGTCACCAGGTAGTACTGCATCGGCAGGGCAAACGACATCCAACCGATGCTCTCCTGCAAACGCGGAATCATCAGATTGCGCAGCAGCTCCAGAACGCCGATGGAAAGCAGCGAGCCCAAAATGGCCTGCAGTACGCCCTCGGTGATAAACGGGCCGCGAATGAAGCCGTTGCTGGCGCCGACCAGACGCATAATCGCAATCTCACGACGACGCGCCGTGATGGACAGGCGAATCGTGTTGTTGATGAAGATGAATGCGATAAAGGTCAAAAGGCCAACGAGCACCACGGCGGCGATGCGGATGTAGTTGGTCACCTGGAACAGGCGGCTCACTTCCTCTTGGCCGTACAGCACGCTCGCGTTGACGTCGCCGTCATCCGCGATCTTCTGGAAGTCGGCGTTCTTCTTGAGCTTCTGGGCCGTGCTCTCGACCTTGGACGGATCGTCCATCTCAATTGCAAACGAAGCCGGCAGCGGATTCTGGCCATCGAGCGCGCTCATGGTGGCGTCGGCGTTGCCCGACATCTTGCTCGTATACTCGGCCAGCGCGTCGTCCTTGTCCTTATAGGTCACGGACTTGACGTTATTCCATGTCTTAAGCTCGGCCTCAAAAGCCTGAACATCGGCCTGATCGGCGTCATCGCTAATGAACGCGTTGATGACAACCTGATCCTCGACGGTGCCGATCACGGAGTTCAGCATCGCGGAGCCCATGATGAACAGGCCGATGATAAACAGCGAAAGGAAGATCGTGATGACGGCGCCGAGCGAGGTAGTCCAGTTACGGAAGAAGTGGCTGATTGCCTCTTTGAAGGAGTAGCCCACGTTAGTTGGTGCCATAGTTGCCGTAACCTCCCCTCTCCTGGTCGCGGATAACGTGGCCGCCCTCGAGGGCGATCACGCGACGGTGCATGCTATCGACCATCTCGCGGTCGTGCGTGGCGACGATCACGGTGGTGCCGGTGCGGTTAATACGCTCGAGCAGCTTCATGATGCCCAGCGAGATCGCCGGGTCGAGGTTACCCGTGGGCTCGTCGCAGATCAGCAGCGGCGGACGGTTGACCATAGCGCGGGCGACGGCAACGCGCTGCTGCTCGCCACCGGAAAGCTGGTCGGGCAGCGAGTCCATCTGATCGGCCAGACCGACCAGACGCAGCACCTCGGGCACCTGGCTGCGAATGACGCCCTTGGGCTTGCCGATGCACTGCAGGGCAAACGCCACGTTTTCGTAGGCGGTTTTTTGCGGCAGAAGCTTAAAGTCCTGGAACACGGCGCCAATCTGGCGGCGCAGGAACGGAACCTTGCGGTTCTTGATCTTCATGAGGTCCTGACCGGCAACCAAGATGCGGCCGCTCGTCGGCTTGACGTCGCGGTTGAGCGTCGACAGCAGCGTGGTCTTACCCGAGCCGGAGTGACCGACCAGGAAGACGAACTCGCCCGGATAGATCTCGATGTTGATGTCGTCAAGTGCAGGCTTGTTGGGCTGTGCCGGATAGATCTTGGTGACATGCTCCATAAGGATGACGGGCTCGACACCGGCCTGCTTGGCCATCTTCTTGCGGCTGGCCTGCGGATCGATGGGCGCAAACACCGACGTAAAATCGGGGTTGTTGAGCGCGTTATCGAGGCTTGCGACCTCGGCTGCCTGATCGCTCTCGACCACCGGGGCAGCAGGCTGCGTGGGATCGGGAATAGCGGCAAAGAGGCCAGACTGCGCAGGCTGAGGAGCCGGTGTCGCAGGAGCCATGGGGTCGGGAATGCCGGCCATGCTAGGCTGCGGCGCGGCGACGCCAGCCTGAGGCTGCTCCACGCGAGCGGTCACAGCCTGAACGGGCTCAAAACCCGCCGTGCCGGAAAGCGTAACATCGCTGGTGGGATTGTAGGCAAAGGGATCGGATGCCGGCTGTGCCTGATCTGCCGGCTGAGCGGGGGCCTGAGCAACAGGCTGGCCCTCTGAATCCGGAGTGGCGAAACGACTGCCCTGGACGCCTGTCTGCGTCTTGGGGGCATCATCGCCCGCACCGGAGGTACGGAAGTGGTTACCCACTGGTGCTCCTTATCGTCGTGCGTTTAAACTACATGAGCGCTTTGTATTTTAGCAGCATTAGCTTTGCTGCACATAAGAAGCATGGCGGGGTTTGGTCCCACCGGCC
>UQZI01000029.1 GCA_900545555.1 uncultured Collinsella sp.
CGCGGGTGCGGCCCATGTTGGCCTTCACCTTGACGCGATCGCCCACCATATCGGTCAGCTTCTCGTGGATGTCGTCGACGTGATTGACTTCCATCTCTTCCATGAACAGGGCCTCCAGAAGGTGCAATTCAAAAAGGGGATAATACCCCTAAGATAGACAAAACTCTAATATTATAGCACCCTGTTGCGACCACGCGCAAGTAGCTAATTTGGCTACTTACAGATTGTCGGTATCGAGGACGATGGTGAATGGGCCGTCGTTGACGAGGTCGACTTTCATATCGGCGCCAAAGATGCCATGCGCCACGTGTTCGACATCTTGACGAACGAGCGTCAGGAAGTACTCGTAGAGCTCGTTGGCGACATCGGGGGCGCCGGCATCCGTAAACGATGGGCGGCGGCCGTGACGGCAATCGGCGAACAGCGTGAACTGCGACACTACGAGAACCTCGCCGTCGACATCGGCAAGTGCCAGGTTGGTCTTGCCGTTCTCGTCCTCGTTAATGCGCAAGCCGCGGAGCTTGCCCCACAGCTTATCGGCCTCGGCGCGCGTGTCGCCGTGGCCCACGCCCAGCAGCACCAGATAGCCGCGCCCAATTTTGCCCACGCACTCGCCGTCGACCGTCACGCCGGCGTTGAGTACGCGCTGCACCACCGCACGCACGGCCTACTCCTCGCCCGTCAGTTTGGCGGACAGATGCTCGAGCGCGTGGAAACGATGGCTGATGGCGTTCTTCTCGTCCGCCGTCAGCTCGGCCATGGTCTTGCCCGGCGTGTCGACCGGCAGGAACAGCGGGTCATAGCCAAAGCCGTGATCGCCGCGGCCCTCGTGTGCGATAACGCCCTCGCAGGCGCCCTCGCCATAGGTGACCAGACCATCCGTGTCGATAAGCGCAACGACGCTCATAAAGCGCGCGGTGCGGTCCTCGTCCGCCACGCCTTCCAGGTTAACGAGAAGCTTGGCGTTGTTGGCGGCATCGTCTCCGTGCACGCCCGCATAGCGCGCGCTATACACGCCCGGCTCGCCGTCAAGCGCGTCGACGACCAAGCCAGAATCGTCGGCGATGGCCATGAGCCCCGTCTCTTCGACGGCAGCCTGCGCCTTGATGATGGCGTTCTCCAAAAACGTCGTGCCGTTTTCCTCGGGGTCCTCAAAATCGCCCAGCTGGCCGAGCGCCACAAAGCGAACCTCGGGCATGACCTTGCCTAAAATGGCCTCGATCTCGGTGAGCTTATGGGCGTTGCCCGTTGCCACGACAATGGTCGCCGCCGGGTCGAGGGTGTCGATGTCGATCTTCTCAAGTGCCATGAGTGGTCTCCTTGTCTCTATAGCAATGCCGCGCCGAGGGCGACGAGGGCCTCCGCCTCTCCCCTCTCAATCAACGGCAGTCTTATACTTCGACGTTTTCCCAGATAAAACCTGCCAAAATAAACCTGTCCCTTTTTGGCAGGTTAGGCGATGGCTTGGCGCTGAAGCTCGATGAGCTCGGCGATGCCTTTGTCGCCCAGGTCGAGCAGGGCGTTGAGGCGCTTACGGTCAAAGGGCGCCTGCTCGCCAGTGCCCTGGAGCTCGATCATCTCACCGGTGTCGGTGGCGACGAGGTTCATGTCGACTTCGGCATGGCTGTCCTCGGAATAATCGAGGTCAAGCAGCGTATTGCCGTCGACAACGCCCATGGAGATTGCAGCCACCTGGCCGGTAAGCGGGATGCGCTCGATCTTGCCCGCCTCGACCCACATGGCGAGGGCGTCGTGCAGCGCCACCCAGGCGCCGGTGATGCTCGCTGTACGCGTGCCGCCATCGGCCTGAATCACATCGCAGTCGACGGTGACGGTGTACTCGCCGAGCGCCTTCATGTTGACGACGGTACGCAGGCTGCGGCCAATGAGGCGCTCGATCTCCATGGAGCGACCCTTGCGGTTGGCGTGCTCGCGCTTGCAGCGCTTGCCGGTCGACGCCGGCAGCATGGCGTATTCCGCGGTCACCCAGCCGACCTTAGCTCCCTTTCGCCAGCCCGGCACGCCCTCCTCGATTGTGGCGGCGCACAACACGCGCGTGTCACCGAACTCGGCAAAACACGAGCCGTGGGCGTGCTTCATGACGCCACGGGTGAGCTTAACGGGGCGCAACTCGTTGGCGGCGCGACCGTTGGCGCGGTTGACCTGCATGTACTCCATAGAAAAATCCTTTCGGCAAAAGGTGTGGCGAAGGCTCTGACGGCGGCCTTACATCTATTTCAGCTCATCGATATCGATATGCTCAATGCTCTTGAGCGGCTGACCAAAGATAAAGCTGCCCGCCACCGCAAACTCGGCAATGTTATCGGCCGTCGTGGCAAAACGATGCTGCGGCTCGGCGGCGACGCCCGCCAGCTGCTCGCGGCGCGTGAGGATATCGGTCAGCTCGCGCGTGGTCTCCTCGGCGGAACTCACGACGCGTACCCCAGGCCCCAGCGCATGGCGGATAGGTCCCACCAACAGCGGAAAATGCGTACAGCCGAGCACCACGGTATCGATACCGTGGTCGCGCAGTGGCTCAACCGTGGCACCCACCAGCGCACGCACGGCAGGCGTATCGAAGATGTCCTCGTTCTCAAGCCACTGCTCTTGCAGATGCGCACCCGAGGCGAGCTCGTGTTCGACAACCTCGACAAAGCTCGAGGCGGGGCAGCCGTATACGTCGACGCCGGCATCTAGGTCCTGAATGGCGCGCGTGTAAGCGCCCGAGCGAATGGTGAGGTTGGTGGCGAGCACGCCCACGCGACGCGTGCGGGTGCTGTTGATTGCCGCACGGGCACCCGGCGCGATCACGCCGATCACGGGAACGTCGAGCACCTGCTGGGCCAGACGCAAGGCCGCAGCTGTCGCCGTGTTGCAGGCGATGACCATAATCTTGACGTCGTGCTTCGACAGCCAACGGCCCGCCTGCAACGCAAACGA
Organism: uncultured Collinsella sp.; assembly: GCA_900545555.1. GTDB lineage: Bacteria > Actinomycetota > Coriobacteriia > Coriobacteriales > Coriobacteriaceae > Collinsella. The sequence goes on from UQZI01000029.1 coordinate 2,941, forward strand.
GCGCACCTCATCCTCGGTGCGCGTGCCGTAGGGGCAGCGTTTGGTGTCGCCGAAGTAGTAGACGGACTCATGCGGCAGCGCCGTCGCGATGGCGCGCGCAACCGTCAGACCGCCCAAACCAGAATCGAACACGCCAATCGGGCGCGTGTCGCCTGCCGGATTCTCGATATCGGACATTACCTCACCAGTCTCTCTCGAAAAGACATGTCCAAGTGCGGCGACGCCGCGCTACGAACGCGCCGCGACCAGCAGCTCTGCCGTCGCCGCCCAACCGTCGACAATTTTGCCGCGCGTAACGAAAGCGTTCTCGCAAGCAGCCAGGAACTCGGGCGCGCCGGCGCTCGTCAGGCCATTCTCGACCAGGCAGAACGTGCCCACGTGATCGGCCATGTAGAAGTCGGACTCGGAGTCGCCGAGCGCGAGCGTCTCCTCGCGCTCGATCCCCAGGTGCTCGCAGAAGCGCGCAATGGCGACGCCTTTGTTGAGACCCGCGGGGTTGATGTTGAACGCGCGACCGTCCTCGACGCGATCGAGCTCGAGCGTCGTCGGCTTGGACAGATGCGTCAGGTGACCGTTACAGGCCCACACCAGGCCACAGCCGGCCTCGTCGAGAATGGCCTGCGCCTCGTCATCGGGGATGTCGCCGCGCATGCCGACGGTAACCTCGCGGTACTTGTAGCCGGTCGACATGTCGTTGTGATACTCGATCTTGTGCGGCCAGCGGGCGAGGATCTTCTCGCACACGCCAGTCTGCTCGATCACCTGGTGCGGCGTGAGACCGCAAGATGGGTCGTAGGGCATATCGCCGGTCAGATACTCCCAATCGTTGGCCTTGAGATCGTACATGACCAGGCCACCCATCTCACCAATGTAGGAGTTGAGGCCGAGCACGCGTGCATCCTCGTGGATCATGGTGCGGTTGCGGCCCGAGGTGGGAACCACTTGGATGCCGGCGCGGGCAAGTGCCACGACAGCCTCGACGAGCTTGGTCGAGGGGTTGCCGTCGTTGTCGCGCAGCACGCACGAGCCGGGTGCGAGCATCGTAGCATCCAGGTCGGTAAAGACGTACTTAACCTTGGCCAAGCGCTCGCGCATCTCGCCCGAAAGCTCGGCGACGGTCGGCAGGGTGTTGTGGGACATGGTTACTCCGTTTACGTAGAAGGGTTTGGGCTTGGACGGCATGTTTTGATTGAGGGAACACGTTTATGGCGACAGCGCACTCAGGGCGCCTTCGCCATCATGGTTCATTAGTCAAACTGGGTAACATCGATCAGGCGATTGGCCAACGAAAGGTCGCTCTCGATGGGCACGAACTCGTCGCCCACGTGCATGAGCTCCTCGTCACCCTTTGCCAGCAGCAAGACAATGGTGGGAGCATTGGGGTTGACGTACTCCTCGCGCGCCGCCTTGAACGCCGCATGCACAGCGGCTTCGCGGTCGAGGATGATCTTGTTCGGCGTATCGTCGGGAACATGCTCGGCAAGCTCGCGACAGACCTTCATCGGGTCCTCGTGAGCCGGGTCCTCGTTGGCAAAGATCATCAGGTCGGAATATGGTGCGGCCTCGCGCGGAAGCTGCTCGCGGCGCTCCTGCGCCTTGCCGCCGGCAGCGCCAAACACTGCAATGACTGGACTAGCGGGAAACGCGCGCTTGACCGACGAGAAAAGCGAACGGAACGAAAGCTGGTTGTGCGCATAGTCAACGACGCAGATCACGCGGCCGTCCTTCGACTCCACGACCTCCATACGGCCCGGTACACGCAGTTTGGAGAGGCCCTTCTTGATAGCCTCGATACCGATGCCGATCTCGCGCGCAGCGGCGATAGCGACCAGCGCGTTTTCCACGTTAAAGTCGCCCGCGATGCCCAGCAGGACCTTCTCCCCCGCCTCGGACTCGTCGGCACACAGGCCATGCAGGTTAAACTCGATGTTAAAGCCGACCATGCGCACATCGCTCGCCCACAGGCTTGCCTCGGGATGCTCGACGCCAACGGTCACCAAGCGCTCGGCCGTCGACGCTGCCTCCAACACACGGTCAACCTCTTCGGTGCCCAGATTCACCACGGCGGTCTTTGCCTGGTCAAAGATCCTGAGTTTGCTCTCAAAATAATCCTCAAACGTGGGGTGTTCGATCGGTGAGATGTGGTCACGGCCGATGTTGAGGAAGCACGCCACGTCAAACGGCAGATTCTCGACGCGTTGGTACTTGAGCGCCTGGCTCGAGACCTCCATGACCATGGACTGGCGACCTGACGTGCGGCAGTTGGCGATATGGCGCCAGACCTCGGGGGCCTCGGGCGTAGTATTGGTGCTCTCGTAGCACTCGATGCCATCGTCGGTACTCACCGAGCCGATCATGCCGCAGGACTCGCCCGCCGCTTTAATAATCGACTGGAGCATAAAAGCGGCCGTGGTCTTTCCCTTGGTACCGGTGATGCCCACGATCTTGACGTCGTGGTCGGGACGGTCGTAGACCTCCGGCGGCAACAGGGCCATGGCCGTGCGAACGCTATCAACAACCAGCATCGCAGCACCGCTCTCCTGCGCCAGCGGCTCCAGAGACTCGACCAGCGACTCTTCGCACACAAATGCGACGGCGCCCGCATCGAGCGCCATGCTCAAAAACGCGGGCTTAAAGGCAGCACCTTTGCAAAAGAACACGTCACCTGCCGAGACCGCGCGCGAATCAAACGAGCAGCCGGTCACGGCACGCTCGTCAACCTGCTCTGATGCGCGCAGCTCACCGCACACATCGAGAAGCTTGGCAAGCGTATCGACCGTGGTCACGGTCGCGGAATCCGAATGGTGCATCTTTCACCTTTCTCAGCCATTTGGCAGGGACGGTTTTTATAGTAACTGAAACGCACCCACGCAAAAACGGCTCCCGGAGGAGCCGTTACGCGCAGGCGTTCGTAAGCCGAGGCTAGGCAGCCTGAACAGCGGGCTGGTCCTCGTCGATAAAGAAGCGCTTGTACCACACCAGGAACACGAGCGGCGTATAGATCTTGCGCTGGAAATCGCCCTTGCCCGCAAAGTGCAGATCGAGCAGGTGCATGAGCTCGTCGGTATCGAAGAACTCGCTTGCCCACGGCGCGGTGAAGTACTCCTTGACATAGTCGTACCACTTTTGCTCGCGCAGCCAGTAGACAATCGGCACCGGGAAGCCCACCTTGGGACGGGTGGCCCACTCATCGGGCAGCGACTTGTTGGCAGCGTGGCGGAGTACCTGTTTGTTGCCGTTCTCGTTGATGCGGTAGCGGTCGGGAATATGCTCGGCGAACTCCATGACTTTGCGGTCCAGGAAGGGCACGCGCAGCTCCAGCGAGTGCGCCATGCACATCTTGTCGGCCTTGAGCAGAATGTCGCCCGGGAGCCACATGTTCATGTCCAGGTACTGCTTCTTGACCAGCTCGGGCTGACCTTTCACGCGCGCATAGATGGGAGCGGCAAGCTCGAAGGCGCCATCGCCGGTGTTGTACTCGGGCTTGAGCACGCCGTCGACCTCGCGCTCCGGCCATACCAGAGCCTGTCCCAGGAACGACTTCTCGGGGATCTCGGCACCCTTGACCAGGAAGTTATGTCCCTTGAAGTACGGCATATGCAGCGCCAGGTTACCGAGCGCGCGACGGATGGGCAGCGGCACCATCTTTTTGTACTTGCGGACTGGGACCGTGTCCTCGTAGTAGGCGTAGCCGCCAAAGAGTTCGTCGGCGCCTTCGCCCGAAAGCACGACGGTGACGTCCTTGCGGGCCATCTCGGCCAAGAACCACAGCGGCACGGAAGACAGGTTGGACTGCGGCTCGTCCATGTGATACTGGATGTCCTCGAGCGCACCGAAGAACTCGTCGGCGGTTATCATCTTGCGGACATTCTCGACGCCGAGCTTGTCAGAAAGTTCCTTGGCGTAGTTGGTCTCGTTGAAGTTCTTGTAGTCAAAGCCCACCGAGAAGGTCTTGTCGGGCATGAGGCAAGCGGCGATGTAGCTGGAGTCGACGCCGCCGGAGAGGAACGACGCGACCTTGACGTCGGCGATGCGATGGGCCTCGACGCTCTCGTGCACGACCTCGTCCAGCTCGTCGACGTACTCCTCGAACGGCTTCTCGACGGCAGAGTAATCGCAATCCCAGTAGCGCTCGATGTTCATCTTGCCGGTCGGAATATCGACGGTAAAGTAGTGCGCCGGCGGCAGCTTGTAGACACCCTCGAAGAAGGTCTCCTCAGTCGCCGAATACTGCAGCGTCATGTACGGACGCAGAGCCTTTTTGTTGACCGCCTTGTGGAAGTGCGGGTAGTCCAGGAAGCTCTTGATCTCGGAACCAAAGAGCACGCCCGGAGCGCCGTCACCCGCATCGGCCATGGGATAGTAGTAAAGCGGCTTGATGCCAAAGATGTCGCGGGCGCCAAAAAGCTTATTCTTCTTCTTGTCCCAGATGACGAAGGCGTACATACCGCGCAAGCGATCGAGTACTGCCTCGCCCCACTCCTCATAGCCGTGCAGGAGGCTCTCGGTGTCGGCGCCGCAGTGGAACTTGTAGCCCTTGGCCTCGAGCTCGGAACGGAGTTCTTGGAAGTTGTAGATCTCGCCGTTGAAGACAATGACGACGCTGCCGTCCTCATTGGCCATGGGCTGAGCGCCGGCCTCGGTTAGGTCGAGGATCGACAGGCGGCGGAAGCCGAGGGCAACGCGGCCGTCGATAAACTGACTGCCCATGTCGGGACCGCGATGGACGATGCGGTCCATCATCTTGGTGAGCACCTCGGATTGGTTATCCGTCCCACCGACAAAACCGACAAAACCGCACATATACTATCCCCTCTGCTGTTGCTGGGTATCAAATCGAATCAGTAGCTTTTGAGTATACCCGAGGGCGTAAAGAGGGGCGGAATGTTCAGGCAATCTCAACTGAATCAGCTCCGCTGTGACACGCGTCGGTTACCTTTAATGGATATGAGGTGAATGAGGCGATTGTTTTGCTATACTCTCTCCGCACGGGCGATTGGCGCAACGGTTAGCGCAGGTGCTTTACACGCACAAGGCTGGGGGTTCGAATCCCTCATCGCCCACCATTGATTTGTTAGGCCTCCATCACTGGAGGCCTTTCTTTTTCGGGCTCAGCGCATGGGATTCGAACCCGTAAGGGTGCGGAGCTGAGGAAACGCGAAGCGTTTTCCAGCGCAGCACGCGAGGGCCGTAGGCCCGAAGCGAAAGCGGGCGGCGTCAGCCGCACGCGGACATCCCTCATCGCCCACCACTGATTTGATAGGCTCCCAGCAATGGGAGCCTTTCTTTTTTGGGCCCATTTCATGGGATTCGAACCCGCCAGCACGACTGTCACAAAGGCCGTGGCCAGAAAATGGCAAAAATGAGTACTGCCACCTTGCTTACAGCATATCAAAAGATAGCATTTGCTTAAGTTACGCAACATATGTCCATTATAAGGACTAACAATTGGATCAAAATCGTGCATTCATCGCCATTTCGACGGTAGCGCGCAGTCCGGAACCCAGTCAAAGTTAAGTTATTTCGCTGTGTTAGGCCAAAACGTCCGACAGGATCTCGATCAGACTGTCCACGTCGGATTCCTCGCAGACGAGCGGCGGCAAGAAACGCAGCGTATGAGCACCTGTAGCGTTAATCACGGCACCGGCGGCCAGCGCGCGGCCAACAATATCATGCGCGTCGCCCGCGGCACCATCCAAATCACAGCCGAGCATCAGGCCGCGGCCACGAACCTCAACCACGTGCGGAAGCTTGGCCAGTGCCTGCCCCATATAGGCGCCCACCTTGGCGGCATGCTCAGCGTAGTCGCCGCGCACGAGCGCGGAGAGCGTCGCGGCGCACGCCGCGATGGCCAGGCAGCTACCGCCAAAGGTCGAGCCGTGGTCGCCCGGCTTAAACACGTCGGCAATCTCCTTCTTTGCCACGACGGCACCCATGGGCACGCCATCAGCAATGCCCTTGGCAAGGCTCATGATGTCGGGCTCCACGCCATAGGTCTGGAACGCAAACGGCTTACCCGTGCGGAAGATACCGCACTGGACCTCGTCGGCGATAAGCACGGCGCCCACTTCGTGTGCCAGGTCGCGCGCTGCCGCCATAAACTCCTCGGTCATGGGATGCACGCCACTCTCACCCTGGATCGGCTCGAGCATCACGGCACAAATCTCGCTCCCCAGCTGCTTAAAGATCGCACGCAGCTCGTCCACATCGTTGGGCGTGCAGGCCACAAAGCCACCCGGCAGCGGGCGGAAGCTGTCCTGCAGCCAATCCTGCATGGTGGCGGCAATGGTCTCGAGCGTACGGCCGTGGAAGCCGCCGCGCATGCACACGATGGTGTTGCCGCCATTACCGGCACGCTTGGCGTACAGACGTGCGAGCTTCATGGAGCCCTCGTTGGCCTCGGCACCGGAATTGGCAAAGAACGTCTCCCACACCTGCTCGCCCGCAGCCGGAGCACCAAGAGCAGCTGCCGTGGTCTCATCGCCGGCGACAATGGCATCGGCAAGCACGCGCGCACCATCTACGTCGTCGTTAGCAAGCTTGGACAGCAGCGCCGCGACCTGTCCGCGCTGCTCGATGTAGAAGTAATTGGAGACATGCATGAGCTTTTTGGTCTGTGCCTCGAGCGCCGAGAGCACAGCCGGGTCGCCATGACCTAGGCTGCACACGCCGATGCCGGCAAGAAAGTCGAGGTACTCACGGCCATCGTCGCCGGTGAGCTTCATGCCGTGACCCTCGACAAACTCGACCGGAAAGCGGCCAAAGGTATGCATAACGTAATGGGATTCAAGCGATTGCTGAGCTGCAAGTGACATGGGATGCCTTTCGTTGAGCGCCGGACGGCGCAGACCTATGGGTGCAGGAATGGGGCGGCTGCGGGTCAGCTAGACCGTCTGGAGCTTCTCGACCTCGTCAAGGTTCTCGGTCAGACGCGCAGCAAACGTCGAAAGCGGATGCGGATGCGTATCGAACTCGTAAGCCGTCTCGGTGGAATGGATCACGGTGCCGACGCCGGCATCGGTCAGCAGCTCCAGCAGCAGCGAGTGCGGCGTAGTACCATTAATGATGTGGGCACGAAATACGCCGGCGGTAAGCGCATCGACAGCGGCGCGTAGCTTGGGAATCATGCCTTTGTCGACCTCGCCCCCATAGAGCATCTCATTAACCTCGTCGAGCGTCAGGTTGGAGATGAGCGAATCCTTGTCGCTAAAGTCCTTATACAGGCCATCGACATCGGTCAAAAAGATCGCCTTGTGCGCGTGGAGCGCTGCCGCAACGGCACCGGCGGCGGTATCGGCGTTGATGTTGAAGAAACCGCCGTCCTCCCCCGCCGCGACGGTAGCGATGACGGGGATGTACTCGCTATCGAGCAAGCGCTCGATATAGTCGGTGTTAACGTGCGTCACTTTGCCCACGCGACCGAGTTCGGGGTCGAGCGGCTCGGCGATGAGCGTGCCGGCATCGCTGCCCGACACGCCTACGGCCAGGTTGCCGTGGTGGTTGATGGCAGCGACCAGCTCCTGGTTAACCTTGCCGCCCAGCACCTCGCGCACGATATCCATCGTCGCCGGCGTGGTCACGCGCTGGCCGTTCTTAAACTCGACGGGAATATCGTAATGGCTCAGCGCCTCGTTGATAGCCTTGCCGCCGCCGTGCACGATGACGGGGCGCATACCGATGATCTTGAGCAAAACGATGTCGCTCATCACGTCGCGGCGCAGCTGCTCATCAACCATGGCGGCTCCGCCGTACTTGATAACGACCGTCTTGCCGGTCAGGTTCTTAATCCACGGCAGCGCTTCGAACAGCAGCTGCGCGGTTGCTTCGTTGGATTCGCTCGAACGACAATCGCGTGCGAATTTCATAATCTGCCTCGTCTTTCGTATCGTTATCGCGCCGTGCTCCGCTGTCCGCAATCGCGGCAAGATGCGCAGCGTGCTTGGAATCTAGGAACGGTAATCGCCGTTGATGGAGATGTACTCATGCGTGAGGTCGCAGGTCCACACGCTCGTTGCCGCGTCGCCTGCGCCCAGGTCGGCCGAGATCACGATCTCGGGCGCCTCGAAACGCCGTAGAGCCTCGTCCTCGTCAAAGGGAACAGTCAGACCGTCGCGACAGACAGGCATGCCCATCATGTCGATGGAAACGTCTTCCTGATTAAACTTCACGCCGCACTTGCCAAGCGCCATAGCAACGCGGCCCCAGTTGCAGTCGTGGCCGGCGATGCAAGTCTTAACGAGCGGCGAGTTGGCAACGGCGCGGGCGGCGAGATCAGCTTCCTCGTCGTTGGCGGCGCCGGTTACGTTGACCGTAACAAGTTTGGATGCGCCCTCGCCATCGGCGGCGATATTGCGCGCCAGGCTCTCGCACACCTCGTGCACGGCAAATGCCAACTCGTCGAAGGCATCGGAGCCCTCGACGATAGGCTCGGCATCTGCAGCAGCGGCGCCGGAGGCAAGCATGATGCAGGTGTCGTTGGTCGAGGTATCGGAATCGACCGTTACCTTGTTAAAGGTCTGCTTGACGGTCGAGAGCAGCAGGGCATGAAGTGCCGCCGGCTCGACGGGGGCATCGGTAGTGATGACCGCGATCATGGTGGCCATGTTGGGCATGATCATGCCCGAACCCTTGCACATTCCTCCTACCGTATAGACATTGTCCTCATGACCCGCAGCCTCACTGACGTAGGACACGGCGTACTCCTTAGGGTGCGTGTCGGTCGTCATGATGGCGCGAGCGGCATCGGCGCCACCGTGGGCGGAAAGTACCTCGTAGGCAGCAGGAATGGCGGTCTCAAACGTGTCGATCGGCAGAATCTGGCCAATCACACCCGTGGAGGCAACCAGAATCTGCTGGGGCTCGCAGCCGATGACCTGCGATGCGATGCTGCACGTTTCGTGCGCGCATGCAAGGCCGGTCTCACCCGTGGCGGCGTTGGCATTGCCAGAGTTGACCGAAACGCCGGCGATGATTCCGTAGCCCTTGTCGGCACCGCCCAGGTTGGCACGGCTCACCTGCACGGGCGCCGCGCAAAAGCGATTGGTGGTAAACACGCCGGCACCGGGACAGGGTTTATTGGGCACGACGAGCGCGTAATCCAGACGCTCGGGGTTCTTGCGGAACCCAGCATGGATGCCCGCAGCCTTAAAACCAGCCGCAGCCGTAACGCCGCCCTCGACGGCGCGAATCTTGAAATCAAACAGCTCGGTATTCATCGTCTTTATGACTCCTTATGTCAAACAAAAAACGGACATCGGTTGGTGCGCCATGCCAGTCGTGATCATGAGACCAGCTTAAGAGTGGCACCCCACTCGATGCCCGACTACCAAATCGTTAACAATCGAATGTGCTACACCGGGCACGCCACTGTGGGCAAGCCTCGTCGCTCGTCAAAGCCAAAGACGATATTGGCGCACTGGACTGCTTGGCCCGCAGCGCCCTTGCACAGATTGTCGATGGCGCCCGTCGCCACCAGCACGCCCGCGCGCTTGTTGAGCGCGAGGCCGATCTGGGCGGCGTTGGTGCCGATGACCGAAGCCGTCTTGGGCTGCTGGCCGGCGTCGAGTACGCGCACGAAAGTGCGACCAGCGTAGAACTGCTTGTAATAGTCGACAACGTCCTCAAGAGCCAGGGAGTCGATGGCCTGAGGCGTGAGCGGCAGCGTCACCGTGGAGAGCAGGCCGCGCTTGAGCGGTGCCAGGTGCGGGGTAAAGACGACGCGATCGGTCAGGCCCAGGATTTGCTCAATCTCGGGCGTGTGACGATGCTTGCCCACGCCGTAGGCCTCCAAGTTCTCGTCGGCGCTGCAAAAATGCGTACGAGCATTGCAGGACTTGCCGGCACCTGTCACACCGCTGATGGCATCAACGATCACAGGGCCACCCTGGGCAACCCAGCCGGCGCGCACGGCGGGCGCGGCGGCAAGGCTCGTTGCGGTGGGATAGCAACCAGCGCAGGCGACCAGCACGGGTTTGCCGTCGGCATGGTCGGATGCGGCGGTCTCCAAGTCTTGGCAGAACAGCTCGGGCAGACCGAAGGCACGGGTCTTGAGCAGCTCGGGGCTCGTATGCTCGGCGGCATACCATGTCTCAAAGACGGACGCGTCGTTCAGACGGTAGTCGGCCGAAAGATCAAAGCAGGAGACGCCCGATGCAAGCAGCGCGGGCACCTGTGCCATGGCAGCCGTGTGCGGCACGGCAAGAAAAACCGCATCGCAGCTCTTGAGCTCGGGGGCGTCATGCGTGGTGAAAACCAGATCGCTCACACCAGCAAAGCTCGGATACACCGCGGACAGCGGCTGGCCGGCATCGGCGTTGGACGTAATGGCAACAAGTTCAAACTCGGGATGACCGAGGACGAGGCGAATGAGCTCGGCTCCGGCATATCCAGCCGCGCCGACGATTCCAACCTTCAAAGACATATCAGACTCCTTGTCTGCGATTTATGCACCGATGCGCATTTCGCAGCGGTCGTTATGAAGTGAGTTGAAACTTTAGCACCAAAAGATGCATGATTACGTAAATGGCTTGCATATTCATGCATTGAAACATTCCCGACACATTCGCTTGAAGGAATTGACAAATGGAGCGGGCCCCGTATTGACCGGCGCTCCTAACGGCGCCGGGCAATACGGGGCCCGCCCATGCGAAAACCAAGTTGTTAGGATGAGCCAGCTGGCTAGAGCTCGACCGGCACCCATTCGTCGTGATTGCAGATAAAAGCCTCGGGATCCTCGACGCTAAAGAAGACGAGCGTGGGGTCGTTAGGCCCCTCATAGTGCTCGCCCAGGTGCTCTAGATGCTTCCACCCGGCTTCGCGCATTTCGCCTAAAGCCCGGTCATCCAAGCCGGCACGCCCGCGCAAGATAAGCCAGCCATGGCCCGGCCACCAACTCGTGGCCTCAAAGCGCTGGTTTTGCAGCAGCTCCTGCCACACATCTTTGGTGCGCGCTGTTACAAACCACAGCTTGCCATCCTGGATCTGCGCAAACGAAAACGGACGCACATGAGGCTGTCCGTCAACGCTCGTCGCCAAATACCATGCCGGCACCGACGTCAGATACTCCAACACCGTATTCAATCCGTCCACGGTTCCTCCTGCCGCTAGCTCATTTGACTGGTTGGTAAACGTTAGAGCTCCAGGCGCTCCTCGCTGCCGTCGATATCACAGAAGCGCGCGGCAATGTTGCGGACCGAAAAGAAAGCAAGGCGGCCGTCGTTGGCACTCTCGTGTTCCTCGCCGATGCCCACCATGTGCTTAAAACCCGCTTGACGCACCTTGTCGCTCGCAACCGCGTCGTCCTCAAGTGCGGCCTCGCCGGTCAACACGATCCAACATTCCCCCGGCTTCCAGCCCGAGAGCTCAAACTTGGGATTCGCACTCAGCTCCGCCCACACGTCCTTGTCGCGCGACGTGCAAAACCACAGCTTACCGTCATCGACCATGGCAAACGAAAACGGCCTCACGCGAGGCTGATGCCCGTCGGTCACATCGGTCGTGGCCAGATACCACGCCGGAATGCGCCTGAGATACGAACAGGCGCGCTCAAGCTGAGCCGTGCGGTCGTTGTCGGTCATAGGGGCCCCTTTCTTGCGCTCGAATCGCGCCTAAACAAGTTGAAGGTTGACGACGATGACACACGCAAGCAGCAGCATCGTCACAACCGCAGCCAGCGCATCCCCGCGGCGAAATGCAAGTGCATGCAGACGCGTGCGGCCCTGCTCGCCGTGATAGCAGCGTGCATCCATGGCGGCAGACAACGTCTCGGCATGACGGAACACGCCCGTGAACAGTGGAATCGCCACACTGCCGAGCATACGCACGCCGCCGAGCGGGCCACCCGTTACGCGTGCGCCGCGGCTTGCCTGCGCGTCCGCCGTCTGCTTCATCTCGGTGGCAAACTGCGGCATAAAGCGCAACGCGATGCCCATGATCATGCCGAGCTCATGCGCAGGGAGCCCCACGCGCGCAAACGGTGCGAGCAGGCGCTCAAAGCCCGCGGTGAGGTCGAGCGTAGGCGTGGTGAGCGTAATGGCGCTCATGCCGGCCATCATCAAGGTCAGGCGGCACGCCATAAAGACGGCGGAATGCAGCGAGCCCTCGCTTATCTGCAAAAAGCCGAGCTGCCACAGGATGCGCCCACTCTGATCGGTAAACAAGTTGAGCACCGCGACCACGACGACGATTGCCAGCAGCGGCGCCATCGACGACAGAACGCGACGAGCCGGCACCCGGGACACGGCATAGATCAGCACGACGAAAATTGCGACAGGAGCCAGTCCGCGGAAGCCGCCGACGGTCAGCGTCGTGATTAAAAACACAAAGCCCAGGAGCAGCTTGGTGCGCGGATCCAGGCGATGGATCGCACTATCGCTCGGATAGTAGCTGCCAAACGAAAACGCCTCCATTAGCAGCCCTCCTCTCGCGCGACCGTCTTGGATTTAGCAATGTCCGCGACGTTAGAAGGACCGTCTGAGCGACCGATCAGCAAATCTGCCAGCTCGTCGGCCAGCGACTCAACCGTATAGAGCCCGCCGCAACGCAGCGGCACGCCCGCCTCCGCGAGCGCCAACGCCATGCGCTGGGCAGCAGGTACGCCCAAGCCGATCGACTTGAGCTCATCGGCATGTGCAAACACCTGCGCGGGGGTTCCCTCTGCAAACACCGCACCTTCGTTCATCACGACGATGCGGTCGCAGCAATTGGCCAGGTCATCCATACTATGCGAAACCATGACAACGGTCAGGCCATCGCGGTGAAGTCGATCGATAAGCTCAAGGAAATCCCTGTGCGCAGCCGGATCGAGCCCCGCCATGGGTTCATCGAGCACCAGGACTTCGGGCTCCATGGCGAGCACACCGGCGAATGCCACACGCCGTTGCTGACCGCCCGAAAGCTCAAAGGGACTCTTGTCGCCGACCGTAGAAAGGTCGAGGCCCACGCGCGAGAGCGACGACTCGACGCGACGGTCGACTTCATCTTGCGGCAAGCCAAGGTTGTGCGGGCCAAACGCCACGTCCTGCGTCACGGTTTCGGCAAACAGCTGACGCTCGGGATATTGAAACACCACGCCGACCTTGGCCTTAACCGCGGCGGCATCTTTCTTGTTTGCCAGGTCGAGCCCCAGCGCGCGAACGAATCCCTCCTGGGGGCGAATCAAACCGTTGAGATGCTGGACTAGCGTCGACTTACCCGAACCGGTATGACCTGCCAAGCCCAGGAACTCGCCGCGACGCACCGTCAGCGATACATCGCGCAGCGCCCACGGACCGTTTGGATCGTTGCCCCAAAGAGCCTGTTTGCTCGATACGTCCGCATCGGCCGAGCGCTTATGCCAGCGACGGCGCTCGCGGGCGCTCAGTGAGTAACTATGCGAGAGGTGCGAAATCTCGATAGCGGGCTCCGACGCTGCCGCCTCGTCAGTCGCGAAAGAGGCGCTGTCAAGGACACGCGAGTTAGATGCGGAAGCGAAAGGTTGCTCCCCAGTGTCCGCCTCACTCCGCTCGGCATAAACCTGTGTAATCTCGGCGACCATATCCGCCTCACGCACCTGCGCGCAAACGGGCACGCCCTTCGCACGAAGTGCCCTGCCAAGACAGCATGACGCCGGCATGTCCAGGTTGAGCTGCGCGAGTTCGTCCGCCCGCGTCAAGATTTCCTCGGGCGTACCGAGCATGGCAACTCGCCCTGCCCGAAACACCGCGACACGATCGGCCTCGGCGGCCTCTTCCATAAAGTGCGTAATCATCACGATGGTCATGCCGCGAGCGTGCAACGCGTGGCAAGCCTTCATGAGGCCCTTGCGCCCACGCGGATCGAGCATCGAGGAAGCCTCGTCCAATATGAGCACGCGCGGTTCCATGGCAAGCACGCCGGCAAGCGCCACGCGCTGCTTTTGGCCACCCGAGAGCGCATGGGTCTCGTGGCGCTCAAAGCCCACCAGGCCCACGGCCTTCAGCACATCTCGCACACGCTGCGCGATCTGGGCCGATGGCACGCCAAGGTTTTCGGGACCAAAGGCAACATCGTCCTCGACAAGCGTCGCCACCAGCTGATCATCCGGGTTCTGGAATACCATGCCCGCGGTCGAGCGAATGTCGTAGACCAGCTCGGGATCGGACGCGTCCATGCCGTTGACGCGCACCGTTCCCGTATCGGGCTGCAGCAGCGCGTTCAAATGCTTGGCGAACGTCGACTTGCCCGACCCGTTGCCGCCGAGGATGCAGAAAAACTCGCCATCCTCGATGTTCAGATCGATGCCGTCGAGTGCCGGTGTGGCACCGTCATAGCTAAAGGAAACGCCCCGACACTCAATCATGCGCGGCCTTTGACCTGGTCCTTCTTGGGCGTGATGAGATTAGAGACCGCCTTGTACACCGCCAGCGTCAACACCGAGTTGAGCACGGTCTTGATGAGGTTGAACGGCAGCACGGCAGGAATCATGAGCGGGGCGATCACATCGACCGAGCCATACCAGAACCAAACGCCGATGGTCAGATTCGCAACCATGGACAGCGCCGTAGCGGCAATAACGCCCAGCACCAGGCCAATCACGGCACCCTTATAGGTATGCATCTTCTGGTAGACGATAGCCGCGGGCAGAATATAACCCAGCGTAGCCACCAGGTTCATAAGCGCACCGACCCAGTCACCCGTGGTGAGCGCATGGATAACGATCGCCATGGCGGCAACAGCAGTGCCGGCGCCGGGGCCATACGCAAAACCGCACACCATCGCCGGTACCAGCGACGGGTCATACGTCAAAAACGGCGCCGAAGGAAGGATAGGCAGCTGCACGTACATAAACAGGGCGCCCAAGGCACACATCAGCGCCATGGTAACGAGCTGTTTGGTGCTCCACCTATTCGTGTTCTCAAAATGGATATGCTGCGACTGTTCAGACATAAGATCACCTGCCTCTTTCATCCGGACTCTAACCGTTGGTACTGGAATCTCACCAGTTCAGCCGGCATGCGAACCAACGCACACACGGGTCGCGGACTCATCGGCTCGGTCACAGGCATCTCGCCTGCGCCACGGTGTCCCTTTGACATCGCCCGATTTACCGCCAGTGGGGAATTTCACCCCGCCCTGAAACAGCAATTGCAAGTGTAACACGAGCAATCGTTCGTGCAAGTATGCCAAGGGTAATTTGTGGCGGGGATCAGTTGCCGCAGCAGCCGCGTTCCCCACCCATCCCAAAGTAGCGCGCCTTTCGCGGCAAAGCCGCGAAACAGCGACCGGGACACGTATTCCCAACAACCAAGTCCTCCGCCCACGCCGACCTCAAGGCCGTAAACGCAGGGAATCCGGGGGCGTGACGGGGTTTCTCTCCGGAACATTCCGCAGGACGCAAAGAGGCTCCGCAGCGCGAAGCGCGATGCGGAGCCTCTTTGCATGTCCGAGGACGTTCCGGAGAGAAGCCCCCCTCACGCCCCCGGATTCCCGGTGGGAGTTCTAGACCTTGTCGGCCTTAGTACATACCGCCGCCCTGCTGACCAGCGGTAGCAGCAGCGATAGCGTCCTCAAGCTGAGTGTTCTTGGGCACATCGGAGACGGTAGCCTCGGTGATGAGGATCAGGCTGGCGACAGAAGCAGCGTTCTGCAGGGTGACGCGGCTGACCTTGACGGGGTCGAGGACGCCCATCTCAATCATGTCGCCCCACTCGCCGTTGGCAGAGTTGAGACCCTGGCCGGCGGGCAGCTCGGCAACCTTGTCGACCACGACAGCGCCCTCAAAGCCAGCGTTCTTGGCGATGGTGGCGACCGGAGCGGTCAGAGCCTTCTTGACGATATCGACGCCAATCTTCTCCTCGGGGTCGTCGATCTCGACAGCATCGAGCGCAGGAGCAGCGTCCATGAAGGCGACGCCGCCACCGGCGACAATGCCCTCCTCGACAGCAGCGCGGGTAGCCTGCAGGGCATCCTCGACGCGGTGCTTGATCTCCTTGAGCTCGGACTCGGTAGCAGCGCCGACCTTGATGACGGCAACGCCACCGGAGAGCTTGGCCAGGCGCTCCTGGAGCTTCTCACGGTCGAAGTCAGAGGTGGTGTTCTCCATCTCGCCCTTGATCTGAGCGATGCGGGCGTCGATGGCCTCCTTGGAGCCAGCGCCGCCGACGACGACGGTGTTGTCCTTGGAGATAGTGACGGACTTAGCGGTACCGAGCATATCGGCGGTGATGTCAGCGACCTTCACGCCCAGCTCGTCCAGAGCGGCCTGGCCACCGGTGAGGACGGCGATGTCCTCGAGGATGCGCTTGCGGCGATCGCCGTAGCCCGGGGCCTTGACGGCGCAGACGTTGAGAGCGCCACGAATCTTGTTGAGGACCAGGGTCGGCAGAGCCTCGCCGTCGATGTCCTCAGCGATGATGAGCAGGCCACGGCCGGCGCGCTGGACAGCCTCGAGAACAGGCATGATGTCCTGAACGCTGGAGATCTTCTGGTCGGTGATGAGGATGTACGGATCCTTCATCACGGCCTCCATGCGGTCGTTGTCCGTGACGAAATAAGCGGAGACATAGCCCTTGTCGAACTGCATGCCCTCGACGGTGTCGATGGTGATGTCGAACGTCTGGGAATCCTCGACGGTGATGACGCCGTCCTTGCCCACGACCTCCATGGCCTCGGCGATCTTCTCGCCGACCTCGGGGTCACCAGCGGAGATGGTGCCGACGGAAGCGATCTGCTCCTTGGTCTCGACCGGCTTGGCCTGCTTCTTCATCTCGGCGACGGCGGCGTTGACGGCCTTGTCGATGCCGCGACGGATGGCCAGCGGGTTGGCGCCAGCGGCGACGTTGCGCAGACCGTCGTTGACGATAGCCTGAGCGAGCAGGGTTGCGGTGGTGGTGCCGTCACCCACGGTGTCGTTGGTCTTGGTGGCGACCTCCTTCACCAGCTGAGCGCCCATGTTCTCGATGTTGTCCTCGAGCTCGATCTCCTTAGCGACGGAAACGCCGTCGTTGGTGATGGTCGGGGCACCGAACGTGCGCTGCAGAGCGACGTAACGGCCCTTGGGGCCCATGGTGACGGTAACGGCGTCGGCCAGAGTGTTGACGCCCTTGGCGAGCTTGGCGCGGGCATCGGTGTTGAACGTAATGTTCTTTGCCATGGTAGGTAATCCTCCAAAAGAAATGTGACTCGCGTCGCCGCTTCCGAGTCCTATGCGACGATCGCGTTCAAAGACGAATCAGAGATTCTGACGAGACTAGGCCTCGACGACAGCGTAGATGTCGTCGGCGCGCATCAGCAGATACTTCTCGCCGTCGACCTTGACCTCGTTGCCACCGAACTTACCGTAGATGACAACGTCACCGACCTTGACGTCCATGGGGATGCGCTCACCCTTGTCGTTGACCTTGCCGGCACCAACGGCAACGATGGTGCCGCGCTGCGGCTTCTCCTGGGCGTTGCTGGCGATATACAGACCAGAAGCGGTCTTCTGCTCGGCCTCGTCGGGCTTGACCAGAACACGATCTGCAAGCGGCTTCAAAGACGACATGCTTGTCTCCTCCTTTTTGGGCCGCGTGGTTATGCCACGCGAATTAACCCTTTTTGTTTGCGTACGCGTTGAATGGTACCCACGAATGGCGGGTTATACAACACGGAGTCAAAAAATCTTATTTTTTGGCACTTAGATTTTCTGAATGCCGGGGGATAACCTAACGGTGGCTCCCGGGGCGGACCGGAGGGCATGTAGTTTGCTGCTCTACAGTCCTGCGCAAGACGGAAAGCACATTAAGTGCTTTCCTTTGCGTGCGGAACTCGCGACAAACTTCATGCCCTCCGGTCCGCCCAGGGAGCCAGGTTAACTAATTCGGGCCCGGCATTCAGAAAAGTCAGTGCAGCAAAATGGCGATGCAGATGGTGCGAACAAGAAAGGGGCACGTTGCAGAAACGCGCCCCTTATGGGTGGGGTATGGGGCTAGCGCTCGTAGATCAGGTTGCCGGCTAGGTAGGTGGCTTGGACTTTGGTGGCTTGGAGTTCTTGGGGGTCGATGGTGAGTGGGTTTTGGTCCAGGACTACCAGGTCGGCGTATTTGCCGGGCTCTAGGCTGCCGAGGTTTTGCTCGTCGCCCGCTGCGTACGCGCTGCCAAGCGTGTAGCTGCGCAGGGCCGTTGCCGCGTCGATACGCTCGCTCGGCAGCCAGCCGCCCTCGGGCCAGTGGCTGCGGGGATCTTGGCGCGTGATAGCCGTGTAGAGCACGTTCATGCTGGTAACGGCCGTGATGGGGCTGTCGGTACCGAAAGCTTGACGGATACCGCGCTGCTGATAAGTTGCGAACGGCCACATGATGCGGCTGCGTTCCAGGCCCAGGTCGCGCTCCGGGCCACCCGGGTCGAGCGTGATGTGGCAAGGCTGGCTCGAGGCAATGACGTTGAGCTTGCGCAGACGATCGATGTCCTGAGGCAGCAGATTCTCCAGGTGCTCAAGCGTATTGTGGCCGTGCTGGGGCAAGCCGTAGAGCTCTGCCGCCTCCTCAAAGATATCGAGCGCAGCATGGATGGCACCGTCGCCGATAACGTGGATGCGCACGGTATGGTCACGCTCGGCTGCCGCCAAAACCAACTTGCGCATACGCTCGACAGGGACCGTCAGGCGGCCCTGGTCGCCCGGGAAGCGCGGGTTGGTATAGGGCTCAGTGAGGTATGCGGTATGCTCGCTCGACACGCCGTCGAAGAACTGTTTAAAGCCTGGCGCCGAGAGCAGCGCGTTGTTCGCGTAGCGGGTCTGGAGTTCTTCCAAGCGCGACTGGTCATCCAGCAGCGTGGGAAACAGATGGGCGCGGATGCCCAGCTTGCCGGCGGCCTGCAGCTTGTCGTAAACATCATCGCGAATAAAGTCGCAGCCCGGCATGGGCATGAGCGACATATCGCAGATTGAGGTAATGCCTTGCTCGGCCATACGCTTCATCTGGTCGGCGTATGCGCTCGCGATGCGGTCCTCGCCCAGCCACTCCAGGCAGCGCGGCAGCAGCTGCATGGCCGCAGCCTCGTGAGCGATACCCGTAAGCTCACCGTTTGAGTCTTTGTCGTAACTGCCACCCGCCGGAGGCTCGCTGTCGCGCGTAACGCCGAGCGCCTCGAGTGCGCGGCTGTTGAGCCACAGCGTGTGCCCGTCGCCCGAGTACATAACGCAGGGACGATCGGGAAATGCCGCATCGAGGGAGGCCTTGGTAGGGTGCTCGGGCGGATCCCAGCGGTAATCGCGCCAACCCTGGGTCACGACCCAGGCGTCATCTGGCAAGCCTTTGGAAAACTCGAGCGCATGCTGCACCAATGCTGCCTCGGACGTGCCCATATCCATGAGCATGTACGGCGAGGAACCAACCGAAGTATGGAAGAAATGCAGGTGCGCATCGTGGAAACCGGGGCAGACAAACTGCTCGCCGTAATCGACCACCGGCGTGGCGGCAGGTGCGGCGTCAATCACGTCATCGGGCGCGCCGACTGCGACGATGCGATCACCCGCGATGGCGATCGCCAGCTCGCGGGCGGTATCGATACCGTCTTGGGCGGTAAAAACGTTCTTGGAGCGGATAATCCGATCGATATGCTGCATGAGCATCCCCATCTCTGGCAGGTAATTCAACACCCCCGAGTGTACTCCCCCGCCCTTGCAACAAAACCCCAAGCGGCAAACGGCAACTTTACCAGCCCTAGCGGCAGGTGGCATACTGGAGAGAGCCTGTACGATTTTGCGATCGAGCCAGCAAGGAGCAAATCGACCATGACGAAGACCAAGGCACAGCAGATTATGGCGGCAACCGAGGTTCGCGCGGCAGACGACGTCACCGCGGCCATCCATGATATCGCCGCCGAGTTTGAACCCTACATCATCAAGCAGCGCCGGCACTTCCATAAGCACCCGGAGCTGAGCCTTGCCGAGGAGCGCACGACTTCCGACATCGCCAACCAGCTCGACGCCATGAATATCCCCTACGAGCGTCCACTCAAGACGGGCCTGGTGGCGACACTCCGCGGCACCGCGCCCGATGCCTACCGCGAGGACGGCACGCCGCGCCGCCGTATCCTGCTGCGCGCCGACATCGACGCCCTGCCCGTCACCGAGCAGACCGGCGAGGAGTTCGCCAGCGTCAACGAGGGCTGCATGCACGCCTGCGGCCACGACTGCCATATCGCCATGATGCTCGGCACGTTGCAGATTCTGCGCCACATGACCGATGACATCCACGGCGAGATTCGCATCGTTTTCCAGCCCAGCGAGGAAAACGGCCAGGGCGCCAAGCTCATGATCGGTACGGGCGTACTCGATGGCGTCGACGGTGCCTATGCCGCGCACATCTGGAGCGAGGTCGATGCCGGCACCGTGAGCTGCGAGCCCGGTCCGCGCATGGCAAACACCGACTGGTTCCGCATTGATGTCCGCGGCACCTCGTGCCATGGCGCCATGCCCCAGCGCGGCCACGACGCCGTTATGGTTGCCGCCGAAATCGTCAACGCCCTGCAGACCATCGTCTCGCGCGAGATTAGCCCCTACGAACCCGCCGTCATCACCGTCGGCGAACTGCACGGCGGCACCGCGCGCAACGTTATCGCCGGCACGGCATACCTCGCCGGCACGGTGCGCACCTATGGCGACAAGACGCATGAGGAAATGCCCGAGCTTATGCGCCGCATCGTGGAGCACACCGCAGCAGCACTAGGCGCCGAGGCCGAACTCACCGACTACACCATCGCCAACTACAAGGTCGAAAACGATGCCGCCTCGAGCGAGCGTTGCCGCCAAGCTGTGCTCAAGTGCCTGGGCCCCGCAGGCGAGGGCCATTACCGCGGCACGCTTTCGGGCGAGGACTTCTCGGAGTACCTGCGCCGCGTGCCGGGCGTGCTCGCCTTTGTTGGCACGCGCAACCCCCAGATTGGCGCCACCTATGCCCAGCACTCCTGCTTCTACAAGATCGACGAGAGCGCGCTCGCCAAGGGCTCCATGGTAGCCGCTCAGTATGCCATCGACTTTTTGGCCGAGCCCACGCAAGAAGAGCTCGACGGCCCCACGATCGCCGCAGTTGCCGAGACCAATCCCGACCTGGCGGCCAAGCTGCGCTCTGCCAAGGCAACGGCCGCCGAGGCCCGCGACGCCGTGCACGACGCCCGCACCGCCCGCCATGCCGCCATCAAGGGCATTCACGATGCCCGTGCCGCTGCTCGCCACGAGGAGAAGCGCGACGAGTAGCCGTCACGCCCACCCGTAACAACCTGGCTAGAGCAAAGCGGGGG
>UQZI01000030.1 GCA_900545555.1 uncultured Collinsella sp.
CGGTCGTAAATAGGTAACCATGGCGGGTAAGGGGACGGCGCAGACTAGATTTCGCCGTCCCCTTGCTTTGAGTTTGCATCGCATCAACCGTTGTTGAAAGGTTTCTACCTTGCATGAATTGGGAATCGTTTATCACATTATTCGCGATGTTGAGAACGTGGCGCGCGCCAATGGCGTGCGTCGCGTTTCGAGCGTCACGCTGCTGCTGGGCGAGGTCTCGGGCGTCGTTCCCGACTTGCTGCTCGACGCTTGGCGCTGGGCGGCAGATAAAAAGTCCATCACGCAGGGCGCGGAGCTTATCGTGGAGCCCGTCGAGGCCGTGACGCATTGCGAGGCGTGCGGCCGCGACTATGCGACAGTCGAGCACGGCAAGACCTGCCCCCATTGCGGCAGTGGCGATACCTATTTGCTCCAGGGCCAAGAGGTCATGATCAAGCAGATCGAGACCCCCGACGAGGACCCGGCAGACGCTGCCCCCGACGGCCCTTCTGACGCCCCCGACGCCGTCGACGCCGCTAACCCTCTCCACATCGTCTAGCCCCTAGTCGTTGGGGACGTTCTTGTTTGACTAGTCGTTTAAGAACGTCCCCAACGACTACTTGCGCTAGAGCATAAGTTATACAATTAGTCAAGTTATGTCTGTTTAAACAAAATAGCGGCACGCAGGCGCATTGGGATTAACCTAAAAGCGGCGTTAATGAACAGCGTGTCTGTATATATCTGTGAAAGTAATTGGGAAATCACGTTTTAGTAGGCAATGAGCTGTAAATCAGCAACGTAATCAATTTGTAACAAACTTAGACGTTTAAACAAATAGGTTGATTTTCAATCTCAACGCAACAGCCTGAACGGGCCCCGCGTTTCCGCAGCTAGCGCAACGCGGGAATAGCTCCCGGCACCTGGCCGTCGCATCGTCTCCGCAGGTGGAGAGGCTATGGAGGCCGGTGCCCCCATGCCGCCGCCGCATGCTCCGCCAGCCCGCCGCGCAGCCGTTCCGGACTCAGCGCAACGGGCCCTCCGGCCCATGTCCCGGCCCGCCGCCTATCCCGCCAGCGGCCCCTCGCCCCTCGCGGCCCTGGCCCTGTCGATGCAGCCGGGCGTGAGGTCGAGCTCGCCGGGCGCCAGCTCCTCTATCCCGAACGCGTCCATGAGGGCGGAGGCGTCCTCCCCGAGGGCCATCCGCAGCACGCGCGCCGGCGTCAGGAACCCGAGCGCCCCCCTCGGCTCGGAGTTCACCTGCGACATGAGCAGCGCGCAGTCCGCCGCCGTCAGCCGGTCGAACCTGGCCCCGGCGCCCTTGGGCAGCAGCTTCCTGATCTCCACGTGGTTCTTCTCGCACGCGCCCTTCTGCTGGCTCTGCCGGGGGTCGCAGTAGAAGAGCCTGGTCTCGCCGTCCCGCTCGCCGATCAGCGCCGCGATGGCGCCCTCGTCGGCGAACTCGCTCCCGTTGTCGGTGAGCACGGCGCCGAAGGCGCGCCTCGCGCCGTCCTCGCCGAGGACCCCGCGCAGGGAGGAGAGCGCCGCCAGGACCGAGGCGCACGTGCCGTCCGGCAGCGGCAGGGCCAGCTGGAAGCGGCTCGGGCGGTGCAGGAGCGTGAGGAGCCTGGCGGAGTCGCCCCTGGAGCCCTCGACGGTGTCCATCTCCCAGGCCGCGGCGCAGGCGTCCTCGCCGAGCGCGAGGAACGACGCGTGCGACCTGCGCGACGAGTGGGACGTCGCCCTTCTCGGGGCCCGGCGCGACCTCGGCCTGTAGCCGACCTTGCGCCTGAGCTCCATGTTCGTCATGCCGTCGTAGCCGGCGTCCACCCACCTGTAGACGGTGGAGGCGCTGAGCCCGGGGGTCGTCGCCGCTATCTGCTGCGGGGAGAGCCCGCGCGCGAGCCCGTCCCTGATGGCCGCGAGCTTGGCGGCGGCGCCCTCCTCGGTCTCGTCGATCCCGGACCTGCTCGCCGAGAGCTCGGCGTCGGCCGCCTCCTGCGCCCTCCTGGCGCTGTAGAACACCCTGGGCCTCCTCGAGCAGCCGTAGCCCCTCCTGTGCGAGCAGCCGTTGCAGCACCTCGGCCACGCGGAGAGCCTGGGGCAGGCCCCCGACAGGTCCGCGGGCGCGGGCTCGCCGTAGCGCGAGCGCGGCGCGGTGACGTAGCGGTGCGCCGCAACCTCCCTGGTCACGGTCGAGGGCGACCTGCCGAGCTCCGCGGCGATCTCGCGGGCGCTGCGGCTGCGGTCGAGCATCCTCTCGACCGTGTTCCTCTCGTGCCTCGTGAGCCTCCCGTACGACCTTCCGGACGGCTTGGGTCTGGACATGCCGGCCTCCCTCCATCGCGGGCCGGGGGATTCCGGCCCCTCTGGAGATGCCTACCCGGATTCGCGCCTCAGGACTCAGCGCAACGCGTTGCGCTGAGTCCTGAGGCTGTTGCAATGAAAATGAGAATCAAGGGTTTAAACAAATAATGCAACCGTTTGCGAATTTAGCTATAAATCCACAAGGCGAACAGGTATACTCCATTATTGTCGTGTAGGAAATACGTAGACAAAAAGGAGGTTATGTGATGGTAAGTATTGTTCTTGCTAGCCATGGTGACTTGGCGGCTGGAATCAAGCAGACGGGCTCGATGGTCTTTGGCGATCAGCCGTCTGTAGCCGTGGTCTCGCTCGAGCCGAGCATGGGCCCCGACGACTTCCGTGCCAAGGTCGAGGAAGCAATCGCTTCCTTCGAGGACCAGGAGCAGGTGCTCTTCCTCGTTGATCTGTGGGGCGGCACGCCCTTCAACCAGATCAGCGGTCTCATCGAGGGCCATGATTCCTGGGCTATCGTCACCGGTGTCAACCTGCCTATGCTCATCGAGGCATATTCGCAGCGCTTTGACGCAAAGAACACTGCACATGCGATCGCAAAACATCTCGTGACTGAGGCTAAGGCCGGCGTGCGCGTCAAGCCCGAGTCTCTGGAGCCCGAGGAGAAGAAGCCGGCTGCGGCCGCCGCTGCTCCTGCGGGTGCCATTCCTCCGGGAACGGTCATCGGCGATGGGCACATCAAGATCGCCCACGTCCGTATCGACACGCGTCTGCTGCATGGTCAGGTGGCCACCACGTGGACCAAGCAGATCAACCCCAACCGCATCATCGTGGTCTCCGACGGCGTTGCTCACGACGAGCTCCGCAAGACCATGATCGAGCAGGCTGCCCCTCCGGGAGTCCACGCCAACGTCGTGCCTATCAAGAAGATGGCCGAGGTCGTCAAGGACACGCGCTTTGGCGACACCAAGGCGATGCTGCTGTTCGAGAACCCGCAGGATCTGCTCAGGGCCATCGAGGCCGGCGTCGACATCAAGGAAGCCAACATCGGTTCCATGGCCCACTCCAAGGGCAAGGTCGTCGTCACCAACGCTGTCGCTATGGGCGATGACGATGTCAAGACCATCGAGGCTCTCAAGGCCAAGGGCGTCAAGTTCGAGGTCCGCAAGGTTCCTTCGGATTCCTCCGAGGATCTCGACGCCATGTTGAAGAAAGCTAAGGCCGAACTGGCCGCTCAAGCATAGTAAAGGAGGGTCCGATACATGTCTGCAATCACTATTCTGCTTGTTGCGATTGTCGCGTTGCTTGCCGGTATGGAAGGCATTCTGGATGAGTTCCAGTTCCATCAGCCGCTCGTGGCATGCACGCTTATCGGTCTCGTAACCGGTCACCTTCAGGAGGGCATCCTCCTGGGCGGTTCGCTCCAGATGATGGCCCTTGGCTGGGCTAACGTCGGCGCCGCCGTCGCGCCTGACGCCGCTCTGGCCTCGGTCGCTTCTTCGATCATCATGGTGCTCGCCCTCAACGGTGGCGCCACCGATTCGGCCAAGGCCGTTACCGCCGCCATCGCCGTCGCCGTCCCGCTGTCGGTCGCTGGTCTGTTCCTGACCATGATCTGCCGTACCCTGGCTACCGCTATGGTTCACGGCATGGACGCCTGCGCCGAGAAGGGCGACTTCGCCGGCATCGAGCGTTGGCAGTACGCCGGCATCCTCATGCAGGGTGTTCGTATCGCCATCCCGGCAGTACTTCTGTGCATCATCCCGGCCGAGGCCGTTACCAACGCGCTTAACGCTATGCCCGATTGGCTGTCCGGCGGCATGGCTGTCGGCGGCGGCATGGTCGCTTCCGTCGGTTACGCCATGGTCATCAACATGATGGCCACCAAGGAGACCTGGCCGTTCTTCATCCTCGGCTTTGTCCTTGCTGCCATCCCTCAGCTCACGCTGATCGCCCTTGGCCTCATCGGCATCTCCCTTGCCCTCATCTACCTTGGCCTTAAGGATCTGGCCAAGCAGGGTGGCGGCATGGGCGGTGGCTCCGGTGACCCGCTCGGCGACATTCTGAACGATTACGAGTAGGAGGGGAGTGATACATATGGCAGAGAACAAGATTCAGCTCACCAAGGCTGACCGTAAGAAGGTTTGCTTCCGTCATCAGTTCCTTCAGGGCTCGTGGAACTACGAGCGTATGCAGAACGGCGGCTGGTGCTTCGCAATGATCCCTGCGATCAAGAAGCTCTACACCAGCAAGGATGACCAGATTGCCGCTCTTAAGCGCCACCTGGAGTTCTATAACACCCACCCCTATGTTTCCGCCCCCGTCATTGGCGTTACCCTCGCCCTCGAGGAGGAGCGCGCCAACGGTGCTCCGATTGACGACGTCGCCATTCAGGGCGTCAAGGTCGGTATGATGGGCCCGCTCGCCGGCGTCGGCGACCCCGCCTTCTGGTTCACCCTTCGCCCGATTCTGGGTGCACTGGGCGCTTCCCTGGCCCTGTCCGGCAGCATCGCCGGTCCGCTGCTGTTCTTCTTCGCGTGGAACATCATCCGTTACGCCTTCCTGTGGTACACGCAGGAGTTTGGCTACAAGGTCGGCTCCTCCATCGCCAAGGACCTCTCCGGCGGTCTGATGGGCAAGGTCACCGAGGGTGCTTCCATCCTGGGTATGTTCATCATCGGCGCCCTGGTCGAGCGCTGGGTGTCCATCTCCTTCACCCCGGTCGTCTCCAAGGTCACGCAGTCCGCTGGCGCCTATATCGACTGGGCCAACCTGCCCGCCGGTTCTGAGGGCATCAAGCAGGCATTGACGATGTACAGCTCTGTCGGTGCCAACGCACTCGACCCGGTGAAGGTCACCACGCTTCAGGCCAACCTCGATCAGCTCATCCCCGGCCTTGCCGCCGTGTGCCTGACCCTTCTGGTCTGCAAGCTCCTCAAGAAGAAGGTCAGCCCGATCGTCATCATCTTGGCTCTCTTCGCCGTCGGCATCATCGGTCGCGTCTGCGGCTTCATGTAAGCACGCTTCGGCTTAAGACCGAGAGTTGCTAGGCAAGGGCTTTTGAGCCATTGAAACGGACCGCACCCGGTGGGTACACTGGATGCGGTCCGATTGTTTTTATTGGAGGGCGAGGCGCGTATGGCGCAATCTCAGAACAGCACGGTCGATTTGGCAACGCCGGCAACCTGCCTGATGGGGCTTACCAGTCACGGTAACGTGATGGTGGGCAATAAGGCGTTTGAGTACTATAACGAGCGCAATCCCGAGGATTTTATTCAGATCCCGTGGGATGAGGTCGACTATATTGCCGCTGAGGTTTTGCGCGGCACCAAGAAGATTACGCGTTTTGCCATCTTCACCAAGGACAATGGTCACTTTACGTTTTCGACGCGCGATGACAAAGAGACGCTTCGTGCGGTCCGCAAGTACGTTGACGAGGATAAGCTTGTGCGTTCGCCTGACTTTATCGATGTGACGGCTAAGGGCGCCAAGAGCATCCCCTCCGTTATCAAAAACCTCTTCCACAAAGGCAACTAGTCGTTGGGTAGTTATTAGGGACGTTCTTAAACGACTTGTCATTAAAGAACGTCGCAGATGACTATCTCGAAGAGCGGTCGTGCGCTGCATGTTAGTGGCGTAAATCTGCTACACTAATACGACATGCCTCCGTAGCTCAGGGGATAGAGCACCGCTCTCCTAAAGCGGGTGTCGACGGTTCGAATCCGCCCGGGGGCACCAGAGAAATAGCAGGTCAGACGGTATAAATCGTCTGACCTGTTTCTGTGTGGATAGGGGTAAAACCCGCCTGAGGGGTGAAAAAGGGGTGAAAGTTCATTCTATGGGGAAAACATCGCGACTTCATATTTCACCCCAGAGTTTCACCCTCAGGGCCGGTTTTCAATCCTTCCCACAGCCTACGGGCTGGATGTGGGACCCTCCGGCTATGGAAAGCGTTGAAAACCTAGGCTGTCGTTGCCGTAGGGCAAGCCAGTTTCCGGCAGCCCTTTGATACCTTTTGATTGCTATTGAAGCCCTGTTGGACATTAGATGACGTTGGAAGTCTGTCCTTTCGTTCTAATTCGATTTGTGCTCTGTCTTATTTGACAAAGAGGTCAGAGTTGAAGAACTCTTTCAGGGAAACGCCGAGCCCTTGTGCAATCCGGTCGATATTTTCAATTGATATGTTCCGCTTGCCGGTTTCGACCTCAGCGAAGTATGTTCGGGACATTTCGATAGAGTACGCAATAGTTTCCTGGCTATAGCCGAGTTCGTTTCTCAACTCTTTTATTCTCAGCCCGACCCTCATCTTTATATCTAACTGAGTCATTGGCACCTCCTAATAGGTTGTGCCAATGATTCGTTTCGGTTCTATATGAGTCACACCTATATAAGTGACAATTTGGAATACAATGCCGCTAAGTTAGACCTCTGATAATTGAACTGGAGTTTGCCGATGGATGAGTACGGCTCTCGGGAAATTAAACGATCGGATTCGACGAAGGAGGAGAATGCTAAGAAGCCGCTCGTGCTCTTCGGGCGCGAGTTCTCCCGTAAGCAGGTCTGCGCGGCTGGTGCGGGAATCCTCTGTGCGGCGCTTCTCATCGGCGGCGGTGGGTATGCCATCACACATGCCAGTTGGACGGGAGATTCCAATGCCCCTGCGGTGTCCCAGTCAAAGGACGATGAGAAGCAGGACATGGTACTTACCCTTGAGGTAAAGGCTGACGGCTGGGATGCGGACACATCCACGCCCGTCATCGCGCATATCGAGGGAGCGGACGGCGAGGTGGACTTCTACACCGCTATCGACGCGAACAAGCAGGTGACCGTGAAGGTCGGCAAGTCCGGCACCTACACCGTCACATTCATTTCACCGGTGAACGCCGACGGTTCCATCTATAAGGTGTCATCGAAGAAGGTTACCGCCGGGAAGGCCGACAAGAAGACGGCCAGCACGGGTGTGACTTTCAACAAGGTGGATGCGGATAAGGTGACGAAGGATGACCTGACCGCCATCGCCAAGGACGTTGCAGCAGCCGTGAAGAAGGGCGATTCTACTCTGACCGGAGACAAGGGTGCCAAGGTCGTGAAGAAGTTCGAGGACAACATCAAGAAGAACCCGAATGCCGATACGGATGCCGTCGAGAAGGAGACCGAGAAGGCCGAGGAGACCGCCAAGGAGGACAAGTCCGATGCGAAGACACCGGAGACCTCCGATAGCAAGAAAGATGATGGGAAGGCCACAGGCAGCTCCGATAACTCTGGAAACAAGAGCAATTCATCCTCCAAGAAAGACGAGGGAAAATCCGATAGCAAGCCGAATGGTGGCAACAGCAGCAACTCCGGCTCGAACACCAATTCAGGCAGCTCATCGAAAAAGGATGACACCCCGGCGCATCAGCACAACTGGGTAGCCCAGACAAAGACCGTCCATCACGACGCTCAGTACAAGACCGTCCACCATGACGCGGTGACGCATCAGGTATGGCATGACCCGGTAACGGAGGAACACTATATCTGCAACCAGTGCGGTGCGGATATTACGTCAGACCCATGGGGACATATTAACAACTCTCTTATGAATGGTGGTAATTGCGGAAGCTATCACTCTACCTATGTGACTGTAAAGCAAGGGTATTATGAAACTGTGACCGACAAAGCAGCATGGGACGAGCAAGTGCTGGTGAGCAAGGCATGGGACGAGACCGTGACCACCGGGTACAAGTGCTCTTCCTGCGGTGCCACGAAGTAACTAGAAAGAGCAAGGCAATCGTCTATTTCAGGCAAGGAAAGCCCCGACCAAATGGCCGGGGCTTTTTCTAATGTTCATCGATCGGCCTTGCGGCCGATGGGTCCCGCCCATAAGCGGGACCCCCGCGACGCGTGGCGTCGCTCTCGCTACGGCTTCCTGCAACGCTCCCAAGGATCGCGTTTCCGTCCGCCTCCGCTCACACCGGCCCCGCCCGCCGAACGGCTGCGCTCGATGGCTTCCAGAGGTCGCCATCGCTCCGCCGGTCGCCGGACGGGGCCTCTCGCGCCGGGTCGCCGAGCACCGTCGTGCGACGCTCCCCATGGGTCGCGTCTCCTCGGCGTCGGCTCAACCGGCGCTCACCTGCCCGGGCTCGCGTTGCCTCGGCAACCGGCTCGCTCCGTGCAGGCAAGATATGGATTCCGTTGCACGGAATCATCTTGCCGCCTGCGGCGGAGGGCGAACCGCTCCGAAGTCGCTCCCGCCAATAATAAGCCGGGACGCTTGTTGCGTCCCGGCCCAAGCGCTCAGTCCCCTCGCCCGTTCTGGTTCTCCCACGACTTGCGCTCAAGTTCCCAGAACGCCCTCATCGCCGTCGCGATCCCGCGCAGCGTGAAGCGGACGACGAGGCCGGTTGAGCGGTCGACCGCGAAGCCGAGCCTGCCGCCGTTGACTTTCCGCACGGCCCCGAGGGCCTTCGAGAAGAAGCGGTACTGGAGGCTCCCGCCCTTCGACCTCGCGAGCTCGATGCCGTCTCGCCTGAGCCGCCGGTCGAGCTCGGCCATGCGGTCGGGGCAGTCCCTCATTCGTCCGACCTCCTCGACGCGACGGGCGACCGCCACGCGGACGCGGGCGTTCTCGGAGCGCTCGGCCTGCCCCTTGCGGGCCATGTCGCGTTCCTCCCTGCCCTGCTGTCTCGCGTGGACGCGCGAGTTGGCCTTGCCGCGCTCAAGCTGCTTGAGCCCATACCTTTCGTCCAAGGTGCGAACGGTTTTCACGCGTGCGGCAGCGGCTTTGCGTGCGGGGCCCTCGTCGAGCCTCCTGCCCGTCTCAAGGTCGCTGCGGTTGATGCCGAGGTGCACGGCATAGCGGTCGGTGTCGTCGGAGCGGCAGCGCTCGCGATGCAGAACTATGACGACCTCTTGGTTCGGATAGCGCTCGGCCACGTAGTCGCGTGCGTATCGCATGCACATCTCCGGCGTCATCTTCCCGCCGTTGAGGTCGCACTCGTCGGGGAGGAAACCAAGTATCTGATGCTGCATGTAGGTGCACTTCGCCCCCGCCTTCCCCGGCTTGTCATGCCCCATGGCCTTCCTCGTGTCTGCCATCTCTTGGAACCAGCGCTCTTCACTGATGATGTTCTGCGTGTCGTGCGCGAGAGCTTTGTCCCTGTCCCATGAGAGATAGTCCTTGAGGCGGGAGAGGTGCTTCTCGCTGCACACGCTTGTCTGTTTAATCGCTGTCATGGGTCCTCCCTAGTCGAGCGAAAGGCCGCTGAATTTGCCGGTCGGCTGGATCTCGGCTTTCTTCTTCGGCTCGGGCCACTTGGGGCACCAGAGGCCGACGCGTTCGCCCATCTTCTCGGCAGCGGCCTCGTCCAGTTGCTTTTGATAGGCACGGCGCTTCTCCGCCTCGTGCTCCGGAGTCCCGAGGTCGAAGTGCTCCTTCGTGGGCGTCTTGGTGCAATCGGCGACGGGTGAGCGGAAGACCCCGGCCCGCTCGGCGGGTATTCCGTTATCCGCGTGCTTGACGACGATTATCCCGTCCCTGTCCGGGGCCATGTCGCGCCATTCCCACGCGTGTATCACGTCGTCTGCGCTCTCGCTGTAGGAGGTCGATGCCGACGAACCCGACGCCGCCTTGCTGCTGCTCGTGCCCTGCGTGTGGCGGGTGGTCTTGCCGATGAGCTCCGTGAAGTATCGGCGGTCTTCCTCCTCGGCGAGCTTCATGGCGACTTTTACGCCGCAGTTCGCGAGAATCTTCCTCCGTCCGTCCCTCTCTCCGTATTTATTAAGCTGGGATATATCTTGCGTTGCCCCCGTCCAGTAAATCTGGAACGACCTTCCAAGCGAAAGGAGGGCGGGCAGGCATTCGATGCGGGGCAGGTTGCCCCATTCGTCGCCGAGAATCTGGACGGGTCGCGGAAGTCTTCCGCCGTTGGAATCGGCGACGATTTGTACGGATTCCCAGAGCTGGGAGAGGAATATCGCCGCCATGCAGTTGTATGGCGAGCCCTCGTCGAGCATATGGAGGAATACGGCGCTCTTGGTTTCAAGAACCGCGCGAGGGTCGATGTCGGACCCGGACGTCATCCATGCGACTGGGGCCGACGAGAACGGGCGCAGCGCCACCTTGAGCGTCGAGAGGATGCTTCTGAGCTCGTTGCCGCCCGAGGAGACGAACTGCGAGGCTCTGTTTTTAGCGGGGTGTCTGCTTGGTAGGGCGCGGAAAACGCTCTTGAGTGGCTCGGCCGGGTCGTCACCCTCTGCCTCGGTGCCACGGTCCAGCACCTCGCAGACGGTCGCAAGGTGCTTTGCTTCCTTGGGGCATTCATCGGACATGGAGACCAGCAAGACGAGGGCAGACAGGAGGCCCCGCGCGGATGCGGTCCAGTGCGAGCCCTTGCCGTTCTCGTCATCCTGCACCACGAGCTCCGCAATGGTGTCAGCCGCCTGCTCGGCTTCTTGGTCGCGGCTTTCGGCGTGGAGGTCGATGACCTGCTTGAGCGGGTTGAACCTCTGGCCTCGATAGGGTCGCTGCGTGTCGAGCAGGAGGACGTTGTAGCCGCGTCGGGCCAGCTCGTCACCCGTGAGCTCTATGAGCTCGTTCTTGACGTCGGAGACGACGAGGGTCGCGGGCTCGGAGCCGTTTGCGCCGTCGCCGTACGAGAGCAAATCGATTGAGGGCAGGTAGAGGAAGCGGGACTTGCCAGAGCCAGTGGACCCGGAAACATAGACCATCTTCTTTGGCTCGAAGAGGTAGCAGGGTTTGCCGAGCCATCTGGTGAACCCGTAGACGAACCCGCGTGAAGAGGGGTTAGCCGAGCCGTCCCATGTAATCGAACCTTTCACCGCATTGCGGCCCGTCTTGATGCAAGCATTGCCGAGCACGCCGCCATCGTCGGCACGCGAGTTGAGGGCGCTCGAATAGGCAACGAGGGAGCAGATGCAGAGCGTGAGGAGGAAGGTGAGGACGGTCCCCGTGATATGGGCGATGAATGCGCCCGAGAGCCACCAGCCGAGAACCGTGGCCGCATCGAGCGCAGAGGGGAGGGCTGACGCGTCGGGCATGATCCCGGAGGCAATATCGCCGATAGGGGCGGCAAGGATTGGGCAGACGAGGAATGCAATGAAGACGGATGATATGAGGGCGGTGAACATCTTGCTTTTCATAGCCGCTCCTTTGCTTTCGACAGAAGGGTTGAGAGTTCGGAAGCTGTGCTCGATATCAACTGGACGGCGTTTTCAAGCTGGACGGCCGTTTGCCGGTCGATGCCATAGGCGTTTATGGAGCGCATAGCTTGGTTGAGGTTGTTGCCCTGCCGCTTCATCTCGACGAGCATTTGCCGGAGGGTCGACTCGTCGGCGACCTTGACGGGCTTCTCGCCGATTCGGAGGGCGGCCTCGCGCAAAAACGTTGATGGGGGCATGCCGAAAGAGGAAGAGCGGGCCACGATTTCGGCCCGCTCTCCATCGGTCATACGAACGTTGATATGCGCGGTCCTGCTAGTGCCGCGCATCGCCTAGCCCCTATCGAGGAAGGTAGCGTGGGCTCCGTCGAAGTCGAGCCGAGCTTCGCCTAACGTGCCGTAGCGATTCTTGAGGGCAACGAGCTTGAGCGGGGTGCCGCTCGCGGGGGCCTCAAAAGGGAAGTCGGGTTTTCCGTCATCGTCGGCAAGAAAAAGAACGGAGTCGAAGCTGTACTCGACCGTCGAAGAGCCGCCGAACATGCCGAGGTTGGGCTTGCTCGACTTGCCAGACTTGTAGGACTCGCGCGTGGTCGAGCTCAGGGCGATGACTGGCGAGCCGTAGAGGTTTGATATTTCGCGCAAGCCCTTTACGCACGCTGTGATTGCCAAGCGCTCGTCGATGAACTGCTGTCCCGCCGTGATACCGCAGGCGAGGAGTTGGAGATAGTCGATGAAAACGATAGGGGCCTCGTTGCGCTCACGTGCTATCAGCCCAACGAGGTTCGAGAGTTCAACGGTGTTCAACGGGCCGGTAATACAGAGATTCGGGGCGATACAGCTGCGATACCTGTCGAGAGCAGCCTCGAAGGCCTCGTGCTTGGGATGGTCTGCCGCCGCCGCGTCCGCGACCTCGGAAAGGGCAAGCTTGCCTCCGCTGAGTCGTGCAAGGCTCTTCTCCAAGAGCTTATGCGCGGGAAGCTCGGCGGAGACATAGATTACTGGGTGACTGTCGTTCGCAAGCTTGTCGGCCTCCTGCAAGGCCAAGGTCGTCTTGCCCCTGCCGGGACCGGTGCCGATGGCATAATTGAGCCCGGGATGGACTCCGCCGAGGATGTCGTTAAGGGCCTTGAGCCCGAAGAGGGCGATAGGTTGGTCACCCCTAAGGGCGCTGAGGTGCTCATCGAGCCTATCGGATTCGAAAACGAGAGGGTTGGGGGCCGGGCACTGCATTACTCGTTCGCCTCTTCAGCCAAAGTCCTGAAATAGGCGATGAGGTCTTCTTCCATGACAAAATACTGGTTGGCGATGCGGAAGCAATGGTGCGTCGACTTCATGAGCTTAATGGCGCTCGACTGGCCAATGCCGGTGAGAATCTGAACATCGAGACGGCTCAAGATACGCTTGGGACCAGTGCGACGAAGGTTGATGCCTGCGGAAATGGCGTCAACCTTGGGGTCATCTGCAAGATGCATGATAAACTCCTTGTTTGGGGTGCTCGGCTCCTCTTCGAGGTTTGGCGACTAAGAGAGGGGAGTCGGGTGCCGTTTTTTATTACCAGTCGGAACAAACCTCTTCAAGAAGACTGCTCCATTTGCGACGCAACTCCGGGGTATCCGGGAGTACGTGCTGGTTGCCGCAGTCTGCGGCAGAGGTCGTGACGCTCTCTTCGAGCGCGGAGAAGGCGTCGGCGAGATAGGCGCATGTCGCGTTCAGCTGGCCGATTTCGTCAAAATATTCGATGGCGAAGCGCACGAGCGCCACAACGGGGGCGCGGTTATAGTTGGTGGACGCCTCGTCCATCAGGGCGCGGCCGTACTTCACTGCCCTGTCGGTCTCGTAATCGACAAAGGGGTCTGAGGGATCGCGCGGAACCTTGTGCTCCATAAAGTCAATGACGGAATCAAAGCAGCGGCGAAGGTGCGGCATGTCCATCGCGCTGGTAAAGAGCGCGGTCTCACAACGCCTCTCGTGGATTAGCTCGAAACCGAACTCGACAATGGGCTTATAGCCGCCGTGGGCGACGGTTCCCGTCGCGCCAGTGACGTTCGAACGCAGAACGTCCGAGACGCTCGCAAACAGACCACTACCGCTGTAGACGTCGAGCATCCTGTCCCTCGGAAATGCCGGGGAGGGAAGCACCTCGTCAAAGACAAGGCCGATAATGGCTTTTGACTCATCGGTCGCTCGAAGGTAAGCCTCGTCGGAGACCATCTGTGAGAAGGGGGTCTTGAGGTTTTCGGGTATGCGGATACGCTTCTCGGCCTTCTTCTTATAGACCATTTTATTCACCTCCAATCGTTTGTCTGCAATCATCATACCATCAGACGGCGCATGTAGCCCTAGTAGTAGCCCACCGTATGAAGAGATAGTGAACATCGAGGTAAACTAGCCATTACTTAGATGACAGCAATTCAAAGACTTCTGCTGCGTTTCGGTCATTGGCCCTGATTGCATGGGTGTAGAAATTAGCCGTTGTGCTTGCGGAGGCATGGCCCATTCGCGCCTGAACGGTCTTTAAATCGACGTTGCTCGCCACGAGAGCGGTCGCGGCGGTGTGACGGAGGCCATGGGGAACAAGTCCTGAGTAACCAGTGCCGCGCGTATGAAGCTTGCCGTCTCGCATGAACTGCTTCGTCACATCGCTATAAGTCCCATAGCCGTTATCGACGCAGAAGTCCCTAAACCATCGAGAGTAGTTGTGCCCGCTTGGTCTGGTGACGCTTATGCTGCGGAAACCGTCGGCATCCTTTCCAACGCTGAATGCGTGGACGATGGGGTCGGTATCCTTTTGTTCCAACCCGCGACGTCTGAATATGTCGCGCTGCATAGTCTTCCACTTGTCTAAATACTCGGCCAGAGCTTTGTCTATGGAGAGAATGCGTCTGCTCATCTCCGATTTCGGGGGCCTCAAGGTCTTGTCGCTGGTGTACTGCCGGACGATTCGGAGCTCCATGGCTTCGGGGTCGTAATCGAGCCAGCTGAGCCCTAAAGCCTCGCCTTTCCTCAGCCCGAGGTGAAATATAAGCATGGTGCAGACGGTCATGGGCCCCATCGGCTCGGAAAGCAAGCACTCAGTGAATCTTGGGAGCTCATCGGGAGGGAGAAAGTTTCGTGCTCGCAGGTCCGGTTTCGGCAGCTTTATGCCGATGCAAGGATTGCGGCCAATCAGTTCGTTCTCAAGGGCATCTTGCATGACCTGCTTAAGCTTGACGTGAATGCGACGGATCTCGGCGTCGGTGAACCTTCCATTTGAACGGGCCTCAGCGTAGGCGCGTTTAACATCGTCGGGCCTCAGGTCGGCTAGGGGCACGTCTTCGAACAGTTCGCGTATGTGTCGCACGTCGTATCCCTCTCGCTCATATGAGAGAGGGGAGCCGAATGAGCTCTCTCGGAGCACGTGGAAGGATTCGGCATATGCCGCTACGGTGCTCGGAGCATCTCTAGATGGTTCATAGCTCTCAAGTTCCTCGCGGTACTCGTTGAGAGCGTTTGCGACTTCGCTAGGCCAGTTCTTCGGGTTCTTGCTCTTGCAATGGATGGTCCTCTTGGGTGTTTTGAGATACTTAACTTTGCTGCCGTTCTTTCCGGAGTTCGGGTCTCTCCCAAGAGAGAAGTAAATCTTGAATGAGCCGGGCTTTCCCTTGATGGGCTCAGATGTTCCCTTTGCGGTTGGTTTGATTCTGGTTTCCAAAAGTGTCCTCCAAGGGGATTACGTTAGGCTCGGGGCCGGGGCTTTGAGGGCCTCGGCCCCGAGCCTAACGTAAACTTTTCACCCCTGCAAGCCGTAAACGCAACTGCTAGGGGTGAAAAAGAGGTGAAATAGAATTCTAATAAGAACCAGCAGAAACTCAAAAACAGCTAATCTACCTGTGAATATATATAATATGGCAAAATTGCATTTGCCCAGGTAAGGTAAATGACCATGACCTCCTAAAGCGGGTGTCGACGGTTCGAATCCGCCCGGGGGCACCAGAGGAATATCGAGCCCGGTACCGCTACGGTGCCGGGCTCTTCTGGTCTAAGGGCAGGGTTCGAGCCGTCGACACCCGCGTCACCAATTTCCCGCGGGGGGGTTGAATTCGCCCGGGGGCACCAGAGATTGATCGAGCCCGGTACACCGCCACGGTGCCGGGCTCTTCTGGTTCATGCCATGTCAAAAACGAAGCGCCCGCTTGCTGGGGGAGCAAGCGGGCGCCTGTGAGTGAATATGTTTGCGGCGAGAGCCGTAATGGGCGGTGGGGTGGCGACTAGTTGACCGTACCGGAATCGTCGCCCGTGCCCGAGCCCGAACCCGAACCCGAGCCAGAAAGTGCGACCGTCAGCGTAATCGTGCTGTCGGTAGACTGCTTGCCGGTGGGGGAGACGCCCGTAACGGTGGCGTTTTCGTTGCCGCTCACGGGGTTACCGTTCTGATCGCAGAATGCGATGTTGTAGAACCCGGCGTTGTTGAGCGCGGTAACGGCGGCGGAGATGCTCTTGCCGTACAGGTTGCCCGGAACGCTGGCTTTGCCGGACTTCTTGGCAATGACGACGGTAATCGTGGCGCCAGGCTTCTGCTTGCCGCTGGGGTTCCAGCTAATCACGGTGCCCTCGGTAACCGAATCGTTCTCCTGGTAGCTCACGTCGACGCCAAAGCCTGCCATATCGAGGGCGTTGCGCGCCTGGGCCTCGGTCATGTCGGTCAGATCGGGGACGGAGGTGGTGTCAGGACCGCTGGAGACCTTGTACGAGATGGTCGTGCCCTTCTCGACTTCCTTACCGGGTTTGGTGCCCTGCTCAAAGACCTGGCCCTCATCGGCCTCGTTGGCCTCCTCGGAGGCGTTGCCCTTCAGGCCAACGCTTGCCAGCGCGGCTTCTGCCTGGTCCTTGGTCAGGCCGACAAGCTGGGGAACCTCAACCTTCTCGGAGGGCTTGGGGCCCTTGGAGATTACCAGGTTCACCTTGGTGCCCTTGGCCTTCTTGGTTTTGCCGTTGGGCGTCTGCTCGGCGACCTTGCCCTCGTCGATATCGTCGTTGTAGCTTTGGTCGATGGTGCCGACCTCGAGGCCGGCTTCCTTGATCTGCTCGACGGCAGTCTGCTGGTCCTTGCCCAGCACATCGGGCACGGTGACCTGCTCGCCGCCAAAGAGTCCTGTGGCAAAGGCCACCACGATGCCGATGACGGCAACGGCTGCCACCACGGCGGCGATGATCTTGTTCTTGTTGGATTTGGGCTTTTCGACCTCGTAGGAGCCGGTGGAGCCCGAAACCGAGCTACGGGCGGTATTCTGACCGCTCACGCCCGAGACGGGACGAACCATAGCGCGCGTTGAGTCGGAAAGCTCGCGGGTCTTGGTGGCACCCAAGTCGCCGGCGGCACCGATGACGCGCGTGGGCTCCGAGACGTTGACAGCACGGCCGGACAGATAGCTGTTGAGCACCTGACGCAGCTCGTCGGCTGTCTGGAAGCGGTTTGCCGGGTCCTTCTCCATGCACTTGAGGATGATGCGCTCCAGGTCGGCGTCAACGCCGGAGTTGATCTGGCTCGGCGGAATAGGCAGCTCGTTGACCTGCTTGAGTGCGACCGAGATAGCGTCGTCACCGTCAAAGGGAACGCGGCCGGTGGCGCACTCGTACATGACGACACCCAGCGAGTAGATATCCGAGGTGGGACCGAGGTCCTGGCCGCGGGTCTGCTCGGGGCTTACATAGTGGGCGGTGCCCAGCACATTGTTGTCCTGCGTGAGATGACTGTTCTTGGCGCGTGCGATGCCAAAATCCATGACCTTGATGTTGCCGTCGGGCAGCACCATGATGTTTTGCGGCTTAATGTCGCGGTGGATGATCTCGTGCTTGTGTGCGACCGAAAGCGCGGAGCTGATCTGCGAGCCGATCTGCGCGACCTTCTTGGGATCGAGGGCGCCGTGGCTCTTGATGCCGCTCTTAAGGTCGGTGCCGCGCAGGTACTCCATGACGATGTAATAGGTGTCGCCGTCCTTGCCCCAGTCGTAGACGCCCACGATATAGGGGGAGGACAGGCCGGCAGCTGCCTGGGCTTCCTGCTTAAAGCGAGCGGCGAAGGTGGCGTCGCCGGCATACTGCGGCAGCATGATCTTGACGGCAACCGTGCGGTCGAGGACCTGATCCTGTGCGCGGTAGACGGTCGCCATACCGCCCGTTCCCACCTTATCCTTGAGGAGGTATCTTCCCCCGAGGACCCTCTGTTCCATTCCTGCTCCTAACATAACTATTCGCTCAACGATGTGTGTAGTACCAAATGTGTGGCCGCTGGGGCCGTGTGGCGCGTAGCCGCTAGCTCATCGGCCGTGGCGCGTCCCAAGTATCCGCTTTGATCACGGGCATCACGCCCCCTGTGCGGCGAGCGCCGCGGTCAGGACGATACCGGCAATCTTAGCCGCCTTGACGTCGTGTTTGTCGTAATCCTCCAGGGCCACCGAGATGGCAACCGTGGGTGAATCGTAAGGTGCAAAGCCAACAAACGTAGAGTTGACGTTGGTGCCGCCGGTCTCGGGCGAACCGGTCTTGCCGGCAACCTTGACGCCCGGAATCTGGGCATCGGTGCCGGTACCGGACTGGACGACGGCGAGCATGGCCTGCTTGACCTGGTCGGCCGTGGCAGAGCTGACAGCCTGGCCCAGAGAGCGGGACTGCGTGGTCTTAACCACAGTTCCGTCCGGGGCGAGTATCTGGGACACAAAGAACGGGTCCATGACCACGCCGCTGTTGGCGATAGCGGCGGCGATCACGCAACTCTGCATAACGGTGGTCTGCGGGCCGGGCGTGTGGTCCATGCCGACGGGCTGGCCGGCGCCTGCCCAAGCGGTCTCCCACTCGGTCATAAGCGACGGGTCGGCCATGATGGAGGCGGCGGAGGTCAGATCTTGGCCGAGCTTTTGGCCGTAGCCAAAGGCGTTGGCAAACTGGACGAGCGAGCTGGCGCCAATCTCGTTGGCCACCTGGCCAAAGACGACGTTGGAGGACACGGCAAAGGCCTGCTGCAGGCTGATGGTGCCGTAGCTCTCGTTGGCATAGTTGGTGACCGGTGCGTTGCCGATGTCCATGGAGCCGGGCGCCTGGTACGTGCTGGTAAGGCTGGCGGTGCCGGTTTCGAGTGCCGCGGAGAGCGTGACGACCTTAAAGGTCGAGCCCGGGGTGTACAGTGCGTCCATGGCACGGTTGTACATGGAGCCGTCCTCGCCGCCGCCCGTCTGCAGCAGGGCATCGATGTTGGTGTTGTCGTAGGTGGGCGAGCTGGCACATGCGAGCACCGCGCCGGTACGCGGGTCGATGACCACTACAGCGCCCTTAAAGCCCTTGAGTGCCTGCTCGGCCGCCGTCTGGATGCGCGAGTCGATGGTGAGCTTGGCGGTGTTGCCCGGCTGGGTCTGGCCCGCGAGCGACGCGATGGCGTTGTTCCAGCTGGAGTAATCCTTGGAGCCGGTGAGCGTGTCGTTCATGACGCTCTCGATACCAGCGGTGCCATACTGCTGGCTCACGTAGCCCACCACGTGCGCGGCCATATTGCCGTTGGGGTAGGAGCGGGCGTAGGTGCCGTCCTCCTGCTGCAGCGACTCGGCCAGCGTCACGCCGTCGGACGTGATGATGGAGCCGCGCTGGATGTACTTGGAGCGGGCGATGGTGTGGTTGTTGGTCGGCATGTCCTGGTAGTCCTTCGCCTTGATGACCTGGACATAGGTGAGGTTGCCGATAAGGATGGCGAACAGCGCCGTGAAGGCAAGCACGGCACGAGTCAGACGGTTGGCAAGTGCCACGCGGCCGAGCACGCCGGACTCGGGCGTGTCGAGCAGGCGACGACGCATGCGAGAACCCGCGGAGCGGTTGCCGTGGCTGTAGGAAGGTGCGTTGGCAAAACGTGTACCGGTCGGGGCAGCGGCGGATGCGACCTGGTCATCGGTGATGGCGGCCATGGTGCCGGTGCCGGTGAGCTCGGCTTCGCGTCCAGTTGCCTCGTCGCCGGCGCGCAGCAGCAGCGCGACGATAATAAAGCTCGCCAGCAGCGAGGAGCCGCCCTGGCTCATAAAGGGCAGGGTGACGCCGGTCAGCGGGATCAGGCGGGTTACGCCGCCAACGATTAAGAATGCCTGGAAGCTGATGGCCGCCGTAAGGCCGGTCGCGCTAAAGGCGGCAAGGTCGGACTTGGCGCGGGCGGCCGTGGTGAGGCCACGCACGGCAAAAAGCATAAACAGGATGAGCACGGCGCCGCCGCCCAAAAGGCCCATTTCCTCGCCGATGGCCGAGAAGATAAAGTCGGACTCGACGACGGGGATGTTGTTTGCCATGCCGTTGCCAATGCCGACGCCGGCCAGACCGCCGTCGGCCAGCGAGTAAAGTGACTGTACGATCTGGTAGCCCTGGCCCTGGGCGTCCTTAAACGGATCGGCCCAGACCTGGAAACGCACCTGCACGTGCGACAGGAACTTGTAGGCGCCCACGGCTCCAACGGCTAGCAGTGCAAGGCCGATGATGACGTACGAAAGGCGTCCCGTGGCAACATAGAGCATCAGCAAAAAGATGGTGTAGAACAGGACGGCCGAGCCCAGGTCGCGTTCGAAGACGACGATGAGCAGGCACACGCCCCACACGGCAAACAGCGGCAACAGCAGGCGGAAGCGCGGAATCTTGAGGCCCAGGATCTTGCGGTTGGAGATGGAGAGCAGCTCGCGGTTCTCGGCCAGATAGCCTGCCAGGAACAGGACGATGAAGACCTTGGCGAACTCGCCGGGCTGGATGGTGAAGCCCGCGATGCGAATCCACAGCTTGGAGCCCGAGATCGTGGTGCCGATAAAGATCGGCAGCATCAGCAGGATGATGCCGATAATGCCAAAGGTGTACTTGTAGCGCATGACTACGTCGAGGTTCTTGACCAGTGCGAGGGTTCCCACCATGAGCGCCACCGAGACAAACAGGATGATGAGCTGCGAGATGGCAAGGTCGGGGGCCAGGCGCGTCACGAATGTGATGCCGATGCCCGAGAGCACAAAGACGATGGGCAGGATGGCGGGGTCGGCGCCGGGCGCCAGGATGCGCACGGCGATATGCGCCGCGGCGAAGGCGGCGAACAGGCCGATCGGCACGGCGAGCGTCTCGAAGGAAATCGTGGCACCCGCGGTGAGCACGTACATCGCATAGAGCAGGATGACGGGGAACGCCGAAGCGATGAGCAAGAGCAGTTCGGTGTTGCGGCGACTCATAAGCGGCACTCCCTTTCTAATTCTTATCGGAGGCTTCGGCCTCGGCTGACTGTTCGGCGGTTTTCTCGGAATCTGACTCGGAGGTGGATTTCTGATCGGTGTTGTCGCGAATCGTTTGCGCGTCAATCACCTGACGGGTCTGCTCCTCGTCAATCTGATGGCGGTACTTTGAAATGGTATCCTGCGCATCGTCGACACTCGTTTGCGGAATTCCTGCCTTCAGGCGGTTTTGCGTGTCTTCGGGCAGGTCGGACAGCTTGATGCTGGTTTCGCTCTCGAGCCAGTGGAGCTCGACCCCGAGCGTCTTGCCGGGTAGGCCGCGCCAGACGGCGACGTTGCCGTGGTAGGTTCCCAAGTAATAGGAGCCGGTGACGCCCGTGTATGCCCAGATGCCTGCTACCAGCACAAAGACAAGGGCCAAGACGGCGGCGATGGTGACATTGCGGCGTCGGAGGCGTTTTGCCTCGCGCACGACGCCGTCGTCGACCAGGTCGACGACCACTACGGTCACATTGTCGTGGCCGCCGGCGGCGAGCGCCGCGTCCACCAAGTTGTCGACACAGATCTGTGCGGTCGAGGACTGCGTAGCGATGTTCTCGATATCGCTATCGGGAATCATGCTCGAAAGACCGTCGGAGCACAGAATCAGGCGGTCGCCTTCCTCGATATGCAGGGTAAAGTGGTCGGCATACATGGCGGGATCCGAGCCCAGCGCGCGGGTGATGACCGAGCGGTTGGGGTGGACACGGGCCTCGTCGGCCGTAATCTCGCCGGCATCCACGAGCTCCTCCACGTAGGAGTGGTCGCGGGTCACGCGGATGAGCGTACCCTCGTGGAGCAGGTAGGCGCGCGAGTCGCCCACGTGGGCGATGGCGAGCGTGTCGTTTTCGATGTAGGCGCAGGTGGCCGTGCATCCCATGCCGGGTTTGCCCAGACCGTTGAGGGCGGCCTCGATCACGGCGGCGTTGGCGGCCTCGACGGCTGCGGCCAGGCGCGCGGCGTCGGCGGACTGCGGCGCCGTCTTGGCGATGGTCTCGACGGCGATGGAGGATGCCACCTCGCCGGCGGCGTGTCCTCCCATGCCGTCGCACACGCAAAAGAGCGGCGACTGCACCAGATAGGAGTCCTCATTGTGCGGGCGTACACATCCGACGTCGGAGCGGGCACCCCACATAAGCTGCGTGGTGGTGCCGGCGTCGTAGGTCGAGTCGGTCTCGATGCGCTCGTCGGTCAACGGCTCAAAGCTCATGGTCGAGCCGGGATCTTTGAGCTTTGCCTCCACGGCGGCGACATCGATCTCGGCGGTGTCGCCGGGGGAGACGGTGTCGGCATTGTTGCCCGACTCGGCGTCGGAGACGTCCGGAAGGCCGAGATCTTCGGTTACGCGGTCGGCGGGATCGCCGTCCTGCTGCTGCTCGACAGCCGTCGGCTCAGGGGTCGCAAAGTGCGACGGCGCGGGCGTGCTCTGGGGTTGAGCGGAGGGCTCGGGAGCTGTGGCGGGCGCGGCAACGGGCTGCTCGACTTCGGCAGGCGTTGCGGGTGCGGGTGCCGCCTCGCTTGTCGGGGCGACGGGGAATACCGGCGCGGCAGGCTCGGGGGCTGCAAACACGGCAACGCTCTCGTTAATCGCCTCGGCGACGGGCTCGGCAAAGTGAGCCGGTGCGGGCGTTGCCTTCGG
Organism: uncultured Collinsella sp.; assembly: GCA_900545555.1. Taxonomy (GTDB): domain Bacteria; phylum Actinomycetota; class Coriobacteriia; order Coriobacteriales; family Coriobacteriaceae; genus Collinsella. The sequence goes on from UQZI01000030.1 coordinate 22,344, forward strand.
TTCCGCGGGCTGCTCGGCGGTGTGCGCGCCGATGGGGGCGTCGAGCTGCTCGGTGTCGGCATCCTCGTCATCGACGAGTGCCGGATATTCTTGAGTTACATGCGAAAGAGGCAGGGAGAACACGGTGTCCTCGGGCTTCACGGTCGCAGGGCGCGCCGGAGCGGCATGGGCCGGCGCAGCTGCGGGGGCAGTCGGCGTCTCGGGCATGGTTGCGGACTTGTTCTCCTCGTCGATCATCGACGGTTCACCTTCATGACCACGTCGCCAATCTGGACCTCGTCACCCTCGCGCAGCGTTGCGGGCTCTACCAGCTGACGGCCGTTAACGAGCGTGCCGTTAAGCGAGTTGAGGTCCTCGATGATGAGCGCCGGGCCCTGCAGCGAAAAGCGCGCATGCGAGGCCGAGACGAACGGTTCGTTGATGCAGATGTCCGAAGATGGCGAGCGACCGACGATGACGGGGCCGAGCATGTCTACGTGGATGCCGCGGATACCGCGCGGACCCTTGTCCACATCGATCGTCCAGATAGCCGAGTCGCGACGCTGCCCGCGCACAAGTCCCACGCCGGTCTTCATGACGGCGAACAGGAAGATATAGAGCAGGGCGACCAGGACGATGCGGCCTGCAAAAAGGACGATATCGATGTTCATAAGAGACTATCCCCTAAATTCAAAGGTGCTCAGGCCAAACGTCAGCAGATCGCCGTTGCGCAGCGGGCAGCGCGTAATGCGGCGGTTGTTGACGAGCGTGCCGTTGGTGGAATTGAGGTCCTCGATCGACCAATCCGAGCCCGTAAAGGTGAGCTGGGCGTGGCGGCGCGACACGTTGGGGTCGCGCAGGGCAATATCGGAAACTGAGCGCTCGCGACCGATAGTCACCTGTGCGGAGGTGATGCTATGGCTCTCGCCGCTCACGACGTCGACGAGCTGGGCGAGCGGGCGCTGTGGGGCGCGAGTGCTCGCCATGTTGGAGGCGATGCCGGCTGCGGCGCCTAGGCCCACGGCGGCACCGGTCGCGGCGGCTCCGCCCATGCCGGCAAGCGCGTCGCGCGAGACGGTCTGCGGCACCGGGATAGGAGCGGCGGGGTCGGGGACGCTAGGCGCGAAGGGATCTGCTACGGCAAGCGGGTCAGGAGCGGCGGCGCGAGGCGTCGGCTGCTGCTGGGGCATGGCGGCGGGGCGCTGCTGCTGCGGGGCAGCAAACTGCTGCTGGCCGGCGCGCGGGGCGCTGGCGGCACGGCTT
>UQZI01000031.1 GCA_900545555.1 uncultured Collinsella sp.
CACGAAGGCCACATTAAGTGGCCTTCGGCTCGTGCGGAATCTACGAAAATCTCAACCCGGCCCCTCGGACCGGAGCTGCGGTAACTTTGCTGCGAATCCTCGCGCCCGTTGAGCGACGCGCCCCATTCATAATGCTTGGGTCGGTGGGCTGATGTGTTGCGTCCCTGATGGCTACAGGGTTGAAACGAAGGTGGACAGGCGATTTAGGCCTTCGTCCAGGTCTTTATCGGAAACGCAGTAGCTTAGGCGGATGTGGCCTTCGGTGCCGAAGCAGTCGCCTGGGACTAGGGCTACGTTGGCCTCTTTGATGGCTTTGATGCAGAAGGCTTCGCTTGTTAGGTCGAACTTTTTGATGCTCGGGAAAGTGTAGAAGGCTCCTGCGGGCTCTACTACGTCGAGGCCCATGGCGTTTAAGGCTGCGAGTACGCGTTCGCGGCGGGCTCGGTAGACATTGAGCATGGGGGTTGGGTCGACGGTCAGGGCTCGGGCCGCGGCGTCCATTTCGAAGGAGACGGCGCTCGATACTAAGTATTGGTGAGCCTTGGCAATCTCGGCGGTAACAGGGGCTGCGGCTGCGAGCCAACCCAAGCGCCAGCCGGTCATGGCCCAGGGTTTGGAGTAGCTCTCGATGACTACCGTCTGCTCGCGTAGCTCCGGGTGGCGCTGGGCAAATCGTTCGTAGCCGTCCACATAGACCAGGCGGTTATATACGTCGTCGCAGACTACGTAGATGCCCGCCTGCTCCGCTACGCGCGCCACGGCGTCGAGCGATGCCGCGTCGAGGATGCAGCCCGTGGGATTGTTGGGCGAGCAGATAACGATGGCCTTGGTCGCTGGGGTCACACAGGCGCGAAGCGCTTCCTCGTCAACCTGAAATTGCGCGGGCTCCGTATCCAAAAAGACCGCCTTGGCATGGTTGGCCACGACGATGCTTTCGTACAGGCCAAAGGCCGGCGTGGGGATGATGACCTCGTCGCCGGGGTTGAGCATGGCCATAAACGTAGCCGACAGGGCCTCGGTCGCACCATCGGTCAGGATGACCTCGTCGGCCGAAAACGTAAGACCCGCGTCCCCCATGTAGGCAGACAGCGCCTCGCGCAGGGCAGGGCGACCGTTGTTGGGCGGATAGTGCGTGTCACCGCGGCCCAGTGCGGCGGTCACCTCGGCGCAAATCACTTTGGGCGTGGGAAAATCAGGCTCGCCAAGCGCGAGCGCGATGCACCCCGGGTACTGAGTGGCGAGCGCGTTGATCCGGCGGATGCCAGAAGGCTCGAGCGTGGCAAGCGAGGTATTCATGGGCAGACGCATGGCGTTCCTTTCGTAAGGGTTGCACTAGGATAGCGCGCCCGCGCGCCGCCAGACGGTGTAACCTAAACGGAAACGAACCGGAAAGGAGGCGGCATGGAGACGACCGCACGCGGCGATGTACCAAAAACGTTGCAAACCATTGCGTATATCAGTATTCCCGAGAGCACCGATCTTGAGTTTTTGCTTTGGGACCTGCAGGATGCCATCGCGGCCTATGCCCGGCTTTCCGGCACCGCACTCCCCCACCCGGTTGACTTGAAGACAAATGACGTCGGTGCAGTCGATGGCATAGTGCTCGCCGTTGATGATGCATTTGACGATGAGGCAATGACCGCCGTCGAGCAGATACTCGATCGCCTTGGCGGTACGGGAACGCGTGTCTATGCCATGATTCAAGCCGCACAAGAGGGCGCTGAGCAGGCGCGCGGGGCCGCCGTTCGCCTGCACAAGGCATGCGAGCGCCAGGGCCAATTGTGGTGTGGCGGCGTTGTCATCTGCGCCGGCAGCGGCATTGCGGCGCTTCGTCGCTCCCCGCGCATGAGCCTCTTGCGCCGGCCTTTTTCGGAAGCGATGGATAAGCTTGTGGGCGCTGTGCGCATGGGCTGCTCCATTGAACATGCGCAGTTGCTTGGCGGTGGCAATGCCGGTGGCGTCGATGCCGACGGCATGGTGCGCGTCAAGCCTGCACTGCCCGCACCGATCTGGCATGCCATCATGAAACGCCTCGGCACCCGCGCCCAATCAGATATCTAAATTACAGCGCCGCCCAGCCAACGGCTTCGCGCCAACGCTCGACAAGACGTTCTAGGCGCCAGGCGGCATTGGCGGGGCTTGTCGAGGGCAGTACGATGGCGGGCAGCCCGGTGCGTTCTTGTAGATAGCGCTTGTAGAGCCGGCCAGCTGTACCACCGTTGCATATCACCTGCTCAATGGGAGCTGCGCCGGTAATGCGCTCGATATCTGCCGGTACAACGTTACGAATGCTCGCGTCACTCGAGCCCTTAATGTCGCAGCTCTCGATCACGTCCCACAGGGCCACGCCGCCGTTCAGCAGCATGGATCGCTTGGCGGCAATCGAGGCGTCGAGCGTCGCTGGCTCGTTACCTGCCAAAGCGTCGCCCTCGTTGGGCGGCACAGGCGAACCGAGGCACGCGGCCAGCACGCGCCAAAAGCGGTTCTGAGGATTGCCATAATAAAAGGCATTGGCGCGCGAAAGCACCGAGGGAAACGACCCGAGCACCAAAACGCGCGAGCGCTCGTCAAACACGGGCTCAAACCCATGCTCAATATGTTGATAGCCCTCGTCAGACGCTGCCATGGCCTAGGCCCTCAACAGATAGCGCACCTCGTAGGGCGCAAGCTCAAGGGAGCCCGTCAGCTCGACCGTGGGCACGCCGTCGACAAGCAGGTCGACAAAGGAGCCGTTGAGCTCGCCGGCTCCAAAGGTATAGGGCTCGTTCACGGCATTGACCGCCACGAGCACCGTCGCATCGTCGCAAGTGCGCTCGAACAGCAGCTGCTTGTTCTGGATCACCACGTTGCGATAGGCACCGTAGTTGAGGGCACGGGCCGCCGCGTCGTTTGCCGAGCGCAGGTGCGCGAGCTGCTTGATGAAGGCCGTCAGCTCGTTGGGCGCAGGCTCATCGAGCGCAGGGCGCAGCGCCCAGTCGCCATCGGGGCCGCCCTTTTCGCCGGCAATCCCCCACTCGCTGCCATAGTAGACGCACGGGATGCCCGGCATGCCAAACAGCATGCCGTAGGCGGGGCGCAGGCAGGACTTGTCCGTCAGGATGCTCGCCAGGCGCGGCACGTCATGGTTGTCGACAAACGACAGCAGATGCTTGCCGCGATAAATGCACCACGGGTCACCACCAAACTGGCGATGCAGCGAGTGGGCGATCTCGAACATGTTGACCGAGTTAAAGCTGGAGTACAGGCCCTTGTAGCACTCGTAGTTGGTGCAGGAGTCGAGCATCTCGTCGTTGACGATCTGGTTGTAGTCGCCGTGGAGCGTCTCGCCAATCAGCACAAAGTCGGGCTTGAGCCCACGGGTAAAGGCGTGCAGGCGGCGCATGAAGTCGCGGTCGAGCATATAGGCGACGTCCAAGCGCAGACCGTCGATGCTAAAGACCTCGGCCCAGTGACGCACGGACTCAAGCAGGTAATCGACCACGGCGGGGTTTTGTAGGTTGAGCTTCACGAGCTCAAAATGGCCCTCCCAGCCCTCATACCAAAAACCATCGCCGTAGCACGAGTCACCGTCAAAGCTGATATGGAACCAATCCTTGTAGGGCGAGTCCCACTTGCGCTCCTGAACATCGCGGAAGGCCCAAAAGCCGCGACCGACGTGGTTGAAGACGGCATCAAGCACCACGCGGATGCCATGGGCGTGCAGCGTCTCGCACACGGCGGCAAAATCGGCATCCCCACCCAGGCGACGGTCGATATGGCGCAGGCTGCGCGTGTCGTAACCGTGGCTGTCGGATTCGAGCGGCGGGTTAATGAGCACAGCACCGATGCCGAGTTCCTGCAGGTAGCCGGCCCATTGGGCGATTTTCATAATCGGAGCATCGGGGTTGGGCGCGGCGTTGGCGGCCTGGGCGAGTTCATCCTCGGCAACGGGGGCGGCGTTTTCGCGCGGAGCTCCGCAAAAGCCCAGCGGATAGATCTGATAGAACGTCGTCTCGTATGCCCACATAGCAACCTCCCGGTAAGCTCAACACAACGACATCCATTGTATGCCCGGCTTGTATCCTCTCCCCCAAAATAAGTTGCGGTGAAATAGGGACTGTTGAGACCAATAAACCGGGCAAACAGTCTCTATTCCACCGCAACTGATGAGGGAACGTGATTAGGCGACGGGCTTTGCGCGGCGTATGACCGGGAACAGCACCGTAATGGCGAGGATGACGCCCACGACGGTAATCGCCCCGCCCGCGCAACCGATCCAGGCGATGCCGGGACCCGACACCACGGCGCCGCCGACCGCGGTGCCCGTGCCGATACCGAGGTTAAACAGGCCCGAGAAGATCGACATGGCGACGGCCGACGAATCTGCCGGCGTGTACTTGATGAGCTCGGCCTGGAACGCCACGTTAAAGGCCGTGGAGCAGCAGCCCCATAGCGCGCAAACAGCGAGAACGGCGACGAGCGACGGTGCAACCGGACCCATGAGCAGCAGAGCCACAGGCACGCCGGAGAGCGTGATAGCCAAGAACGGAAAGCGATGCCCATCGAACAGTCGGCCGAACAGCCAGCTTCCGAGCAGACCGGAGCAGCCAAACGCCGTCAGCGTCATGGTGATGGCGCTTGCGTCGACATGGGCGACCTGCGCCAGGAAGGGCTCGATATAGCTGTAACCCGCGTAGTAGCCGGTCGCCATAAAGACCGTGACCGCGTAGAGCGCAATCAGGAACGGGTTCTTGAGCAGCTCGGGCAGCTGTTTGACGGTAAAGCGCTCGCCCGCCGGCATGACCGGGAACACCGCTGCCTGGTACACCACCGCGGCGGCAGAGAAGGCTCCAACCACGGCAAACGTCATGCGCCAGCCCACGGCCAGGCCGATGGCGCGACCGATCGGCAGGCCGAAGATCTGCGCGATGGACGAGCCCGTGGCGATCATGCTGATGGCGAGCGCCCCATGACGCGTATCGACCAGGCGCGAGGCTATGATCGAAGCGACCGACCAGAACACGGAGTGCGCGCAGGCGACCACCAGGCGTGCGCAGACCAAGATGGGATAGGTCGGCGCCACGGCGGACAGGAACTGCCCGAGCGAGAACACGGCAAGCACGCCGAGCAGCATACGCTTGAACTCAAAGCGCGAGGCAAACACCATAAGCGGCAGCGACAGCAGCATGACGCCCCAGGCGTAGACCGAGATCATGATGCCTGCCTGGGCCTCGGTGAGCGAGAACGATGCGGCAATATCAGTTAGAAGGCCAATGGGCATGAACTCCGACGTGTTGAACACGAACGCACAGCAGGCGAGCCCGATAAGCGGGAGCCACTGCTTGAGCGAGATGCCATCTTGTCTTGCCTGAGTCATGTAGGAACCCTCTCCGATTGTCTTGAGCGATGGGCGATTATATAGCAACGGCCCCGCATCCGTCAGTACGGATGCGGGGCCGCAATCAACTCAATACACAAAGGTTGCGCCGTCAATAAATAACTAAGCCAACCCCAGCAATATGCCCGCCGAATGCACGACAAACGCCACGATCCAGGCGACCGTCACCTGAAACGCGAACACGGCCACGGCATAGCGCGCTCCCAACTCGCTCTTGACGGCGCCGATGGACGCCACGCAGGGCGGGTACAGCAGCGTAAAGACCAGGAACACGTAAGCGGTAAACGGCGAAAACATAGTTGACAGCACCGCGGGAGAGGTTGCGCCCAAAAGCACCGTGAGGGTCGAGATGACGCTCTCCTTGGCGATAAGTCCGGTGACGAGCGCCGTCGACGCACGCCAGTCGCCAAAGCCGAGCGGCGCCAGCGCCGGCGCGATAATGCTACCCAGACCGGCAAGCAGACTCTGCGACTGATCGGCGACCACATTAAAGCGAATGTCGAACGTCTGGAGGAACCAGATGACCACGGTGGCGGCAAAGATAATGGTAAAGGCCTTGGTAATAAAGTCCTTGGCCTTATCCCATGCCAGCATCACCGTCGTCTTGACGCTCGGCAGACGGTAATTGGGGAGCTCCATGATAAACGGCACCGGGTCGCCCTTAAATGCCGTACGGTTGAGCACCAAAGCCGCGATGCAACCGACCGCAATGCCAATCAGATAGAGCGAGACCATGGCGGGAACCGTCGCCTGCGGGAAAAACGCCCCGCACAGCAGGCCGTAGACCGGCAACTTGGCCGAACAGCTCATGAACGGCGTGAGCATGACCGTCATCTTGCGGTCGTGCTCGGATGGGAGCGTACGGGTCGACATGATAGCCGGCACGGTACAACCAAAACCGACGAGCATGGGCACGAAGCTGCGGCCCGACAAGCCAAAGCGGCGCAGAACCTTATCCATGACAAAGGCCACGCGCGCCATGTAGCCGGAGTCTTCCAGAATGGAGAGGAACAAGAAGAGCACGACGATGATCGGCAGGAAGGTCAGCACGCTACCCACGCCCGTGAGCACGCCGTCGACCGCGAGTGAACGCACCACGTCGTTGGTGCCAAACGCCTTGAGGCCCGCGTCGGCCGAAGCAATGATGGCAGCAATGCCGTCCTCCATAAGTCCCTGCAACGCCGCGCCGATCACGCCGAACGTCAGCCAAAAGACGAGGCCCATGATCACCAGGAACGCCGGAATGGCCGTGTAGCGACCCGTCAGGATGCGATCGATCTTGACGGAGCGCACGTGCTCGCGGCTCTCGTGGGGCTTCACCACGCAGCGTCCGCACACGTCGCCGATAAAGGTAAAGCGCATGTCGGCCAACGCGGACAGGCGGTCGGTGCCCGCCTCGCCCTCCATCTGGGTAATGATGTGCTCGATGGCGTCGAGTTCGTTGCGGTCCAGGTGAAGCGCCTTTGTCACCAGCTCGTCGCCCTCGACCAGCTTGGTCGCTGCAAAACGCACCGGGATATGCGCCGTCGCGGCGTGGTCCTCGATAAGGTTGGCAATGCCGTGGATGCAGCGATGCAGTGCACCGCCGTCCGGACCGTCGGGCGCGCAAAAGTCCAGGCGGCCGGGACGCTCGCGGAACCGCGCCACATGCAACGCGTGATCCACCAGCTCGCCGATGCCCTCGTTGCGCGCGGCACTAATGGGAACAACAGGCACGCCCAGCAGGCTCTCGAGCAGGTTGACGTCCACGGCGCCGCCGTTGGCCGTCACCTCGTCCATCATGTTGAGCGCAATGACCATGGGACGGTCGAGCTCCATGAGTTGCAGCGTCAAATACAGGTTGCGCTCGATGTTGGTGGCGTCGATGATGTCGATGATGGCATCGGGATGCTCGTCGAGGATGAATTGGCGGCTGACGATCTCCTCGCCTGTGTACGGCGACAGCGAATAGATGCCGGGCAGATCGGTGACGCTCGCCTCGGGGTGATTGCGGATGGTTCCGTCTTTGCGGTCGACCGTCACGCCGGGAAAGTTACCGACATGCTGGTTGGAGCCCGTCAGCTGGTTGAACAGCGTGGTCTTGCCGCAGTTTTGGTTGCCGGCGAGGGCAAAATGCAGCGGCGAGCCCTCGGGCACGGCCGTCTTTGCCGCGCGGGGCGAATACGTTCCCTCGCCGAGTGCCGGGTGCTCCGTCGTGCCGATTGCGGCGTTCACGCGCGGACCCGTATCGGTGTCATGAATGCCCACGAGCTCGATGCGAGCGGCATCGTCCTTGCGCAGCGTCAACTCGTAGCCGCGCAGGCGAATCTCGAGCGGGTCGCCCATGGGGGCGTACTTCATCATGGTGACTTCGGTGCCCGGCGTTAGACCCATGTCCAAAATATGCTGTCGGAGCGCCTGATCGTCGGATGTCACCGATGCGACAACGGCGTCCTTTCCAATCTCGAGTGTATCGAGCTTCACGCGCTCATCCTTTCGTTAGACGCGGTTAACCGTTTACCGGGGCTAACCAACTCGTAACGACAAATGATAGCGCTCTGAACTATTTTATAAAGTCAAATACCGATGTTTACCTGCGCAAACTTTATACGGTGCGCCCCGAAAGCTCTTTGCGCATACCGCTCAGCGAGATCGAAACAGAACCCGACCGCGCGGTAGCAGCGAGTCGATCACCCTCGACCGACCCCGTGCATGTAAAGGGCGCCTTGCCCATCAAGACGTGGGAGATAGTGCCCGAGAGTTCAAAGAAATCGCCCTCAGCGCGGGCACTCGAGAGAGCGATATTGAGACCCCTGACGTTTAGTACTGCCCTGAGCGCGCCGTTCACCCCATGTGAAAACGTCACCTCGCCGCGTTTGCTCCCCACCGGCGTCTGGGCCAAAACCACATACGTACCCTCAAGCATGGCTCCTCCTCTAAGCAGACTTTTTGAAACGGGCAAGTAGTCTACTTTTACATATGGCGCTCCAGGAAGCGGAAGGCCAGGCGGATCCAAGGACGGACTGCCACTTGCTTGTCCTCGTTGTCGACCGCGGTATTGGCGTTGCCGAGCGAAAGGCCGTGGCCACCCTGGTCAAAGACGTGCATCTCGCATGCGACCCCTTCCTCGGCCATGCGCTGCGCAAACGGATAGACCTGCGCAATCGGCGCCGTCTTGTCGTCCGAAACGCCCCACACAAAGGTCGGGGGCATCTGGCGCGAAACGTGCGTGGTAGGGCAAATGTCGGCCAGGTGCTCATCGGTCGCCTCGCCGCCCGTCACCATCGACAGATAGTCGTTGAGCAAATCGCGCCCCGTCTTGCCACCCGTCTTGGGCACGCGCAGGTCGATGCGCGGGTCGCGCGTCTGCATATCGCGCACATAGGCAAGGTCGAGCAACGGATAGCCCAGCACCACGGCGTCGGGACGAATATCCTCCGGACGAGCCCCGGCAAGGCCCGCGAAAGGTCCGGTCTTCCACTGCGTTGCCAACGAGGCGCAGATCATGCCGCCCGCCGAGAAACCCACGATGCACACGCGCTTGGGATCGACATGCCACTCGTCGGCGTTGGCGCGCACGGTAGCGACCATCTTGGCGAGGTCCGCCTGCGGGTGCGGAAAGCTCACGTCGCCCGTGGCGCTCGTCACATAGTTGAGCACAAAGGCCTGGTAGCCGCGGTCCAAAAACGCAAACGCCACCGGGTCCTGCTCGTGCGGAGCGATATGCGTAAACCCGCCTCCGCCGCAGATGATCACCGCGGGGCGGCGGCCATTGGGCTTGTCGGGCAGCGGCTCGGCACCCAGATACGTAAACGTCGCCGGATAATCCTCGGTCGGCTCCTCGCCCCACAGCGCATGGTTCTCAATAATCATAGGTGCTCCCTCCGTGCGATTCGTGCGCACTCGTTTTTCGCACCTTAGCGTACCCCACTTGAGCCCGCGGCGCAGAAACACCCCCGCAATAAGTTGGCCTTCAACTGATATATCACAAAATCGCTGTTCAGAGGTATCGTTGGACAGCGTAAAATAGGAGCGCTGACCGTGCTGGGAAACACGTACGAAACGTTTCCGGCAAACCACACGCGTGCAACATGCGCGCCTGATACGTTGGAGGCATCTATGGGTCTGCTCGATTCGCTCAAGTCCACGTTCACTTCGTCGGGCGAGGCGTCCGTTCCGCCCGCAGCAAGCTTCGCCACCCGCGAAGGCGTCATCTACGCTCCTGTCAACGGCGTGCTCGTCAATCTGAGTGAGGTTCCCGACGAGACCATCGCCTCGGGCATGCTCGGCCAGGGCTACGGCATCGAGCCCATTACCGGCACCATTTACGCCCCCGCTAACGGCCGTATCGGCGCCACCACCGTCACCAACCACTCCATCGGCATGATCACCGAGGACGGTCTTCGCGTGTTCATCCATGTTGGCCTGGGCACCGTGGAAATGAACGGCAAGGGTTTTGCCCGCTTTGTCGAGATGGGCGACACGGTCAAGGCCGGCCAGCCGCTCATCAGCTTCGACCGCGACGCTATCAAGGCCGCCGGTCACGAGGACATTGTGACCGTCATCATCTCTGAGCTCGATCGTCTTAAGAGCATCGACCATGTCGGCGAGTCCGGCACGCTTATCGGCGGCAACCCGCTCGTCAAGCTGGGCGACCCGCTGCTGGTAGCCAAGACCAAGTAGCCAGGCCCCGCGCCACACAGCCAAAAGGCACCTCGTCAAGCGCCCGCGACCATTTGGCCGCAGGCGCTTTTCGTTTGAAAAACCATCCCGCCAATGCCTTATCCGTATAGCCCAAATGAGCCGAGCTGCTAGAATATCGAACTGTATGGATAACTATCATTCAACCGTTATGGGAGGATACGTGAACCGCACCAAAATCGCGCAGCTTTACGCCGATGCCGAGTCGCTTGGCGGCCAGACCGTCACCGTCGCCGGCTGGGTCAAGTCCATCCGCGACATGAAGAACTTTGGCTTTGTTACGCTCAACGACGGCAGCTGCTTCCGCGACCTGCAGGTCGTCATGAACCGCGAGGCACTCGACAACTACGACGAGATCGCCCATCAAAACGTCTCGGCCGCACTCATTTGCACCGGCACCGTCAAGCTGACCCCCGATGCGCCCCAGCCTTTCGAGCTTTCTGCCACCTCCATTGAGGTCGAGGGCGTCAGCGCCCCGGATTACCCGCTGCAGAAGAAGCGCGCAACCGTCGAGTTCCTGCGCACCCAGCAGCACCTGCGCCCGCGCACCAACCTGTTCCGCGCCGTGTTCCGCATCCGCTCTGTCGCGGCTGCCGCCATCCACCGCTTCTTCCAGGAGCAGGGCTTTGTCTACGTCAACACCCCCATCATCACCACGAGTGACTGCGAGGGCGCCGGCGAGATGTTCCGCGTGACCACGCTCGACCCCAAAAATCCGCCCCTCACCGAGTCCGGCGAGGTCGACTGGAGCCAGGACTTCTTTGGCAAGCACGCGAGCCTTACCGTGTCCGGCCAGCTCAATGCCGAGAACTTTGCCATGGCCTTTGGCGACGTGTACACCTTTGGCCCCACCTTCCGCGCCGAGAACTCCAACACCACGCGCCACGCCGCCGAGTTTTGGATGATCGAGCCCGAGATGGCCTTTGCCGACCTTAACGACTACATGGATAACGCCGAGGCCATGCTCAAGTACGTCCTTAAGGACGTTATGGCCACCTGCCCCGACGAGCTCAATATGCTCAACAAGTTTGTGGACAAGGGTCTGCTCGAGCGTCTGGACCACGTGGCAAACTCCGACTTTGCCCGCGTCACCTATACCGAGGCCGTCGAAATCCTGGAGCAGGCCGTCGCCGCCGGTCACAAGTTTGACTATCCCGTGAGCTGGGGCATCGACCTGCAAACCGAGCACGAGCGCTTCCTAACCGAGGAGCACTTTAAGCGCCCGACCTTCGTAACCGACTACCCGGCCGAGATCAAGGCGTTCTACATGCGCATGAACGAGGACGGCAAGACCGTCGCCGCCGCCGACTGTCTGGTTCCCGGTATCGGCGAGATTATCGGCGGCTCCCAGCGCGAGGAGCGCCTGGATCTGCTCGAGGCCCGCATCAAGGACCTGGGAATGAATCCCGAGCAGTACAAGTACTACCTTGACCTGCGCCGCTACGGTTCCTGCAAGCACGCCGGCTACGGTCTGGGCTTCGAGCGCTTGGTGATGTACCTCACCGGCGTGGGCAACATCCGCGACGTCCTGCCGCACCCGCGCACCGTGGGCAACGCCGACTTCTAATCGTCGGGCACTAGCTCGCATCGCCACGTGCAACACTCATCGCACAAGCGCCTCTCGACATCGGCCGAGAGGCGCTTTTTTCAACAGCACCCGTCAAGCTTTTGGCAAGGTTTTGGTCAGTTAGGCAGGATTGTTGAAAACTCGACCCACCGTTTGCCGACAACCATCGACCGTCCAAGGCGCCACGTGTCCTTGGCCAGGTTCCGCGCCCTAGGCTCTGGTCTGCCATCACCAAAAAAGGAAAGGACGTGGGCACTATGACCGAAGCCGTTGTTGAAAACTACGAGACCACGACCAGGGGCTCCGCCTCGATGGCAGCCTATCGCGCCGTACGCATCCTGCAGCTCTTGAGCGAGAACACCGGCGAGGACAAGGCGCTGCTTTCCGACGAGCTGGTCGAGCTCCTCGCCCATCCCGACGACCCCGCCCGTATGCCCATCTCGGCGGCACGCCGCAGCATCTATACCTCGATATCCGCACTTCGTCACGCCGGATACGAAATCGACTATAAACGCGGCGTGGGCTATCGGCTCCTCACCCGCCCACTTGCTGACGAAGAGATCATACGGCTCCACGGCATGGTCATGCGCAACCGATCGACGCCCATAGCCATTCGAAAGAGCATGGCGCAGCACCTGGTCGCCATGGCGAGCGCCGATGTTCGCGGCTACCTCGATATGCCCGAACCCGCTCCAAGCGCAGGTAGCAAGGCTACCAAGGCAACACGCACGCCCATCAAGCGCATCGACACGTGCGAGCTCGTCGAACAGGCCATCGACCATGGAACAACCGTCAGCTTTGATATCTCAAACGTCCTGACCCGGGGCGAAACCGAGGTGGTGCGGATGACGGTCCGGCCCTTTGCAATCAGGCAGCGCGATGGCGTCTCGTATCTGCTGGGAACGGTCTACGACACCCGAGGCGCCGACGACACCCTGCGCACCGTTGAGGTCAGCCGCATGAGAAACGTCAGCACGCGTTTGCTCGACGGCAAGAAACTCTTTGCCGCGCTAGACGAAGAAGACAGCCCCGCGCCCGCAGCGTAAGCCCCGTTACCGTCCGTCATTCCTCAGCACCGTCCGTCCAGTTCAGTATTAAAAAACTCGCCAGGATGTTGTAAAAATGGACAACGGCGTTACTATAGTCCCACTTGCACTTTTTCCTAGTGCAGTGTTTCCAGCCATTTTTATACTGGGGGTAATGATATGAAGGACATCACCATCAGCCGCAGGAGCCTTCTTGTCTCCGCTGGCCTGCTCGCGCTCGCCCCGCTCGCCGGATGTGGTGGCAACTCTGGTTCCGGCTCCGCTGCCGCCGATTCCGACTACTCTATCGGCGTTCTGCAGCTCACCGAGCACTCCGCGCTCGATGCCGCCAACGACGGCTTCGTCAAGGCCATCAAGAAGAGCGGCCTTAAGGTCAAGATCGACCAGAAGAACGCCCAGAACGACCAGTCCACGTGTAAGTCCATTGCCGACAAGTTCGTAGGCGACGGCGTCGACCTGATCTATGCCATCGCTACGCCCGCCGCGCAGGCTGCCGCCGGCGCCACCGCTGATATCCCCATCGTTGGCTGCGCCATCACCGACTACGCCGCTTCCGGCCTGGTCCAGGACAACGACAAGCCCGGCACCAACGTCACGGGCGCTTCCGACCTCACCCCGGTCGCCGAGCAGCTCGAGATGATGCAGAAGGTCCTGCCCGATGTAAAGAAGGTCGGTCTGCTCTACTGCACCGCCGAGTCCAACTCCGACGTCCAGATCAAGGCAGCCAAGAAGGAGCTCGACAAGCTGGGCCTGGAGTACACCGACTTCACCGTCTCGAGCTCCAACGAGATTCAGTCCGTCGTCGAGTCCGCCGTGGGCAAGGTCGACGCGCTCTACTCCCCCACCGACAACACCATCGCCGCGGGTGCTTCGCAGGTCGGCCAGATCTGCAAGGAAAACAAGCTCCCCTTCGTTACCGGCGAGGAGGGCATGTGCAAGGCCGGCGGCCTGTTCACCCTCTCCATCAACTATGAGGACTTGGGCTACGCTGCAGGCGAGATGGCCGTTAAGATCCTGAAGGGCGAGGCTAAGCCCGAGGATATGGCTATCGAGCACCTCTCGAGCAAGGACCTGGTCGTCGTCAAGAACGACGAGATGGCCGAAGCGCTGGGCATCGATCTTTCCGCCCTGGACGAGTAGCACCATGCGCCGTAACGCATCTAGGGTTCGTTCTCGCGCCATAGCTGCGTTATTCAATATCTGAGCCATTGGGGCGAACGTCATAGACCGGCGTTCGCCCTGCTTGTTTCAGATATAACAAAACGTTTGCCTGCCGTTCTTATATTCATTGTTACCGCTATTATGGAAAATCACGTGTCCACCCTATCCTAGGAGGTATGAAGCATGCTCATTGCATTGCAGGGCGCCGTTTCGCAGGGCGTCCTCTGGGGCATTATGGTGCTTGGCGTGTTTATCACGTTCCGCCTGCTCGACATCCCCGATATGACCTGCGACGGCAGCTTTGCCCTCGGCGGCTGTGTTTGCGCCGTGCTCATCGTCAACAATAACGTCGACCCCTTGCTCGCCGTTCTGGCCGGCATGTGCGCCGGCGCCATCGCGGGCGCTGTCACGGGTATCTTGACCACCGTCTTTGAGATTCCTGCAATCCTCGCCGGAATCCTTACGCAGATCAGTCTGTGGTCCATCAACCTGCGCATCATGGGCAAATCCAACACGCCCATCCTTGCCAAGGGCACCATCTTCTCATCCGTCAGCCACATGACGGGCCTGCCGCAGTCCACCGTTGCCATCATCCTGGGCATTGTGCTGGCCGTGGCCATCGTCGCCATCCTGTACTGGTTCTTTGGCACCGAGATCGGCTCGGCGCTGCGCGCCACCGGAAACAACGAGTACATGATCCGCGCCCTGGGCGTCAACACCAACTCCACCAAGATGATCGCCCTCGTGCTCTCCAACGCCCTTATCGGCCTTTCGGGTGCGCTCATCTGCCAGAGCCAGAAGTACGCTGACATTGGCATGGGCACCGGCGCCATCGTTATCGGTCTTGCCGCCATCGTCATCGGCGAGGTGCTCGGCCGCCTACTGCCCGGCGGTCTGACGCAGTTTAGCGTCCGTCTTGCCTCCGCGGTCTTTGGCTCCGTGGTGTACTTCCTCATCCGCGCCATCGTGCTGCAACTGGGCATGGACGCCAACGACATGAAGCTGCTCTCCGCCGTGATCGTCGCCGTGGCCCTGTGCGTGCCCGTGGTTTGGGAGCGCTATAAGCTCCGCAGCTCCTACACGAAGGGGGATGAGGCAGATGCTTAAGCTCTCGCACGTCAAAAAGACCTTTAACAAGGGCACCGTCACCGAAAAGCGCGCGCTCACCGGCGTCGACCTCACCCTTAACGACGGCGACTTTGTGACCGTGATCGGCGGCAACGGTGCCGGCAAGTCCACGCTGCTCAATATGATCGCCGGCGTGTATCCGCTCGATTCGGGCGTTATTGAGCTCGACGGCAACGATATCTCGCGTCTGAGCGAGTCGCAGCGCGCCAAGTACCTGGGCCGTGTGTTCCAGGACCCCATGCGCGGCACCGCAGCCGACATGCAGATCGCCGAGAACCTGGCCCTCGCCAAGCGCCGTGGCCAGCGTCGCGGCCTTTCGTGGGGCGTCACCAAGGCCGAGAAGGACGAGTACGTTGAGCTGCTCAAGCGTCTGGACCTTGGTCTGGATACGCGCCTTAACGCTAAGGTCGGCCTGCTCTCGGGCGGCCAGCGCCAGGCACTCACCCTGCTGATGGCCACGCTCACCAAGCCGCGCCTGCTGCTGCTCGACGAGCACACGGCGGCCCTCGACCCCAAGACGGCATCAAAGGTGCTCAACCTGACCGAGGAGATCGTCGACGAGAACCACCTGACCACGCTCATGGTCACGCACAACATGAACGACGCCATCCGTCTGGGCAACCGTCTGATCATGATGCACGAGGGTCACGTGATCTACGACGTGGCAGGCGACGAGAAGAAGTCGCTCACCGTGGCCGACCTGCTGCAGAAGTTTGAGGAGGTCTCGGGCGGCGAGCTCGCCAACGACCGCATGCTGCTGAGCTAAAACCTGCCAAAAAGGGACAGGTTTATTTTGGCAGGTTTTATCTGCACAAACGTCAAAACCGCCGCAAAGGAGCAGATACCTTTGCGGCGGTTTTCGCTAACCCCCATATCGAGCACAGAAGCCCGTCCGAATTTGATCGGACGGGCTTCTTGATGGGTATCATGGTTGAACGATCATTAGGAGGTTTCCCTACATGGAATTGTTTGAGCCGATTCTTCATTTCTTTGCACAACGATGGGTCCACAACATCATCTGGGCAGGTATCTTGGCCATCGGCACCGCCGTTGCCGCCAAGGTCGCGTCCAAGACCCTGTACCACCTGCTCAACCGCGACGATAACCCACTCCCTTCATCAAGCATCTTCATCAACATCGCGCGCGCCGTCATTTGGATGATCGGCGGCAGCTTTATCCTCGACAACTGCTTTGGCATTAATGCAAACGCCCTCGTCGCCGCTCTCGGCGTCGGCGGCATCGCCATCTCACTCGGCTTTCAGGACACGCTTTCAAACCTCATCGGCGGCATGCAGGTGACGTTTATGGGCATTGTCAAACCCGGCGACAATATCGAGGTCGGCGGCGTGTCTGGCGTGGTCCAAGATATCACCTGGCGCCATACGACCATCGAAGATGCCTGCGGGCAGACCATCATCGTCCCCAACTCCAACATCTCCAAGAACACGCTCGTGCATTTGATGCCCTTTGGGCGCGTGGCCGTCCCCGTCGCGGTCAAGGACACGTCCAAGTGGGCTTCACTGGACGCGCTGGCAGATGAGCTCACCGACGCCACCAAGGCCGCCGTGCTTCCCATCTCGGGCTTTGACAAGGAGCCCTACGTGCTCTTTAGCGAGATCGGCGACTTTGGCATCAAGGGCAAAATCATCTTTATCGTCAGCGACGACAGCACCACTTTCACCGCCGCCGACGCCTGCATTCGCGCCATCGCCCCCATCATCGCCTAATCCACCACAAAGGGGACAGGCACCTTTGTGGTGGTTTTCATCCGTGGTACCATGGTTCATATAGTTGTTTAAACGACTAAGGGAGCAAAACTATGGAAGAGGCCTATCGTCAAGCACGCAAGCGCGGCGAGCAAGGACGTCGACGCGCCATTAGTCAAAGCGAGCATCCGTACCTCACGGACCTCGATAGCTTGGTTGCCCAGCTTCCCTTAGGCCAACGAGAGAATGTCGGCCTGAGGGATATTCCGCTCGAAATGGTCGTCGGCACGGTCACCAAAGGCCGTCAGTCTGCCTTTTCGTGTAACTTTATGCCTCTGCTGCCGTTTAACACCGAGTTCGCCCGCAAGTGGTCCAACCTCTATGACATCCAGGTGACCGAGGGCTATCGCGACCCCATCATCGTCACCGAGTTCATGCATCGGTTCTACGTCCAAGAGGGCAACAAGCGCGTCAGCGTCCTCAAATTCCTGGACGCTCCAACGGTTTCGGCTAAAGTCACCCGTCTCTACCCCGGCAAATGGGATTCCGTCGAAAGCCGCCTGTACGGTGAGTTCTGCGCGTTTTGGCGCGTCTGCCCCCTATACGAGATCGAGTTCTCGCGCGAGGGAAGCTACGAAACGCTCGCCAAGATGCTCGGCCAGGACCTTGTCGAAAAGTGGCCACAGAAAAAGGTCGACTACCTGCGCCACACCTTCCTACTCTTTAAGCGTGCCTACCTTCGCGCGGGCGGCGACCACCTGGACATTACGCCCGCCGACGCCATGCTCGTCTACCTCAATGTGTACAACCAGGACCGCCTGCTGGATACGCCGACGGATATCGTCGTAAACCGCCTGTGCAAGATTTGGCGCGAGCTGGTCATTGCCGGCAAAAATGACGAGGACAAGGTCGATCTTGTCGAAGCCCCTCAACCCAACGAGGAAGAGTCGCCCGCCAAGTCCACCTCCGGCGTGCTCAACTTCTTTATGGGCAAGACCGTCTATTCGGCGGCCAACCCCCTACGCGTCGCCTTTATCCATGAATTCCCCTGTGCGACGTCGAGCTGGGACAGCCTGCACGACCAAGGGCGTCAGTATCTCGATGAGCACTTTGGCGGTATCGTGCACACCGAGGCGTTCGAGGACTGCCACGATCCGGACGTGTTCTATGCCGCCGTAGAAACTGCCGTTAAGCACGGGGTGAACGTCATCTTCTCGACTTCGCACCGCCTAATGGAATACACGCTCAGGGCTGCCGTTGAGTATCCCCAGGTGCGATTCCTCAACTGCTCTATCGGCCTTCCCCACCAAAGCGTGCGTTCGTACTTTGGCAAGATGTACGAGGCCAAATTCCTACTGGGCGCCCTTGCGGCCAGCATGGCGGATAACCACCGCATCGGTTACCACGCGTCGGTCTTCGCCTCGGGCGCGCTTAGCGAGATCAACGCCTTTGCCATCGGCGCCTCGCTGCTCGACCCCCGCGCGCAAATTATCCTGACCTGGGGCGATGTGCCCGCTGGAGGCCTTGCCGAGGCCATGTGCCGCGAAGGCGTGAGTGTTATGACCGGCGCCGACATGTCAAAGTCGCTCGAAGACCCCACGGCCTACGGACTCCACCGCCTGGTCGATGGCAAGGTCGTCGGCATCGCCATGCCGGTATGGAACTGGGGTCGATACTACGAGCTTATCGTGCGAAGTCTGCTACATGGCACCTGGGATGAGACCAGTGACGACAGCCAGGTTCGCGCCGTCAACTACTGGTACGGCATGAGTTCCGGCGTTATCGATATCCGTTATGCTCCGGGCCTGCCCTACCAGACGCGCAAGCTTGTTCAGCTCCTCCGCAATGGCATCGTCGAGGGCTCCATTAATCCCTTTGGCGGCGAACTCCATAGCCAAGACGGCGTGGTGCAGATCGAGGGCTTTCCCCCACTGCCGAGCACGCAGATTGTCGAGATGAATTGGCTGGCGGACAACGTGGTGGGCACCATTCCGCAGCTCGACGATGAGCCGAAAGTCCCTGTCCTATGAAAATCCTTGCCATAGCCGATACCGAAGAACGATGCCTTTGGGAGTGCTTTCGCAAGGAACGCTTTGAGGGCGTCGACCTGATTTTGTCCGCCGGCGATCTGGACCCGGACTATCTTGAGTTTTTGGTCACGGTCATCAACAAACCGCTCATCTACGTGCGCGGCAATCACGATGACCGCTACGCACGTCATGCACCGGGCGGATGTATCTGCGTAGAAGACAGCGTGTACACGTACCGAGGGATTCGCATTGCGGGCCTTGGCGGGTCCATGCGTTATCGCGACGGCGCCAACATGTACACCGAACGCGAGATGTCCAAGCGCATGCGTAAGCTGTCGCGTAAGGTTAGGATGGTCGGCGGGTGCGACATTCTGCTTACCCATGCACCCGCCGCCGGTATGGGCGATCTGGATGATCTACCGCATCGAGGATTCGAATGCTTTAACACGGCACTCGAATCCTGGAATCCCGACTACATGGTGCACGGGCATGTGCACCAAAGCTACGGTTACGATTTTCAGCGCGAGCGGCAGCATGTGTGCGGAACGACGATCATCAACGCCTGCGGCTATACGCAGTTTGAACTCGACGAGACGCGCTACCCCATCCGTGGCTGGCAGGCAGCCTGGCTCAACTCGCAAACCATGCGCCGCGAGCTCAAGCGCCACGAGGCCATCGAGTCCTCAACCGCCAGAACCCCCTGGTAACCGCCACAAAAGGGACAGGCACCTTTGTGGTGGTTTTGGCCCGAAATAGCAAGAAACCCGGTCCTGCACGAGACAGAACCGGGTTTCTTTAGCAATGCTTGCTTTGTTCAGGCAGTAACTGTTAGTTACTCAGCCAGGAAGTCACGCTGGACAGCGGGATCGACCTTGACGCCAGGGCCCATGGTGGAAGACACGGAGATGGACTTGACGTACTTGCCCTTAGCAGAAGAGGGCTTGACGCGCAGGATCTCGGTGTACAGGGCAGCGTAGTTCTCGACGAGCTGCTGCTCAGAGAACGACTTCTTGCCCAGGGGCACGTGGCAGATGCCGTAACGGTCGGCGCGATACTCAACGCGGCCGGCCTTGAGCTCGGAGACCATCTTGGCGACGTCCATGGTCACGGTGCCGAGCTTGGGGTTCGGCATGAGGCCACGGGGACCAAGGATCTTACCGATGCGGCCAACCTTGGCCATCATGTTCGGCGTAGCGATAGCGGCGTCGAAGTTGATCTCGCCCTTCTGGATCTGGGCGACGAGCTCGTCGGAACCGATGATGTCGGCACCGGCAGCCTCGGCCTCGCGGGCCTTCTCGCCCTCGGCGAAGACGGCAACACGAACGGTCTTGCCGGTGCCATGGGGCAGGGAGATGGAACCACGGATGTTCTGGTCAGCCTTACGAGTATCGATGCCCAGACGGAAGTGGGCCTCGACGGTCTCGTCGAACTTGGCGGTGTCGAGCTCCTTGATGAGCTTGGCAGCCTGAAGGGGGGTGTAGAGCGTGGCGCGGTCGATCTTCTCGGCAGCGGCGTTATAGCTCTTACCATGCTTAGCCATGTGCATTACCTCCTGTGGTTAAACGGGCGTGAGCCCTCCCACATCGTATCGTGTGCCCTATTGCACACATATAACGGGCGCCCCGGTCGGAGCACCCGTCATTACCTAAAGAAATCGCTACTCAGCGATGGTGACGCCCATGGAGCGGGCGGTACCGGCGATGATCTTCTTGGCGGCGTCAATGTCGTTGGCATTGAGGTCCGGCATCTTGATCTCGGCGATCTTGGTGAGCTGCTCCTGGGAGAGCTGACCGACCTTGTCGGCCTGGGGCTTAGCGGAACCAGACTTGAGGTTCAGCTCCTTCTTGATGAGGTGAGCCGCCGGCGGGGTCTTGGTGATGAAGGAGAAGGACTTATCCTCGTAGACAGAGATCTCAACGGGGATGATGTCGCCCTTCTTGTCCTGCGTCTCGGCGTTAAAGGCCTGGCAGAACTGCATGATGTTCACGCCAGCAGCGCCCAGAGCGGGGCCGACGGGAGGAGCGGGGTTAGCTGCACCAGCAGGAATCTGGAGCTTAATGACGTTGGCAACCTTCTTCTCAGCCATGGTCATTCCTTTCGAATCACGAGTGTGAAGTACTTGCTATATCGTAAGCACGCACGTGTTAGAAGCACTCCTGAGATGAGCAGTCACAGAAGAAGCACGCTCGCGCGAACGGACGAAAACTTAAGCGATGACAGCGACCTGGTTAAAGTCGAGCTCGACCGGCGTCTCGCGGCCAAAGATCATCAGCGTGACCTTGAGCTTGCCTGCCTCGGTGTTAACCTCGGAGACCTTGCCATCAAAGTCGGTAAGCGGACCATCGGTAACGCGGACGGACGTACCGACCTCAATATCAACCGACGTACGCTTGGGCGAATCGCCCTTACCGGGACGACGAGTCATCTTATTGTACTCGTCGCGAGAAAGCGGAGCGGGCTTGCCATTGCCGCCCAGGAAACCGGTGACGCCGGGCGTGTTGCGAACACACGTCCAAGCATCGTCATCCATCTCCATGCGAACCAGGACATAACCAGGGAAAATCTTGGAATCCTTGGTCTCGCGCTTGCCACCCTCTTTGATCTCGGTGACGCGCTCCATAGGAATCTCGATATCAAAGATACGGTCCTGCATGCCCATGGTCTCGATGCGATGCTCGAGATCGGACTTAACGCGGTTCTCGTATCCAGAGTAAGTGTGAACGACGTACCAACGCTTAGACATGGTTTAGCCCCTCAATCCAGAGAACAGAGCAAGAGCCTCGCCAAAGCCAGCATCGAGCAGAGCGATGACGACGCCGACGACAATCAGAGAAGCGCAAACGACGACCGAGTAGTTCACGAGTTCCTTCTTATCGGGCCACGTGACACGCTTCATCTCGGACTTCACCGAAGCGAAATACTTCTTGGTACGGGCGAAGAAACCAGGCTTCTCGTTCTTCTTGGACTTCGCAGCCTTCTCGTTCTTCTTGGCAACGGCCTTCTTGGCCTCAACCTTGGAGTTGGCGGCAGCGTTGTTGGCAGGTGCCGGCTGCTGAGCCTTCTTCTTGTTCTTCTTGTTGGCCATTTGGGTTACCTCCGCGCAATGCGCTTATACATGAGTAAACCGTAAGCCCCCAATTGGGAGCTTACGGAATAATGACTGGCACGCCAGGAAGGACTCGAACCCTCAACACTCGGTTTTGGAGACCGATGCTCTACCAATTGAACTACTGGCGTATGTGACTAGAGACTAGCGAGTCTCTTTGTGCAGCGTGTGGTGACGGCACCAGGGGCAATACTTCTTGATCTCCATACGATCAGGCATGGTCGACTTGTTCTTGGTGGTCGTATAGTTGCGGCGCTTGCACTCAGTGCACGCAAGAGTAACTAGAGTACGCATGTATCCTGAACCTTTCATTTCCGCCCCGTACGGGCACGAGTTGTTACTTTATCAGCTCCACGTAAGTGCTGTCAATGAAAACCTAGAGTCAATTGGTTCTCGGTGGATCCATTCATATTTGGAACACATCAATGAAGCCATCGTGAGCTAATCGACGGTGCACCCAGGACCATTATCGATCCTCTCGACACCAGCAACGGCTCAATATCCATTGCAGAAAAGAACCCGGCACCCATATAAGTGCCGGGTTCTCTAAGTCAGCTATATCAGAGAGCTAATTTACTCAATGATCGTGGAGACGATGCCCGAACCGACGGTGTGGCCACCCTCGCGGATAGCGAAGCGCAGGCCCTCCTCCATGGCGATCGGGTGGATGAGGTCGCCCTCGATGGTGATGTGGTCACCAGGCATAGCCATCTCGGTACCCTCGGGAAGCTTGACCGTACCGGTAACGTCGGTGGTACGGAAGTAGAACTGAGGACGATAACCATCGAAGAACGGGGTATGACGGCCGCCCTCCTCCTTGGTCAGAACGTAGATCTCACCGGTGAACTTGGTGTGCGGGGTAACCGAACCGGGCTTGCAGAGAACCTGGCCGCGCTCGATGTCCTCGCGCTTGATGCCGCGGAGCAGCAGACCGACGTTGTCGCCAGCCTCGCAGAAGTCCATGGACTTACGGAACATCTCGATACCGGTAACGACGGTGTTCTGGGTATCCTTGATGCCGACGATCTCGACGGGCTCGTTGAGCTTGAGCTCACCGCGCTCGACACGGCCGGTAGCAACGGTACCACGGCCGGAGATGGTCATAACGTCCTCAACGGCCATCAGGAACGGGAGGTCGTTGTTACGAGCAGGCGTCGGGATGTACTCGTCGACGGCCTTCATGAGCTCGCGAATGGCGTCCATCCACTTGGCGTCGCCCTCGAGAGCGCCCAGAGCGGAACCACGGATGACGGGGATGTCGTCGCCGGGGAAATCGTACTCGGAGAGGAGCTCACGGGTCTCCATCTCGACGAGGTCGATGAGCTCGTCATCGTCGACCATGTCGCACTTGTTCAGGAAGACGACGATGTAGGGAACGCCGACCTGACGGGCGAGCAGGATGTGCTCGCGGGTCTGAGCCATGGGGCCGTCGGTAGCGGCGATGACCAGGATAGCGCCGTCCATCTGAGCAGCACCGGTGATCATGTTCTTGATGTAGT
>UQZI01000032.1 GCA_900545555.1 uncultured Collinsella sp.
GGTTTCTTCGGGGGCAGAACCATCTTCTGTGGCTTCGCCTTCGGGCTTCTCCTTGGCGGCTGTCATGCGGGCGACGGCGCATACGCGGTCGTTGTCGTCGACAGCCATCATCTTGACGCCCTGGGTGGCTCGGCCGGTTTGGCTGATCTCGTCGGTCTTGACGCGAATGACCGTCGCGCCTTCCGTCACGATGAACAGCTCGTGCTGCGGCCCCACCGTCTTCATGGCCGCGAGGTTGCCCTTGCGCTCGGTCATCTGGATGGTGTAGACGCCCTGACCGCCGCGGTTCTGCTCCGGGTAATCCGCGACCGGCGTGCGCTTGCCGTAGCCGCGCTCGGTGATGACAAACAGGTCACCGTTGCCGTTGGTAACCTCCATACCCAAAACGCTCACGCCGTCCTTCATGCCGATACCGCGAACGCCGCTGGTGTCGCGTCCCGTGGCGCGAACCTGATCCTCGGGGAACATGATCGCCTTGCCCGCAGTGGTGACCAGGATGATCTTGTCGCCCTCGCGCACACGGCGCACGGCGAGCAGTGCGTCGTCGTCCCTCAGGTTAATGGCGATCAGGCCATCACGGCGACTGCGGTCGTAGGCGCTCATCACGGTCTTCTTGACCATGCCGCTCTTGGTGGCAAACATCAGATACTCGTCGGCAGGGAACTCACGGCAGCTGATGACGCTCGCGATCTTCTCGCCTTCCTCAAAGGGCAGCAGGTTGACGATCGCGGTGCCGCGCGCCTGGCGCGTACCCACCGGCAGCTCGTGCACCTTCAGGCGGTAGACCTTGCCCTTGCTCGAGAAGAACAGCACGTACTCGTGCGTGGATGCGATAAACATCTCGTCGATGACGTCGTCCTCTTTAAGGTTGACGCCCGACACGCCCTTGCCGCCGCGCTTCTGGGCGCGGTAGGCAGCCACCGGGATGCGCTTCACGTAGCCGGTGTGGGTGATGGTCACGACCATGTCCTCGTCGGCGATGAGGTCCTCAACATCCAGATCCTTTTCGACATGGCTGATCTCGGTGCGGCGTTTGTCGCCGAACTTCTTCGAGATCTCGCGCATCTCCTCCTTGATGACGCCCAGAATCTTCTCCTCATGCGCCAGCAGGTCCTCGTAGTAGGCGATGGCGCGGCGCAGACCGTCCAACTCTTCCTGGATCTTGTCGCGCTCCAGGCCAGTCAAGCGGCGCAGCTTCATCTCGAGGATGGCCGTGGTCTGCTCGGGCGTAAAGCCAAAGCGCTCGATCAGGCGGCCGCTTGCCTCGGAGTCGGTCTGCGAGGAACGGATAATGCTGATGACCTCGTCGATATGGTCGAGAGCCATCAGGTAGCCCTCGAGGATATGGGCGCGCGCCTGGGCCTTCTTGAGGTCAAAGCGGGTGCGGCGGGTGACGACGTCGACCTGGTGGTCGATGTAGTGCTGCAGCATCTCGCGCAGGCTCAGACATTTGGGGACGCCGTTGACGAGCGCCAGATTGTTGGCGCCAAAGGTCGTCTGCAGCGAGGTGTACTTATACAGGTTGTTGAGCACGACCTGTGGAATGACGCCCTTCTTGAGCTCGATGACCAGACGGATGCCCTTCTGGTTGGACTCGTCGCGCATGTCCGAGATGCCCTCGATGCGCTTGTCGTTCACGAGCTGGGCGATCTTCTCCTGCAGGGTGCCCTTGTTGACCATGTAGGGGATCTCGGTAAAGACCAGGCGGCTGCGGCCGGTCTTGGTGGATTCCACGTGGGCCTTGGCGCGCACGGTAATGGAGCCG
The DNA here is from genome assembly GCA_900545555.1 of uncultured Collinsella sp. Lineage (GTDB taxonomy): Bacteria > Actinomycetota > Coriobacteriia > Coriobacteriales > Coriobacteriaceae > Collinsella. The sequence goes on from UQZI01000032.1 coordinate 1,766, forward strand.
CGACCAGTCTCGTAGCTCTGTCTAATGCCGGCGCTGCCCATGATGATTGCCCCGGTGGGGAAGTCCGGACCGGGCATGATCTGCATAAGCTCGTCGACGGTGGCATCGGGATTGTCGATCAGGTAGCAGGTGGCCTCGATCGCCTCGGTGAGGTTGTGCGGGGCGATATTGGTGGCCATGCCGACGGCGATGCCCTGGCTGCCGTTGACGAGCAGGTTGGGGAAACGCGCGGGCAGCGCCACGGGCTCGGCGAGCGACTCGTCGTAGTTGGGCTGCCAGTCAACGGTATCCTTTTGCAGGTCGCGCAGCAGCTCCATGGCGGGCTTTGCCAGGCGGCTCTCGGTATAACGCATGGCCGCCGCGCCGTCGCCATCGATGTTGCCGAAGTTACCGTGGCCATCGATGAGCGGTGTGCGCATGGAGAACCACTGCGCCAGACGAACCATGGCCTCGTAGACCGCAAAGTCACCGTGCGGATGGTACTTGCCGATAACCTCGCCGACCGTCCAGGCCGACTTCTTATGCGGGCGGTTGGGGTAGATGCCGCTCTCGTTCATGGCGTACAGGATGCGGCGGTGTACCGGCTTTAGGCCATCGCGCACGTCCGGCAGGGCGCGCGCCGTGATGACCGACATCGAGTACTCGATGAACGACTGCTTCATCTCGCGGCCGAACTCCGAAATCTGGAGCTGCCCGCCGTTGATATCCTCGCCGGCCGAGGCGCCGCGATCGACCGCGCCGAAGCTCTCCTCGAGCTCGCCGTCGTCGTCTTCTTCCTCATCATCATCGGCGTCGGGGTTATAGGAATCTGGATCGCCGTCCTCGCCCTGCTCAGCGCGGGCGAGCAGGCGCTTCAGATCATCGGGCATACCGGCGTCGCCGGCCTCGTCCATACCCTCGTTGTTGTTGATATCGTCTGCCACGTTACCTCCTCATGGTTTGCGTGGTCCATTAGTTCCCTGCCACGGAGACGGCTTTTCCAGGTGCCGCAGATTCGCTCGAAAGAGGAGGGAAGCGTACTTCGGTACGCGACCGACGATTGAGGGCGAAGGTGCGGTGGCTGGGAAAGCCGAACAGGTTAGGCGTCTAAGAAGCGTGCATCATGTGCATGCTTCTCGATGTACTCGCGGCGATAGCCGACCTCGGAACCCATGAGCTCGCGCACGGCGCGGTCCGCCACCACGGCGTCCTCGATCGACACGCGCTGCAGGATACGGGTCTTGGGGTCCATCGTCGTCGAGGCAAGCTGCTTGGGGTCCATCTCGCCCAGGCCCTTGTAGCGCTGAACGGTATAGCCCTTGCGCTTCTTGGTGATCTTGCCATCCTTGGCCTTGCCGTCCTCGTCGTTGTCGTCGGGGTTCAGGCCCAGGCTCTGAATGGTGTCGCGCAGAATCTCGTCTTCGGGCTGGCGGCCGTTGGGATACACGTAATGGATCTTGTTGCGCACCTTAATGCCAAAGATGGGCGGGCAGGCAACATAGACATAGCCGGCATCGATCAGCGGGCGCATGTACTTGTAGAAGAACGTCAGCAGCAGGATGCGGATATGCGCGCCGTCAACGTCTGCATCGGTCATGATGATGATCTTGTGGTAGCGCGCCTTGCTGATATCGAAGTCGCCGCCGTCGCCGGCGCTCGTCGTGACGCCGCAGCCGATCGCGGTAATCAGCGACTGGATGGTGTCGCTCGAGAACGCGCGGTGGTCGCCCACGCGCTCGACGTTCAGAATCTTGCCGCGCAGGGGCAGAATCGCCTGGATGTCTCGGCGGCGGCCGTCCTTGGCCGAACCGCCTGCCGAGTCGCCCTCTACGATAAAGAGCTCGGTCAGCTCGGCATCGCGCACCGAGCAGTCAGCGAGCTTGCCGGGCAGCGACGCCGTCTCGAGCAGGCTCTTGCGGCGGGTCGCCTCGCGCGCCTTGCGGGCGGCGTTGCGGGCCTTGCAGGCCTGTTGGGCCTTCTTGACAATCTCGCGGGCGGGTTTGGGGTGCTCCTCCAGATAATCGGCCAGTCCATCGGTCACAATCTTGAGCGTGAGCGCGCGCATGTAGGAGCTGCCGAGCTTGGCCTTGGTCTGGCCCTCAAACTGCGGATCGGGCAGCTTGACCGAGATGACGGCCGAAAGGCCCTCGCGCACGTCATCGCCGCTCAGGTTGGCGTCCTTTTCCTTGAGCAGGTTCTGCTTGCGGGCGTAATCGTTGATCACGCGGGTGAGAGCGGTGCGAAAGCCCTCGAGATGCATGCCACCCTCGGGGGTGTAAATGTCGTTGGCAAACGACATGACGTTCTCGCCATAGCCGGCATTCCACTGCAGGGACACCTCGACCTCGCCCATCTTGGTCACGGGCGCATCCGGATCCGATTTACCCTCGATATAGATGGGCTCCTTAAAGGCCTCGGGGACGTCTTTGCCGTCGTTGAGGAACTTAACGAAGTCGATGATGCCGCCCTCGTAGCAGAACTCCTCCACGTGGGGAGTCGCCTCGCGCTCGTCGGTCAGCACAATCTTTAGATTCTTATTGAGGAATGCCGTCTCTTGCAGACGGTTGTGCAGCGTATCGAAATCGTAGACACAGGTCTCGAAGATCTCGTCGTCGGGCCAGAAGTTGACGGTGGTACCCGTCGAATCCGAGGTGCCCACGACCTCCATCTTCTTGACGGTCTTGCCGCGCGAGAACTCCATCTCGTAGACGCTGCCATCACGGCGCACCTGCACGACCACGCGCTTGGACAGCGCGTTGACGACGGAGATGCCCACGCCATGCAGGCCGCCCGAGACCTTGTAGGCTGAGTTATCGAACTTACCGCCGGCGTGCAGGATCGTCATGACGACCTCGAGCGTCGGGATCTTTTTGATGGGATGCTCATCGACGGGGATGCCTCGCCCGTTGTCGACGACCGTGATGGAGTTGTCGGCGTGGACCGTCACCTGAATCTCGGTGCAGAAACCGGCCATGGCCTCGTCAACGGAGTTGTCAACGATCTCCCACACCAGGTGATGCAGGCCGCTGGCGCTCGTCGAGCCGATGTACATGCCCGGGCGCTTACGAACGGCCTCGAGACCTTCGAGAATCTTAATCTCGCCGCCATCGTAATCGTTTTCGTTTGCCACACGTCCTCCTTCAGTCAAGAAAATGTGTACAGCCTTACTAGTTTATCGTAAAAAAATACCCTCGGGGACGAGGGTATTTGGCTCTACAAGGCCACCAGATGCGATTTAAGGCTCTTTTTTGCTTTGCACGCCCTTGGCCCACTCGGCACTGGCTCTCATGGCATTCTCGAGGGCCTCGCGCAGTTTTTGATCTTCGATGGGCGCCACTTGGCGCTCAATCTCATCGCGCTCGGCCTCACTTAGATCGGCGTGCGGCGCCGGCGGGCGCTCGGTCACGGCTGGGCGCAGGCGCTCCTTGGCGACTGGCGGCGTGTGACCGGGCGCGGTGGTTTTGAACACCAGGCCGTCCACATGCGCACCGGCGCGCTCCATGCGCGCGCGGATGATCTCGCGCAACAACGTCATTTCCTGCGTCCACGAGGGCGAGTCGAGATACACCAGCAGCTCATTGGACTCGGGCAGGTAGCGCAGCCCCGTCACATGCCGTCCCTCGCGCGTGCCCGAGCACACCGCGTTCCATGCGCGATAGACCGTGCGCGACTCCTCGGCAGCCTCCATCTGCGCACGGCGCTCGGGGGTCGCGGACGCCAGGATGCGCTGGCGCTCTGCGTTCAAAAATCCACTGAAGGCGACTGTCTCGCTCTCGCGCTCGTAATTAGCACGTCTCACCCATGCTCACCACCTTGGCTCGATCAAGCAGGTCATCGGTAAAGTACCCCAGGTTGGTCGTAGTTATGACCGTCTGGATATCATCGCCGATCAGCCGCAGGAAAGCGCCGCGACGCTCGCCGTCGAGCTCGCTCATCACGTCGTCCAAAAGCAGCAGTGGGGCGGTGCCCAGGACATCGCGAGCCACGGCCACCTCGGCCACCTTCCAGGACAGCACCAGCGTGCGCTGCTGTCCTTGGCTGGCAAATGAACGGGCGGAGCGACCAGCCACGGTGAACTCGATCTCGTCGCGATGCGGCCCCACCAACGTCACGCCGCGGCGAATTTCCTCGTCGGCATGCTCGTCAAGGGCGGCCAGCATGCGCTCGTACACCCAACCCTTCAGCTCTTCGCGATCCTCGACCTGGGGCAAATCCCCCAGCGTGGACGCATAGGTCACGTTGGCGGCCTCACCTGACGCCACTTGCCCGTAGGCAGTGTGCACATGGCCCGCCAGCCGGTCGAGCAGGGCCAACCGGTGCACGAGCAGAGCCGAGCCCGCGCGGGCAATCGAATCGTTCCACGCGCCGAGCATCTCGCGACAGCACCAGGTCTCCTTGAGCAAGGCGTTACGCTGGGTCACGCAGCGCCCATAGGTGCTCGCAAGATCGGCATAGCGTGCGCTCAGCTGCATGCCAAAGTCATCAAGGGCGGCGCGGCGCACACTGGCGCCCCGCTTAACCATGTCCAGATGGTCGGGGCAAAACAGCACGCTCGGCAGAACCCCGCGCACACCGGCGGCAGAGCATCTCTTGCCGTTGCGGCTAAACGAGCGCTTACCGTCCTCCGCGCTCAGTCCCATATCAAGCACGCGGCCGTCGCCCTCGAGTCTCAGCTCGACCTTGCACGAGCCCACGCCGTCATGGACGAGCTCAGCTGCGGTCGGATGCCTAAACGAGGCGCCGCTCGTCAGCAGCTGCAGCGCCTCTATGAGATTGGTCTTTCCCGCCGCGTTGGGTCCCGCAAGTATCGTCACGCCCTCGTCCAGGGCAAGGCGATAGCTATCGAAGCTGCGGTAGTGCGCAACGGAAAGATCGCGGGCGAATATGGTCATGGCGCAGCGCTAGATGCGGACCGGCATGACTAGGTACAGGTAGTTGATCTTGTCGTAGGACTTGAAGATGCCCGCCTGCGAGTAGCTCTTGAGCTCCAGCGTGATCTCCTTCTCCTTGGACAGGGCATTGAGGCAGCCGAAGATGTAGTGGTAGTTGAAGGCGATGGTACCCGACTCGCCCTCGGCCTCGACATCGATCGTCTCCTGCGCAAGGTCCTGGTCATTGGAAATGGAGGACAGGCCCATCTGCCCGTTCTCGACATCGATCTCGAACTTGACGGCGGGGTTGGCGCTCGCGATAACGGCCACGCGCTTGAGGGCGGCGTTAAAGGCGGCGACGTCGATCTTGACGCTCGTCACGCACGAATCGGGGATGAGCTGCTTGTAGTTGGGGTACACGCCCTCGATACGACGCGACACGTAGGTGGTGTTGCCGGCCTCAAAGACAACCTGGGTGTCGGTAGCCCCGATCATGATGGTCGCCTGGCTGGCCATGATGTTCAGCGCGTCGTTAAAGGCGTCAGCCGGAACGTTGAGCTCAAAGGAGCCCTCGAGGGTCGAGGTCTCGACCTGCGTATCGCACACGGCCAAGCGGAAGGAATCGGTCGCCACCAGGCGTACGGTGTTGTTCTCGACCTTCATGTGCACGCCGCCCAGGATGGGGCGGGCCTTGTCGGTCGAGGTGACGCGCCACACGCGGCCGACCATTTCGGACAAGATATCGGTCGGCAGCTCCACGGCGCTCTCGATGGCATAGGCCGGAAACTCGGGGAAGTCATTGGCATCGAGCGTGTTCAGCCTAAAAGAGCTCTTCTCGCAACCAATCAGCACCTGGCGCTCGGACAGCTCAAAGGTGACCGGGGCATCGGGGAGGGTCTTGGTGATATTGGAGAGCATCTTACAGGGGATAACCATCTCGCCCTCTTCTTCGACATGCGCCGCGATGCGATGACGGATCGAGATGGTGTAGTTAGAGGTCTGGAATTCCAAGATGCCGTCTTGCGCCTTGACGAGCACGCCCGACAGGATGGGAAGGGTGGATGCCGAAGCGACACCCTTCATAACGACGCCGATGGCTTGTGTAAGCGAGCTCTGGCTGACGGTGAACTTCATCTTTTAATACCTTTCTATAGATATAAATATCTTAATAATAGTAATAGCACTGACGAAACTGTTGATTACTCCCAAAGACGCAGGTCAGACCAAGAAAGAGAATCGACAGCAACCTGTGTGCAACAGGGGTGGTTTTCCACGTTCAAAACCTGCGCAAAACTTTTCATCACCGCGGGTTGGGTTTTAGACACCTTATGCCCGTGGTTTCGACAAGTTTTCAACAGGTGTCTCTATTTCCCTACGAGCGCAGTGTAATTTTATCGCGCAGCGACTTGAGGTCTTCGGTGACGGTGCGGTCTTCCTGGATCATCTTCTGGACCTTTTTGTAACTCGTGCTGACGGTCGAGTGGTTGCGGTTGCCAAATTCGGCGCCCACCGCCGTGGTCGTCATCTCGCACATCTCGATGGCCAGGTAGATAGCGATATGGCGTGCTTTGGCGATATTGGCGTTGCGACGCGGGCCGATGAGCTCCTCGTGCGTCACGCCGTACTGCTCTTCGATGACGGACTGAACCGTCTGGACGTTGATCTTTTTGGCCGATGTGTCAAAGTACTGGCTGGCGATGGCGTCGATATCGTCAAAGGTGAGCTCCCCGCCCTCGCGCTCGCGGTCGCCCGCCTCGCCGGCGCAGCGCTCGCAAAAGCTCTCGAGTTCGCGGATGTTGGTGCCCGAGACCTCGGCCATGTGTTTAAAGTGCTCGTCGGTTAGGTGCCCGCCGTCGCCCCCATAGGCCGCCAGCAGCGAGTCGTCGCCTGCCTCGGGAGCGGCGACGATGGTGTTCTCGTAATAGCGCTGCAAGATCTTGTATTTCATTTCGTAGCTGGGCTCTGCGACCAGGCAGAGCATGCCGGCGTTGAAGCGGCTGGTTAGACGCTCGTCCATGCTCAGGTCCTTGGGGGCGCGGTCTGCCGCGATGACGACCTTCTTGTTGTTGCGGATGAACTCGTCCATGAGCTGGAAAAAGTAGTCCACGCTCGCGCGCTTGCCGATGATGTTTTGGATGTCGTCGATGATGAGCACGTCCACGCCGTGGTACGCCTGCATGATGGGGGCGTTGCTCTTCTTTTGGCGGTCGAACTCGGTCATCAGGTCGTCCAGATATGCCTGGGAGTTGGCATACTTGACCTTGATCTCGGGCGACTTTTCGGCGAGCTCGTTTTTGATGGCAAGCAGCAGGTGCGTCTTGCCCAGGCCCGATTTGCCGTAGATGAACAGTGATGTGCACGTGCCCCGCTCGTCCGCGAGGGCTGCAAACTTGAGTGCCGAGCGATAGGCATGGCTGTTCTCGGGGCCGTAGACAAAGTTCTCAAAGGTAAATTTTGAGTTCGCGGCGAGCGGGGCTCCATCCGTATTCTGTTCGGCCGGCGCGGTCGGTGCTGGCATGGGTGAAGCGGGGGTCGCAGCTTGCGTGGATTTAGTTGGCGCTCCGCCCTTCATCTGGTTCATCATGCGACGAAAATCATCGGCCGAGAGCGTGTTCTTGATTGCAATGCCCGAATCCGCGCCCGTCGTTGCGTCGTGAGCGATGGGCATGTGCGTGACGGGTGCGTTCGTTGACGTCGCCGCCGCGGTCGGCAACGGTGCCATGGTTTCACGGGAAACATCGCTGTGCTGGTGCCCGATTGTCGGCACGTCGCCTGCGGAGGCCGGCCCCGCCGGGGAAGCAGCGGGAGCCGTGGCGGATTCCGCTGCGGCGCCTTGCGGTGCCACGATGTCGAGCGCAATCGGTGCAAAGGCGATTTCTTCCAGATAGGCCTCAATGGTCGGCTGATGCTTTTTGAGCTGCGCGATGGCAAAGCGCGAGGGGGCCTCGATCGTGAGCGTATCTTCGGTTAGGCTTATGGCGCGCGATTGCCCCAGCATGTTGATGAGGCGTGCATCTTGGCCGTCGCGCTGGCAAAAGGCGATGGCATCCCCCAGGATGATGCTTGCTTCCTCGTCCACTATCTCTCCCGTTCTTTAGCTCTGAGCTCGCACGCGAGCGGCGCCGAGTTCGGTCAGATGGTATTTCTGGCCATGCTTGATGACCAAGCCGGCCTGCGCCAAGTCATTGAGCGTGCGTGACCAAGTGGGGGCCGAGTTTCCAAACGCCCTCGCCAGATCGGTAGCACCGCACGCTTGATTTTGCGCCAGATAGCCCAGCGCGGCGTTGCCGCGATCGCTTACGAACACGTCCGGTTGTGGCTGCGCATACTGATTTGCTGCATTAGGATACATCATTTGAGCTGCTGGTTGTTGAGAACTCTGCATCGGCGGCATTTGCTGTTGAAAACTTTGAGGCCACTGTTGGTAAGGCTGCGGAGGCATCTGCTGGGCCCAGGGGTTGTACTGCTGCTGCGGCATCTGCTGGTACGGCTGCTGATATCCCTGCTGGTACTGCTGCGGGAACTGCTGGCCATACCCCAGTGGCTGCATCTGCTGATATGGATATCCCTGTTGGTACGGCTGATAGCCCATTTGCTGGCTACCCGGTGCCCCCGTCGCCTGCTGCATTGCTGCTGTATCCTGATCCGCCAGCGGCATGGCCTGTGGCACGTTTGGCGGCATCGACATCGACGCCGCCTGGGGCTCTTGTGTAGGAAGCATTCCGGGCTGCTGCATCTGTCCCACGCGGGGCTGCATCTGTTGCGTTGCCATGGGCTGCTGCGCAAAAGCTCCCGGCAGGGGATATGCGGGCTGCTCCGTCTCGGGCCGCACGGCAGCACCGCGCCCGCCGGCGCGTTCGATTTCCTGCACGCGTTTAGGGTCCAGGCTTACCGTAACCACGGTGCCGTTGCCCATATTGTCCTCGATGGACACGGCCCCGCCGGCGTTTTCCAAATACTCCTGCACCATGGGAAACCCTGCTCCTGTTCCACGGATATAGCGCTTCATCTTACTGTTTGCGCTGGTAACGCCAAAGTCGAAAGCGCGCTCCTTGTCGTCGATGCCGGGTCCTTGATCAGCAAAGCGGATGGTGTCTCCGCCGTCCAGAATCGAGATGATGGGCTCGGCAAAGTGTGCGTGGATAAAGTTTTCGACAATCTCGCGGATGACCATGAGCGAGATATGGCCACCTTGTTCTTTCATGCACTGGTAGACGGTGTTGGTCGTCTCTTCCAAATACGTGCGGACATCTTGCGGATCAATGACGATCACACGCGGTGTCGACAGCATGTCGTCATAGACGGCGATGCGCGCGGCGTACATGGCTTTTGGCGCCTGCGTGGTCGTCTGCTCGCCTTCCTCACGCTCTTCGCGCACGCCGGTGATGTGCTCGTTGTCGGGTGCCGGGTCTCCGGAATCGACCATGGTGTAAAAGTCGTCAGACATGCCGCTCGCAATCTTTCAAAAGGTTTCGAACAAATAGTAGCTCACCGTGCAATGTTTCTCATCTTTCGACAACTTTTCAAAACCTGTTGAAAACTTTGGAAAACGGACGAAAAGTTCTCAACATTGCCAACATGACCTGTTGAAAACTCGATGAAATATCGTGAAAAGTTGCCATGCACCGCTAAATCGAGCTCGGCTTATGGGGGAACCGTGTGAACTGCGCAACCTTTTACCTTTGATTTCTTGACATTTGAACATTGATTTCCCTACAATCTTCAAGCTCACGTGTCTATATCTGCGTCCGCGCCCCCGCGGACACTCGAAATGCAGCAGGAGGAACTTAAGATGAAGCGTACGTATCAGCCTAATAAGCGTAAGCGTGCCAAGACCCATGGCTTCCGTGCCCGTATGGCCACTAAGGGTGGTCGTGCCGTGCTCGCCCGTCGTCGCGCCAAGGGCCGCAAGCGTCTCACTGTCTAGCAGCGATACACACATCTCGCATGAAGACTATTAAGTCTCGGCAAGATTTCGAGCATGTGTTCAGTCAGGGGCGTCGTTTCAATCACCCTCTGATTCGAATGACCATATGTGAATCGGTTGGCGAAGGCGACTCCGGAAGGGTCGCCTTCGTTGGTGCTAAACGGCTCGGTTGTGCTGTCGTGCGCAACCGTTCTAAGCGTGTGATGCGCGAGGCCGCCCGCAGCTGTGGATTTCCCGTTGCGGGTTATGACATCATCTTGTTCGCAACTCCCAAGACGAGGGTTTCCTCGCCGCAGGAGATGGACAATGCATTGCGTTCGCTTATGAAACGCGCCGGCGTTGCCGGGGAGGAGCGATGAGCAATCACGTTTTGCGACGTGTTGCCATCGCTCCTATTCGCATATATCAACAGGTTATTTCGCCCTTATTGCCTGACGCCTGCATTTATTACCCAACGTGCTCGCAATACGCCATCCAGGCGATTGAGAAGTACGGTGTTTTGAGAGGCTGCTGGCTTGCCGTGAGGCGCATCGCTCGCTGCAATCCCCTGCACGTCGGCGGTTATGACCCTGTGCCCTAGCGGGCACTCGCTATCGGAGGAAAACTTACATGTGGGATTGGATCGTTAACATCCTTTTCGAGCTGCTCAAGCTCATCCAGACCTTTGCGGTCGACTGGGGCCTGTCCATCATCATCCTGGTGGTCATCATCCGTCTGCTGCTGACGCCGCTTATGCTCAAGTCGACTAAGTCGACGGCACGCATGCAGGTGCTGCAGCCCAAGATGCTCGAGATCCAGGAGCGCTATGCCGACGATCCCCAGCGTCAGGCCGAGGAAATGCAGAAGTTCTACAGCGAGAACAAGTTCAACCCGATGGCTGGTTGTCTGCCGCTGTTGATTCAGATGCCTGTCCTGTTCGCCCTATTTACGCTGCTGCGTAACCTGCCGGACTACTTTAACGACGGCACGTTCTCGTTCTTTAATATTCTGCCCGACCTGACCACCACGCCGAGTGCCTCCTTTGCCGATGGCTTTATGGTCGCGCTGCCTGCGCTGGTCTGCCTGATCCTGTTCGCTGTCCTGACCCTGATTCCGCAGCTCTATATGTCGCGCAACCAGACCGGCCAGCAGGCTCAGAGCATGCGTATGATGGCCGTTGTCATGACGGTCATGATGCTTTGGATGGGCTGGAGCCTTCCCGTTGGTGTTCTGCTGTACTACGACGTCTCGTCTGCTTGGCAGGTTATCCAGCAGATTTTTGTGACGCAGAAGGTCATCGACAAGGCGAAGGCCGATGAGGAGGAGCGCCTTAAGAACGCGCCGCTGCAGGTTGAGGTCACTCGTCGCGAGAAGAAGCCGCGCCCGCACAAGAAGAAGTAGCGGGATATCAATCTTATTTAGGTACCTAACTTTTGGAGTACGTTATGTCTGAAGAGATCATCGAGGATATGCTTGAGGAGGTTGCCCCGCAGGTCGCGGGCGATTATCCCGAGATTGCACAGCGCTACAAGGCCGGTGAAGAGCTGACCGATGAGGAGCTCGACACCATCCCCGATGTTGCGATTTCCATTCTGCGTTCCATCCTTTCGCACTTCGATGCCGCCAACTCTCCTATCGATGAGTATGAGGGCGACGAGGGTGAGCTGATTCTGGATGTAACGGCTCCCGACCTTGCTGTTCTCATTGGCCGTCATGGTCGCACCCTTGATGCCCTTCAGGTTATGTTCTCATTGCTGGTGAGCCGCAAGCTCGGCTTTAGGTATCCTGTTGTAGTGGACGTCGAGGGATACAAGAGCCGCCGTCAGGACAAGGTTGCCTCCATGGCTCAGTCTGCTGCCGAGCGTGCCATCCGCACTCATAAGAGTGTTTCGCTTCCGCCCATGAATGCCTACGAGCGCCGACTGGTTCACATTGCACTTCGTGGCAATGACGCCGTCGATACTCATTCTGAGGGTTCTGACCCCGATCGCCATGTGGTGATTGTTGCTCGATAATCTACTCGAGCTTATGCTAAGGGGACGTGGTTTCCACGTCCCCTTTTTTTGTCAAAAGTTCTCGATACACTGATTATTGTCAGAAAGGAGCTTTCGTTGTTAGTACTTTCCGATCAGCAGGTTGAAGAGATGTTGAGTCGTCTAACTTCTTATTGCAAAGAGTATTCCTTGAGCGTAACTGATGTTGAGCTGAGAAAATGTATTCAGCATTTGGATTTGGTTCTGGAAACAAATAAGACAACCAATCTTACCCGTATTCTTAACGTAGAAGATGCTGCAGTACTTCATATCCTCGACTCACTTGTTTTGCTTCCCTATATCAATAAGGCTCCTGAGGGAGCTTTGCTTGATATGGGAACAGGTGCGGGCTTCCCTGGTATTCCATTAACCATAACCACGCATCGTAGAGCTACTTATATTGACTCTGTTGGCAAGAAGGTTGATGCTGTCAATTCGTTTGTTCATGCTCTTGGATTGAAACATGCTCATGCGGTTCATGATCGCCTTGAAGAATATGCTCGAAGCCATAAGAAGCAGTTCTCTGTCGTAACTGCCCGCGCACTGGCTCCTCTACCGATTCTTGTTGAGTATGCGGCTCCGTTCCTCAAAGATAGAGGGCTATTTGTTATCACCAAGGGTAATCCTTCGGACGAGGAGCTTGCTTCCGGCATGTCAGCAGCGAAGATTTGCGGCTTCACTTTGCTTCTGAATGACGCAATCGATTTGCCTGAGGGCTTGGGCCACAGGGAGTTCATTGTTCTTAAGAAGAGTCATCCAGCATCCGTTTCATTGCCTCGTGCAAATGGCATGGCAAAGAAGAATCCGCTTGCCTAGATGTTTCACGTGAAACATAATGGATACTACAACTTGCAGTGTTTCACGTGAAACATGGCGGTTGATATCGAATCGGAATGTTTCACGTGAAACATCCTCCGTTTGACAGCTTTAATACACACCAGGAGGGACCGTGGGATTTCGCGACGTTAAGCGTTCTAAGAGCGCAAAAGACACGCGTATCATTGCAATCATCAATCAAAAAGGCGGCGTCGGTAAGTCAACGACGGCTGTAAACCTTGCAGCAGCACTGGGTGAGCAGGGTCGTAAGACACTGATTGTCGATTTTGATCCGCAGGGAAACAGTACCAGTGGATTTGGAATTGAAAAAGAAGACCTTGATCACTGCATCTATGATGCATTGTTGAATGATGTGCCGGCAGAATCGCTTGTTCTTGATACAAATTGCAAAAAGGTATTCGTAATTCCAGCTACGATTCAGCTTGCAGGTGCCGAAATTGAGCTCGTAAGCGCAATTGCTCGTGAAACCCGCCTCAAAGATTTGCTTGAGCCGATTCAGGACGAGTTCGATTTTATTTTCATTGACTGTCCTCCTTCGCTCGGCCTGCTTACTATCAATGCCCTGACCGCAGCAGATAGCGTTTTGATTCCAATCCAGTGTGAGTATTACGCACTCGAGGGCGTTACGAAGCTGCTTGAGTCAATGAAGATGGTCAAATCACGTCTGAACAAGGGCTTAGACACCTATGGCGTGCTTATGACCATGTATGACTCGCGTACTTCTTTGTCGAATCAGGTTGTTGAGGAAGTTCAATCGTACTTTGGTGATAAGGCGTTTAAGACGCTGATTCCCCGTACGGTTAAAATCTCTGAAGCTCCGTCTTTTGGAGAACCGATAATTACCTATGCACCTCAAAACAAGGGTGCAAAAGCGTATATGAACCTTGCAAAAGAGGTGATCAAGCGTGCCTAGTGCAAAGAAACGTGGTGGATTGGGACGCGGACTCAATGCTTTGGTCTCAGAGGCTGAGTATGAGACCGGTGGTTCTGCTGCATCTGCTTCAAATGCCGCATCTGAAACAAAGCTACCTATTGAGGATATCGTTCCCAACCCTAATCAACCGCGAATTCATTTTAATGAAACTGAACTTCGCGAGTTGAGCGAGTCAATCCAAGAACATGGCGTTTTGCAGCCGCTCTTGGTTCGCAAGCATGGCAACGGTTATGAGATCATCGCTGGTGAGCGTCGTTACCAGGCGTCAAAGCTTGCTGGTCTTGAGGAACTGCCTGTCATCATTAAAGATGTTAATGATGAAGAGATGCTGGCTCTTGCTCTTATCGAAAACCTTCAGCGTTCTGATCTGAATCCCGTCGAAGAGGCTAAGGGCTATCGCCAGCTCATCGATGCTAGCGGTATGACCCAGGAGGCATTGTCGAAGGCCGTAAGCAAGTCACGCTCTGCAATTACAAACTCGCTGCGCCTTCTCGATCTCCCCGAAGTAGTTCAGCAGATGATTTTTGAGGGTAAACTTACTGCTGGTCACGCACGTGCGATTCTTGCAGTTCCCTATGAGGATGCTCGAATTCGACTTGCAGAGAAGGTTGTTGCGGAGGGCCTTTCCGTGAGAGCGACAGAAAATCTTGCTCCATTGTTTTCTGCCGGAGAGACACCTAAGACGCCGCGGCCTGCAACGCCTCAGTCTTTTAAAAAGGCTGCGCGTGTACTTCGTCAGGTATTTAATACCAACGTGCGTGTGAAGAGCTCGCGTGGAAAGAATAAGATTGAGATTGAGTTTAAAGACGAGGAAGAGCTCTCTCGTATTCTTGGTGAAATGATTCAGTTTGATCAAGGAGGCCAAGATGAGGAATAAGATTTTTACTGCGATTGCGTTGGCGACGACTGTCGCGGCTGGTGCCTTTGCTGGTTATAAGATCGCGACAGACGATGAACTTCGAGGCCGTTTGCTTCGTGGCGCGCAAGATATCGTTGATACATCCAAGAAGAAAATGGATGTTATGACAGAAGATGTTGCCATGCGAACTGCTCAGGTAACGAAAAATCCTAAGATTAATCAAGGTTGGGTTAGCAACCAATGGGAAAATGTAGGCTATTAGGTACCTAACAATTACTTAGCATATTTTGATGGGTCCTTGTCTGATTCACGAGACAAGGACCCCTTATTTTGGCCGTAAAAATAGGACCAGTAGCAGCTGATTCAAAATTAAGGTCAATAAATGAAACGACCCCGGTTGCATATCCTGCAACCGGGGTCGTTCGATGTTTCACATGAAACGCTTTGGGGTGCGACTCCCCTATGCGTTTTTCTGAACTTTAAAGCGCTGCTTCAGCTGACCGCAGGCGGCATCAATATCATTGCCGCGAGAATTACGGATCGTGGTCTCGATGCCACGAGACTCAAGGCGGCGCTGAAGATCCTCGACCTTATGAATCGGAGACGGCTTGAGCGGGCTGCCCTCGATGTCGTTAAGCTGAATCAGGTTAACGTGGCACAGCGTTCCCTCGCAGAAGTCGCAGAGTGCCTGCATCTCGGGATTCGTATCGTTGACGCCTTCGATCATGGCATATTCATAGGTCGGGCGGCGGCCAGTCTTTTCGGTGTAGAGCTGAAGCGCCTCGTGAAGGCGGAGCAGCGTGTACTTCTTAACACCGGGCATGAGCTTGTTGCGCGTCGACTGGATGGCGGAGTGCAGGGAAACGGCAAGCGTGAACTGCTCGGGGATGTCGGCAAATTTGCGAATACCGGGAATAACGCCGCTGGTAGAGACGGTGAGGTGACGGGCGCCGATACCGATGCCATCGGGGTCGTTGAGGATACGCAGTGCCTTGAGAACCTCGTCGTAGTTGGCAAACGGCTCGCCCTGGCCCATGAAGACAACGCTCGTGGCACGCTCGCCAAAATCGTTGGATACATGAAGTACCTGGTCGACGATCTCTTGAGCGGTCAGAGAGCGCTTGAGGCCGTTGAGACCGGTAGCGCAAAAGGCGCAGCCCATGCCACAGCCTGCCTGGGTGGAAACGCAGACGGAAAGCTTGTTACGACGGGGCATACCGACGGTCTCGACGGAAATGCCGTCGTGGTACTCGAGCAGATACTTGCGAGAGCCATCTTTGGAAATCTGCTTGGTGAGTTCAGTCGGCGTGTCAAAGGCAAAAGCCTCTTTAAGCTGCTCGCGGAAAGCCTTGGGAAGGTTGGTCATATCGTCAAACGAACAAACGTTCTTCTCAAAGACCCATTCGATGAGCTGCTTTGCGCGGAAGGCGGGCTGGCCAAGTTCGGCCACAAGCTCGCGAATATCGTTTTGGCTCAAGTCGCGAATGTCCTGAGATTTAGTCCTGGGATTCATGGAAGCCTTTCGATTTTGGGGAAACGTAGAGGGTATCGCTACAATATGGTATCAGCTGCAGAAATTATAGAGGAGGAGTCTGTCCATGCCGGGTAAAAGCCTAGAGAACATGCACGTAGCGGTCTTGGCGGGCGGTCGTTCCGCCGAGCGCGAGATCTCGCTCAATTCGGGAAAGAACGTCGTGGTGGCACTGAAGGAAGCCGGCTACACTTCGGTGGAGCTGCTCGACACGGCTGCCGATGACTTTATGGTAACCATGGCGACCGGTGGTTTCGACGTGGCGTTTATTGCCATGCACGGTGCCGGCGGTGAGGATGGCGCCATGCAGGGTGCCATGGAGACCCTGGGTATCCCCTACACGGCCTCGGGCGTGCTTGCCAGCGCTTGCGGTGCCGACAAGGAGGTCTCGAAGCTCCTGTACGCCAAGGCGGGCATTCCCATTGCCCCCGGCCTCGCGCTCGAGGCGGGCGATGAAGTCGATATCGATCATATCGTCGAGGTTTGTGGCGAGCGCTGCTTTGTGAAGCCGGCCGTCAACGGTTCCAGCTATGGCATTTCCCTGGTCCATGAGCCCTCCGAGCTGCCCGCGGCAATCGCCAAGGCGTTTGAGTACGGCGACAAAGTGCTGGTCGAGAAGTGCATCGAGGGTACCGAGATCACCGTCGGCGTATACGGCGAGGATGACGTGCGCGCCCTGCCGATTGTTGAAATCCGTAAGCCCGAGGACTGCGAGTTCTACGATCTGGACGTGAAGTATGTCGACCCTACGGACATCCATCGCATTCCGGCGCAGATTTCACCCGAGAACTACGCTCGTGCTCAGGAGCTCGCCTGTGCTGCCCATAAGGCACTCGGCTGCCTGGGTATCTCGCGCAGCGACTTTATCGTGAGCGAGGATGGCCCCGTCATCCTCGAGACCAACACGATTCCCGGCATGACCGATACATCGCTGTATCCGGATGAGATTCGCCACACCGATGACATGACGTTCCCGCAGGTGTGTGACAGTCTGATTCGTATGGGACTTCGTCGAGCGGGCGTTGCATGCTAATCGAGGACGCTGTTTCGTCGGGAACGCCGCAGTTTGTCATCGATTCCTATGCCACGCTTGCCGAGCGCGCCAAAACCCAATCGTTTGGTCTCATCGAGGAAGATGTTATCGTCCTCGATACCGAGACCACGGGTCTTTCGGTGCAGGACAACGAGCTTATCGAGATATCAGCGGCCCGCCTTTCGGGCCGCGAGGTTGTCGATCGGTTCGATACCTTCGTGCATCCCAAGCAGCTGATTCCCGCCGAGATTACCGAACTCACGAGCATTACAAACGCCGATGTGGTGGATGCCCCATCGGCCGTCGAGGCCGTGGCCGCTCTCGCCGATTTTGTCGGCGGCTGCCCGGTGATTGCGCATAACGCCACCTTCGACCGTTCGTTTATCGAGTCGGTCAAGGGCGGTGTCAACGTCAGCGACATCTGGATCGATTCGCTGGCACTGTCGCGCATCGCGCTTCCGCGCCTGGCCTCGCATAAGCTGTCTTTCATGGCCGACCTGTTTGGCTGCGACTCGGTGTCGCACCGCGCCAACGCCGATGTCGACGCCCTGTGTGGTGTGTGGCGCGTGTTACTCGTGGCGCTCACCGACTTGCCTCAGGGCTTAATGGCGCGCCTGGCCGACATGCACCCCGACGTACCCTGGTCCTATCGTCCCATCTTCTCCTTCTTGGCGGGACAGAACCCCGGTTCTATCTTCTCTCTCAGCGCCGCTCGTGCTAACGTTCTCAAGGCCGATCGGGCCGATGATCGCGTTGATGCGGACGAGCTACCGGTCCTTAAGATGCCGAGCCGCGAGGAAATCGAGGCGGACTATGCGCCGGGCGGCCTGGCCAATCGCATGTATCCCACGTACGAGCCGCGCGATGAGCAAATCGCGATGGCGCTCGAGGTCCGTGACGCACTCGTTACAGGAACGCATCGCGTGATTGAGGCGGGGACGGGCGTCGGCAAATCGATGGCTTACCTGGTGCCTTTTGCCGAGGCCGCGCGCCGCAACAATATCACGGTTGGTATCGCGACTAAATCGAATAATCTTGCCGACCAGCTCATGTATCATGAGCTGCCCAAACTTGCCGAGCAGCTGGACGGCGGCCTATCGTTTTGCGCCCTTAAGGGCTATGACCACTATCCATGCTTGCGTAAGCTTGAGCGCATGAGCCGTGGCCAAGTCGAAATTACGACCAAGCGTGATCCTGCCGACACGCTTACGGCAGTCGCGGTCATCATGGCGTACGTGTGTCAGTCGGCCGATGGCGACCTCGATTCGCTCGGCATTCGCTGGCGCAGCGTCAACCGTCCCGACTTTACGACGGCCTCGCGCGAGTGCGCCCGTCGCCTCTGCCCGTTTTTCCCCGATAAATGCCTGGTCCAAGGCGCCCGCCGTCGCGCGG
>UQZI01000033.1 GCA_900545555.1 uncultured Collinsella sp.
TAGGCGGGCGCCCCGGGGACTACGTTGACGCTGCTTGTCTCGCCCGGGTGCCGTCGGGCCAGGGATGGGCGTCTTCGCTGATAATTGCTTTGTTGGGAGGGCTGCTTTTATGCGGCTCTTTCTTTGTTTTTGGGTATATTTGTCTTTGTTGAACTGTTCTTGCGGCTGGGTGCGTTTGCGGCCTAGAGCGCTTCTTTTTGTAGCCGTCTCGGCTCGTTATTGAGAGGAGACCATCTTTTATGCGTATTGTGTTTATGGGCACGCCTGATTTTGCTGTGCCTTCGCTGACTTCGCTTGTTGAGGCTGGGAACGAGATTGCGCTCGTAATTACTCGTCCCGATGCTGTTCGTGGGCGTGGTAAGAAGCTTGAGCCGTCTCCTGTTAAGGCCAGGGCGCTCGAGCTTGGTCTGCCTGTTGTTGAGGCCAATCGTATGACGCCTGAGGTTGTTGAGGCGCTCCAGGCTGCGCGGGCCGATATTTTCTGTGTGGCTGCCTATGGCTGCATTTTGCCTGATGACGTGCTGCATATGGCGCCGCTTGGTATTGTGAATGTTCATGCTTCGCTGCTGCCTCGTTGGCGTGGGGCTGCTCCCATTCAGCGTGCCATTCTTGCTGGTGATGAGGTTGCTGGCGTTTCCATTATGCGCATTGGGCATGGCGTGGATACCGGCGCCTATTGTGCGCAGGCCTCGACCTCGGTTGCCGGTAAGCATGCCGAGGCGCTGACTATGGAGCTCGCTGAGCTCGGCGGCAAACTGCTTGCCGATACGCTTCCTTCTCTTGCCGATGGCACCGCCGTGTGGATCGAACAGGATGAGGCGCTCGTTACCCATGCTGCCAAGATTTCTAAGCAGGAGATGCGCTTGGATCCGCAAATGGCGGCGCTTGATTGCGCGCGTCATGTGCTGGCCTCTTCCGATACCGCGCCTGCTCGTTGCGTGATTGCCGGCAAGACCGTGCGCGTGCTCGATGCTGCGCCGGCTGATGTGTCGCTTGGTGAGGGGCTCGTCGCCGTTCAGGCCAAGCGTGTTTACCTGGGCCTTTTCGATGGCTCGGTCGAGTTGCTCGAGGTTAAGCCTGATGGCAAGCGTGCTATGACTGCTTCTGCTTGGGCTGCTGGCTTGCAGGGTGCCGATCTTTCGTGGGGTGTATTGTCATGAGCAAGCTGTCTCCCGCGCGCAAGCTTGCGCTCGATGTACTGATGGAAGCCGATCGCCGCGGCATGTACGCGCGCGACGTGCTCTCGTCCCGTGCTTCGGCCAAGGCCATTGACCAGCGCGATTCTGCTTTTGCAGCTCGTTTGGCACTTGGCGTTGCGGCCACCCAGGGTATTTTGGATGAGCTGCTCGATCAGTTTCTCGATAAGCCTAAAAAGGTTGCGCCGCGTGTTCGCATGGCGCTTCGTATCTCGGCCTTCGAGATGCTCTATCTGCATACGCCGGGCCGCGTTGCCGTAAGTCAGGGTGTTGAGCTGGTTCGCTGCGGGGCTAAGTCTGCCGCTGGCTTGGCCAATGCTGTACTGCATAAGGTTGCAGACAATGTTGAGGACTTTGCTACTGCGTCCTATGTGGATCAGTCTGAGCGACGCTTGGTTCGTCTGTCGCGCCTGATGGGTCTACCTCGCTGGCTATGCGCTCGCATTATGGCGTCGTTTGACACTCCAGAGGGTGCGCTTAACTTTGCCGGCAATCTGGCCCCCGCACCGCTGGCCCTGCATGAGAACGCCTTTGCGTCCAAGCCCGATCCGTATATCTCGCAGCTTGTGGCACCCGTGTTCCCGGGTTGCCATGCTCCGGTCGATGCTCAGGTTACGGTTGCGTCGGGCGTATTTGAGCGTGCTGCTGCCGTGGCCTCGGACCTTAACGCCCAGCTTATCGCCACAGCTGCCACGCGCCCTGGCAGCTGCCTTGAGATTGGTGCCGGCCGTGGCACCAAGACCTATGTGATGATGTGCCAGGCCAAGCGTGCGGGCTATGAGCGTCAGCATACGGCGCTCGATCTGCATGATCGCAAGTGCGATCTGAATCTCGCTCGTCTGCATAAGGCCGGTATTCAGGGCGTTCGCACGGTTTCGGGTGATGCCTGCGAGCTTAATGAGGTGCTCACATCGTTTGATGCCATGCTTGGCGAGCCGGTTAAGTTCGACACGGTCTTTATCGATGCGCCGTGCTCTGGCACCGGAACCATGCGCCGTCATCCTGAGATACCGTGGCGCCTGACCGAAAAAGATGTGACGGTTGAGCTGCCCAAACTGCAGCTTACGATGCTCAAAGAGGCTGCTGCGCGCGTGGCTGCCGGCGGCGAGCTCATCTATGCGACGTGCTCGGTTTTCGACGAGGAGAACACGCAGGTGGTGGATGCCTTCCTGGCTTCTCCCGAGGGCGCCGGCTTTACCGTGGCGCCGCTCTCTGATGCGCAGATTCTGCAACTCCCCGAGTTCGATCAGGCCAAGAAGCTCGTATCCGTACGCCAGAACGATCGAGGCCTCTTCCAAAGCGTGCCGGTAAACGCCGATTCCTACGACGGCCACTTCTGCGCCAGGCTGGTCCACAAGTAATTACTACGTTGCGGTGAAATAGGGATTGAATAGCGGCATCTACCCGCCAAACAGTCCTTATTTCACCGCAACTCATAAGGAAACCTGGGCAGCTAAAGAATCAGCCCCGCGATTGGTGTTGGTCGCGGGGCTGATTGGTTTCTAGTGGCTGTGCGGGCAGTGGGCGCAGCAGCCACTCGTGGCGCTGGTGCTGGAGCCGCCGCTGCGCTGGTCGGTGTTGTAGAAACCGCTGCCGTCGAACTTGATGCCGCTGGCCGAGAACGTCTTGGATGCCGGAGCGCCGCAGCTGGGGCACACGACCTCGGGACTCTCGGACATGGGATGCTCAACCTCAAACACGTTGCCGCAGCTCGAGCACTTGTAATCGTAGCGCGCCATAATACTTCCTTTTCAGCACAAAGCGGGCAGATCACTCTGCCCGCATAAATTCAAACGTCTGTAACTGTACCCTATATCGGGCGTTTTATCACGCTTCGCCCCAGAATCTATGCGTGTTGCGCAGGAGCTGTGCGGTTTTGCCCTCAGCGGCCGCAACGTCGGCCTCGTCAGCCTGCCAGGTCCAGTTGCCCGTGGCCACGCCCGGTACGTTCATGCGCGTGTCGTCGCCAAGCCCCAGCACGTCCTGCAGCGGCATCATCACCAGGGGAGCGTCGCTTGTCAGCGCGTCGCTCATCAGCTTGGCTGCCACCTCAACACCGCTCGGCTCGTCGCCGCCCGCAAAGGAGCGCGTGCACCAACCCGCGAGCGTCGACGTATCGTGCGTCGAGGTGTACAGGATCTTGCCGGGCGTAGGGTGCACGCCGCAACGAACGTCGTAATCGCTAAACTCCAGTACGTCCATACCGGGGAAGCCGCAAGTCGAAGCCATGGCGCGAACGCCGGGCGTCAGGTAGCCCAGGTCCTCGGCGATAAAGTTGAGCGGCCCCAGCTCGTCATAGGCGGTCTGGAACAGGTCCTTGCCCGGGCCTGCCAGCCAACGCCCGTCGGCGCAGTCCTTACCCGCGGGAATGCTAAAGTAGCTGTGGAAGCCCAGGAAGTGATCCAGGCGCACACGGTCGTAGAGCGAAAACGCACGACGCAGACGATCCATCCACCAGTTATAGCCGTTCTGCTTCATGTGGTCCCAGCGGAACGTTGGGTTGCCCCACACCTGGCCCTCGGGCGCAAAGTTATCGGGCGGCGCACCGGAGATCTCGATTGCCTTACCGGTATCGGACAACCAGAAGTTCTCGGGCTCGCTCCATGCATCGGCCGAATCGTCCGAGACATACATCGGGATATCGCCGATGACCTCGATGCCCTTCTTGTGCGCGTAGTTCATGAGCTCGCACCAGGCTAGGTCAAAGCGGTACTGCATGTACGCCTGCAGCTCTGCCTCGTCGTGGAAACGCTTGTCGTCAATCAGGTGCTCGTTGTAGCGCGCGACATCCGTCGGCCAATCGTGGCGCGACTCGCCCTCAAAGTACTTCTTAACGGCCATGTAGACGCAGTATTTCTCGAGCCAATCGGCGTTGCGATGTTTAAACGCGGTGTAGAGCGGATCGGCATCTTCGCCGCCACGGGCCTTCCAAGTCTCAAAGTCGGCCGCCAGCTCCTCTTGGCTCTCGGGCAGCAGGTCAATATTGCCCGCAAAGGCCGAAGGCCCGGCGTAAGGGGAGCGGAAGAAGTCCGTTGGGTTGACAGGCAGGACCTGCCAGTAGCGCATGCCCATAGCGGACAGATGGTCGATAAAGCGACGCGTGGGTGCGCCGATCGTGCCGGGCTTGCCGTCATCGGTCGGTACCGAGGTGATATGGCACACAACGCCCGCGCCGTGATCGAGCGGCTCCTGCAAGCGCTGCTCGGCATGGTGATAGATGATCGACGAGCCCAGCGGATACAAATCGAGCGTGACCGTGCCGTTGTGGATCTCGCACTCGTGACCGCTGATCACGTCACTCGCGCATTCATCGAGCGCCGGAATCGTCACGCGGTGCGAATTGCGCAGACTACGATTAATGATAACCGTCGCGGACTCGCCATCCTTGCCCGTGCGGTTGTATGCCAGCACCTCGTCGTTGAGCGCGAAGGCCTTGATCTCGCCGTCGATCATAAACGGTAGTGCGCGGCGTACGGCGGAGGCGTTTTTGACAATAGCCAGCGTGTCGAAGTCGTGCAGTTGGTCCTTGGTCGGCAGGGTGCGGCGGTTGCCCGGATCGGTTAGACCCTCCAGGCCGTACTCATCGCCATAGTAAATCGAAGGCACGCCCGGGAACGTCATCTGCATGAGCGTTGCGAGCCAAAAACGGCTCTTGGCCAGGCCCATCGAGTTCTCGTCCAGGCGCCATTTGCTGCGCTCGCACTCGGGCAGCTGCGACTCATCGGGGCCGCCGCCGAGCACCGAGATAATGCGCGGACGGTCGTGGCTCGAAAGCAGATTAAGTGCGCAGGACAGGGCCTCACGGGGATAGTTCTCGCGCAGGGTTTCGATATCCTCGGCTGCCTGGTAGGCGTTCTTGTAGCCCATCAAAAAGCCGATGACCATGTCGCGGAAGGGGTAATCCATAGCAGAGTCCAGCTCGGAGCCTTGCAGATAGCGGCGCAGATGGCCGTAGCTGATCTTGTTGGAGGCGTCTTCCCAGACTTCGCCGAGCAACAGTGCATCAGGCTTCTCGGCGAGCACGGCCTTTTTGATCTCGGCCAGGAAGTCATCGGAAAGCTCGTCGGCCACGTCTAGGCGCCAGCCATGAGCGCCGGCACGTAGCCATTTACGGATCACGCCGTCCTTGCCCAGAAGCCGCTCGCGTACCAGCTCGGAGCTCTCATTGATGGCGGGCATATTGCCCACGCCCCACCAGCAGTCGTATGAGCCGTCCTCGTGGAAATAAAACGCATCGCGCCATGGCGAATCCTCGCTCTGCCACGCGCCCACGCCGGGGTAGTTGCCGTAGCGGTTGAAATAGATCGAGTCGTCACCCGTATGGTTAAAGACGCCGTCCAGAATGATGGAGATGCCCAGCTTCTCGGCCGCCTGGCACAGCTCGGTAAAGTCCTGCTCGGTGCCCAGGATCGGGTCGATCTTGGTGTAGTCGGCCGTGTCGTAGCGGTGGTTGCTCGCGGCCTCAAAGATGGGGTTGAGGTAGATGGCCGTGAAGCCCAGCTCCGCGATGCGGGACAGGTCATTTTGGATACCCTTGAGCGAGCCGCCGTAGAAGTCCCAGGTCTTGATGGAGCCGTCCTCGGCGCGCTCGTACACGGGCGGCTCGTTCCAGTCCTCGATCATGCGGCGCTGGATTCCGTTGCGCGGTTTTTCGACCTCGGCCAGCGTGCGCTCGCGCCAGTTTTCGTCACGGGCATAGCGGTCGGGGAAGATCTGGTACACCATGCCGCGCTCGTACCAGGTGGGACGGTTCTCGCGGTGCTTGTAGACGGTAATCTGGAAGGACGGAACCTCGGAGTAGTCGTAGGTCACACCCTCGCCACCGGTGCGACCCTGCGGTGCACCCAAGCGGACCTCGGGCTGGCCCTCGATATTGCAGATAAAGCTGTACCAGATAAGACAGGGCTCGGTGCACTCAAGCTCTGCAGTAAATATGCCGTCGCCCTCGTGCGTCATGGGATACAGAGACTCACCGATTTCATCGACCCAGGTGCGCAGCGTAAGCGTTGCCTGGTTGGGATCGGCATCCTCCAAAATCACCGAGAGTGCAACGGAAGTTCCAGTGGTCACAGCGCCAAACGGAGTGCGAAACTGCGGCAGGCGGCTGTTGTGAATCAATCTCATAGTACGGTCCAGTTCTATACAATCATGGCCAGCGGGCCATGGGCTTAACGCACAGTACTTAAGTATATCGTTGCACTTTAGTTGTATAAACTACAGCCGCTCATTATCGGCGAACGGTTGTCCTAGAAAATCGTTTTACCAACTATTAACAGAGAAGGGGCGCCCGGTTGGAGCGCCCCTTGCTTAGGGTTTGATGAGGTTTTGGATCGTCTGGATTAGCGGCGCTTGCGGGTGGCCGTTGCCTTGCGGACGGAAGTCTTCTTGGTCGGAGCCTTTTTCTCGGTCGGAGCGGCAGGGGAGACCGGGGTCTCCTTGGCAGGCTCGGGCTTAGCCTCTGCCTTCGGGGCAGCCTTGGTCTTAGCTTTGACCTCGGCGGCCTTCGGTGCCGGCTCGGGCTTGGTCTCCTCTTTGACGGCGGCGGGCATAGCCTCTGCCTTAGGAGCGGCAGCCTTTGCCGTGGTCTTCTTGGCCGTCGTCGTGCGCTTGCGCGTGGTGGTCTTGGCGGTCGGCTTGGCCTCGACAGCTGCTTCGGCCTTGGGCTCGGCAGGCGTCTCCTCGACCTTGACGGCGGGCTTTGCGGCAGCCTTCGGAGCGACCTTGGTCGCAGTAGCCTTGGCGGCCGTCGACTTCGTTGCCGTGGTCTTCTTGGCAGCTGTTGCCTTCTTGACAGTCGTGGTCGTCTTTTTGGCAGCGGTCTTTGCCGGAGCCTTGGCGGCCGGTTTGGCCTCAGCGACCTCGGCCTTTACCTCGGGAGCAGCCTCGGCCTCGGCGGCCTTCTTGGCAGCGGCGGTCGTGCGCTTGCGCGTGGTCGTTGTCTTGGCAGCCGTTGTTTTTGTCGCGGCAGCTTTGGTCGTCGTAGCCTTCTTAGTGGTCGTCTTGCGGGTCGTGGTCTTCTTAGCTGCGGGCTTTGCAGCGGGCTTGACCTCGTCCTCTGCCTCAAGAGCAACCTCAGCCTTCACCTTAGGCTCGGCCTTTGCGGGCTCAGCCTCAACCGGCTTCTCTTTGGCCTTGGGCTCTTCAGCGGCCACCGGCTCAGCAACAGCTTCAGTCTCGTCGACAACAGCCGCTGGCCTCTCAATCTCCGGATGCATAAAGAAGTACAGATCAAGATATTTATCGGCCGAGCGCGTCCAGCTAAAGTCCTGGCTCATGGCCTGCGTGACCAGCTGGTTCCAGGCGTCGTGGTTATCCCAGAACAGACGCGCCGCGCGGAACACCGCGTCGCCCATCTCGTCGCCGTTAAAGTTGCTAAACGAGAAGCCCGTACCCTCGCCGGTAAACTCGTTGTACGGGATCACCGTGTCCTTCAGGCCACCGGTCTCGCGCACGATGGGCAGGGTGCCGTAGCGCATGGCGATGATCTGCGACAGGCCGCAGGGCTCAAACTTCGAAGGCATCAGGAACATGTCGGCGGCAGCATATATGCGCTGTGACAGCGCCGGATCGAACTCAATGCGTGCGGCCATGGTGCCGGGGTACTTGCCCTGGAAGTAGCGTAGACCGTCCTCGTAGTCGCGGTCGCCGGTGCCCAGCACCGCCACCTGCACGCCGCCGGCCAAAATGCGGTCGAGCGCGTACATGACCAGGTCCATGCCCTTCTGGCGCGTCAGGCGCGTGACCATCACCATGAGCGGACGATCGTCGCGAACCTCGAGCCCCAGCTCTTCCTGCAGCTTGGCCTTGCACACGGCCTTACCAGAACGGTCCTCCACGGTGTAGTTGGCGGCAATGCGCTTGTCGGTCGCTGGGTCAAAGCCCGCCACATCAATGCCGTTGAGGATACCCTGCAGCGCATAGGAGCGTTCGCGCAGCACACCGTCCAGGCCCTCGCCAAATTCGGGCGTCTGGATCTCGTTGGCATAGGTGGGGCTCACTGTGGTGATGGCATCGGCATAGCGCAGCGCGCCCAGCATGTAGTTGATGCTGCAGGCGTCGCAACGCAGCTGCGAGGCGGCCGCCGGAATATGCGCCACACCTAGGATGTCCTCCATCACGGTGTCGCTAAACTGGCCCTGGAACGCCACGTTGTGGATCGAGAACACGGTCTTGACGCGGTCGTACAGCGGCAGGCCCTGGTAGAACTCGCGCAAGAACACGGGCGCCAGTGCCGTCTGCCAGTCGTTGCAGTGCAGGATGTCGCACTCAAAGCCGGCCGGCAGGTGCTGCAGGCTCTCGGTGATGGCCTTGGAGAAGAACGCAAAGCGCTCGCCGTCGTCAAAGAAGCCGTACGGATAGTCGCGCGCAAAGTAGCGCTCGTTGTCGATGAACATATAGGTGACGCCGTCGTGCTCGAGCTTCTCGAGCCCACAGTACTCATTGCGCCAGCCCAGGCTCACGTAAAAGTCGGAGAAGTGCTCCATCTGCGCCTTGTACTCGTCCTTGATGGTGGCGTACTTGGGCACCATCACGATAACTTCGGCGCCGGCGCGCACGAGCGCTGCAGGCAGCGAGCCCGCCACGTCGCCCAGGCCACCGGTCTTTACAAACGGTGCGCACTCGGCCGAGGCAAACACAATCTGCATCTTTTTGCTGGAATCTGCCATATTGTCTCCCATGTTGCAATTCGAGAATAGCCGCCTGGCGCGAACCGGGCGGCTATTCTACATGTTACGAGCGATGTTGCGGTGCCAACGTTAACGTACGATGGTAGTGTCAGAAGTTAACGGAGCCTTGCCCAGCACCAGAATATTCTCGGGCGTGCCGCGAAGCTCGGTGTTGGTGGGAACCACGTTGTTCTTGTCCAGGATGGCGTTCTCGACGCGGGCGCCGCTCTTGATGATGCAGCTCTGGTTGATAATCGAGTTGGTCACCGAAGCGCCTTCCTCGACCACGACGCCGCGCGACAGAATCGAATTGCGCACGGTGCCCTTGATGATGCAGCCGGCCGAGATGATCGAGTTGCACGCATGGCTGCCGGTCGCATAGCGCGAAGGCGGCACGTCGTGAGCCTTGGTCAGGATCGGGCGCTCGGGATCGAAGAGCTGGTCGGCCACGGTCTGGTCGAGCAGGTCCATGCTGCGGCGATACAGCGACTTCTCACTAAATACGCCCACGACCTCGCCCTTGTACTCGTAGCTGCACACATCGATGTTGCCAAAGTCGCCCTGGAGTGCCTCGAGCAGGTCCAGATAGTCGGCGGCCTGGTAGTGGTCGATGATCTCGAGCAGCGTCTCGCGGTTGACGATGCAGCAGTCCATAGACGCGTTGTCGCCGTACGCGACGCCTGCGCTCACGCCCGTCAGGCGGCCGTTCTCGTTAATCTCGAGTTTGGTCTCGTCATCGACGTTGCGCGTGGCCTTGCAGTACACAACGGTCATCTGGGCACCGGAGTTCTCGTGCGCGTCGATGATGGTGTTGAGGTCCATGTTAAAGATGATGTTGGTGCCCATCATCACAACATAGGGCTTCTCCGAGCGCTGGAACAGCGTCTTGTTGGAGATGATGTCGCGCAGCAGGAAGCGCATGCCGCCCTTGGTGGTGCCATACGCGTTGCCGGGCACCATGAACAGGCCGCCCTTCTTACGGTCCAGGCCCCAGTCCTTGCCCGAGCCAACGTGGTCGATCAGCGAGCGGTAGTTGCCCGGCATGACGACGCCGACGGTCTTAATGCCGGCATTCATCATGTTGGACAGCGGAAAGTCGATCAGGCGGTAGCGGCCCAAAAACGGAACGGACGCGATGGGGCGGTCCTTGAGCAGCACGCTGCCGTAGGTCGAAGAGTAATTAGCGGTGATATAACCGATGGCCTTGCGATTGATCATCGGATCATTCCCCCTTCCCGATAACGACGTCATTTCCAACGACGGCCGTATCCTTGGTGGTATCGACAGAGCCGAGCTTCACGCCCTCTTCGACCGTGGAGTTCTCGCCCAAAATAGCGCGGCAGATGTGCGCGCCGCTCTTAACGTGCGCACCCGGCAGCAGCACGGAGTCCTCGACCACGGCGCGCTCCTCGATGATGACATCGGTCGAAAGGATCGAGTGGCGAGCGGTGCCGTAGATCTTGCAGCCGTTGGAGACCAGGCAGTCGTCCAGGCGGCCGTCCGGGCCAATGTAGTGCGGTGGACGCGTGGTGATGTTGGACATGATGGGGAAGTTCTTGTCAAACAGATCGAACTCGGGGTTGTTGCCCAACAGGTCCATCGAGGTCTCGTGGAAGCTGGCGATGGTGCCGACGTCCTTCCAAAAGCCGTGGAACTCGTAGCTATACAGGCGCTTGTTCTCGCCGAGCAGCTTGGGGATAATGTCCTTGCCAAAGTCGTGGCTCGAGCGCTGGTCCAGAGCGTCCTCCTCGAGCGCCTCGATCAGCACGTCGGCCGAGAAGATGTAGATGCCCATGGACGCGAGGTTCGAATCGGGCTTCTCGGGCTTCTCGGTGAACTTGGTGATGCGGCCGTCCTCGGGGTCGGTGGTCAGGATGCCAAAGCGGCTGGCCTCCTCCCACGGCACGGGCATAACGCTCACCGTGAGATCGGCGTTGTTCTCAATGTGCGTCTTGAGCATCTTGCGGTAGTCCATGCGATACAGGTGATCGCCCGAAAGAATCAGGACGTACTTGGGGTCGTTGGCCTTGATGTAGTCCAGGTTCTGCGTAATGGCGTCGGCCGTGCCCGCATACCAGGCGCCGCCGGTCTGCGTCTCGTACGGCGGCAGGATCGACACGCCGCCGTCGCGGCTGTCAAGATCCCACGCCTCGCCAGAGCCCACGTAGGCATGCAGCAGGTAGGGGCGATACTGCGTCAGAACGCCCACCGTGTCGATGCCCGAGTTGGAGCAGTTGGAGAGCGAAAAGTCGATAATGCGGAACTTGCCACCAAAGCTAACCGCCGGCTTAGCGATCTTTTGGGTGAGTGCCCCCAATCGGCTGCCCTGTCCTCCTGCGAGGAGCATCGCGATGCATTCTTTCTTACTCATCGATTTCTCCTTCTGTCATCGATGTTCCTAAACCCATTAGCGGCGGGCGCAGCGCACAGTCGCGCCCGTCGAGTAATGCCGTGCTGGCAAAGGGAGCTCGCGGCCTTTAAGCGTGCCAGATCTCGTCGCGGTACTCGCGAATGGTGCGGTCGCTCGAGAACCAGCCGGAGGAGGCGGTGTTGAGCAGGGCCTTGCGGTTCCAAGTCTCCTGGTCGCCGTAGCTGCCCGTGAGCTTTTCCCATGCATCCACGTAGCTGCGGAAGTCGGCCATGACCAGGTCGGGGTCGTTGTTGTTCATGAGCTCGTTGTAGATGCTCTCGAAGTTGCCCGAAAGACCCGCAAAGGTGTTGTCCTTGAGCTCGTCCATCACGCGGCCCAGACGCTCGCGGTCGCCGTTGAGGGTATCCCACGCAAAGTAGCTGTTGGATGCCCAGAGCTGCTCGACCTCGGGGGCGGTTAGGCCAAAGATGGCCTCGTTCTCGCGGCCGGCCAGGTCGGCGATCTCGATGTTGGCGCCGTCGAGGGTGCCCAGCGTAATGGCACCGTTCATCATGAGCTTCATGTTGGACGTGCCCGAGGCCTCCTTACCGGCCGTGGAGATCTGCTCCGAGATCTCGGCGGCAGGGTAGATGAGCTGGGCGTTGCTCACGCGGAAGTTGGGGATAAAGCAGACCTTCATGACCTCGTTCACACGGGCGTCGTTGTTGATGACGTCGGCCACGGAGTTAATGAGGCGGATAGTCTCCTTGGCGAAGGTGTAGCTCGAGGCAGCCTTGCCGCTAAAGATGAAGGTCGTCGGCGTCACGTGGAAGTTGGGATCGGCGATGCGGCGGTTGTAGATGTCCATCACCTTCATGATGTTCATGAGCTGGCGCTTGTAGGCATGGAAGCGCTTAACCTGAACATCAAAGACGGTGTTGGGGTCAATAATCAGACCGGTCTCGGCCTTAACGTAGGCGGCCAGACGCTCCTTGTTGGCGCGCTTGGAGGCGCCCACGGCCTTCAGGAACTCGGTGTCGTTCTGGAACTCCTTGAGCTTCTCCAGCTCAAAGGCGTCCTTGAGCCAGCCATCGCCAATGGCCTCGGTTACGAGTTTGGCATAGGTGGGGTTGGCCTCGGCAAAGAAGCGACGGTGCGAGATACCGTTGGTCTTGTTGTTGAACTTCTCGGGCGTCAGGGCATAGAAGTCCTTGAGCACGATGTTCTTGATGATGTCGGAGTGGATCTTGGCGACGCCGTTGACGCTGTGGCTGCAGATCACGGACAGGTTGGCCATGCGGATCTCGCCGTCCCACAGAATGGCGGTCTGGCGCAGACGCTCCTGCCAGCCCTCCTGCGTGGTGTCGAACGACTCGTGCCAACGACGGCTGATCTCGTCGATGATCTGGTACACGCGGGGGAGGAGCTTGGAGAACGTGCCGATGGGCCACTTCTCCAGAGCCTCGGGCAGAATGGTGTGGTTGGTGTAGCTCACGACCTGCGTCACGATGTTCCACGCGTCATCCCACTCGAGCTTCTTCTCGTCGATGAGGATACGCATGAGCTCGGGGCCGCACATGGCGGGGTGCGTGTCGTTGGTGTGGATGGCCACAAACTGCGGCAGCAGCTCCCAGTTCTCTCCGTGCTCCTTCTCAAAGGTGTCGAGCAGGCTGTAGATGCCGGCCGAAACAAAGAGGTACTCCTGCTTCAAGCGCAGCAGACGGCCGTGCTCGCCGGCGTCGTTGGGGTAGAGAATGGCGCTGATGGCCTCGGCCTCGGCGCGCTCGGCATCGGCCAGGGCGTAGTCGCCGCGGTTGAAGGCCTCAAGGTCAAAGTGCTCCTCGACCGGCTCGGCGGCCCAGACGCGCAGCTTGTTGACGGTCTCGCCGGCATAGCCCACCACAGGGATGTCGTAGGGCACGGCCAGGATGTCCTGCGTGTCCACCGTGCGGTAGAACGTGCGGCCGTCCTCCTCAAAGCCTTCAACATGGCCACCAAACTTGATGGTCACGGCCTTGTCCTGACGACGAACCTCCCAGGGATAGCCGTGGGTGAGCCACTCGTCGGTAGCCTCGACCTGGCTGCCGTTGACGATCTCCTGCTTAAACAGGCCGTAGCGGTAGCGCATGCCGTTGCCGTAGCCGGCGATGCCCTCGGCTGCCATGGAATCCAGGAAGCATGCGGCCAGACGGCCCAGGCCACCGTTGCCCAGCGCCGGATCGGGCTCCTGGTTCTCGATGACGGACAGGTCGAAGCCCATGTCGTCGAGCGCCTCGGCGACCATGTCGCGCACGCCAAAGTTGAGCAGGTAGTTGTCGAGCAGGCGGCCGATCAAAAACTCGATCGAGAAGTAGTACACGCGCTTTTTGCCCTCGGCGGTGGCGCGGGCGTCACTCTTGGTGGCGACGGTGCGCGCCTTCTCGGCCACGAGCTTGGCCAGGGCGTTAAAGCGATCGAGGTCGCTGGCGGCCTCGACGCTCTTGCCGCTGATGCTCATGACGGCATCGCGATAGAGCTCGGTAAACTCCTGCTTGTTGTCGAAGATCTTATTCATACGTTCCTTTCCCCCGGGGATGTTTCTCCCGGAACGGTTATGACTTGTATCCTACGCCCCTGTGGGGTGGGTAACTGCAGTGGTAACGACTTTGTTACGCATCCTTGCCAGACGCCTTAACAGTGCCTGTCTTGGCCTTGGGGGCAGCCTTTTTGGCGGTTGTCTTCTTGGCCGTAGCGGGCTTGGTTGCCTTAGCCTTCGCCTTAGCCGGAGCCTTCTTGGTAGCCGCGGGCTTGGGCTTTACCGAGGACGTGCGCTTTTTGGGCGCAGCCTTGGGCTCCTCGACCACGGGCGGCTTATAGCTGCTGGGACCGCGGCGCTTAAGCACCACGCCTGCTAGGCCGGGCACCTTAATCTCGATGGAGTCCATCTGCCCGTTCCAAGGATAGGGCTCGCTCGAGCAGGTGTAGGGTTCCTCACCGGCGTATCCGCTGCCACCAAACTCGGGACGGTCAGAATCGAAGATGACCTCCCAGTCGCCCTCGCGCGGCACGCCCACGCGGAAGCTCTCGTAGCTCGCCGGGTCAAAGTTGATCAGGATCACCAGGTCGTCATCGACGTCCTCGCCCTGACGCACAAAGCTCACGATGGACTGCTTGGAGTTGTCCGCGTCGATCCAGGTAAAGCCGTCGTCGGTGTAGCCGCGCTCGTACAGGGCGCGCTCGGCGGTGTACAGGTGGTTGAGCGCCTTGATAAACGCCTGATGATGACGGTGGGTCTCGTACTCCTCGGTCAGGAACCACTGGATGGACTCGTAGTAGCGCCACTCAATAAACTGGCCGATCTCGTTGCCCATAAAGTTGAGCTTGGCACCGGGGTGCGTCATCTGGTAGAAGGCGAGCGTGCGCAGGCCGGCAAACTGACGCCACCAGTCGCCCGGCATGCGACCGATGAGCGAGCACTTACCGTGCACGACCTCGTCGTGGCTCAGCGGGCAAATGAAGTTTTCGGTAAAGGCGTACATGATGGAGAACGTGAGCAGGCCGTGGTTGCCGGGGCGCCACGGAAAATCGGTCTGCATGTAGTGCAGGGTGTCGTTCATCCAGCCCATGTCCCACTTGTAGTGGAAGCCCAGGCCGCCGTCCTGCGGCGGATAGGTCACGAGCGGCCACGCGGTGGACTCCT
Source organism: uncultured Collinsella sp. (assembly GCA_900545555.1). Classification (GTDB taxonomy): domain Bacteria; phylum Actinomycetota; class Coriobacteriia; order Coriobacteriales; family Coriobacteriaceae; genus Collinsella. The sequence continues at coordinate 14,893 of UQZI01000033.1, forward strand.
CGGCCATCATCATCACGTCGGGGTAGTGTGCCTCAACGGCACAGTTGACCTGACGGATAAACGCGCTGGCGTCCAGGTCCTCCTCGGTACCGTACTTGTTGAACTTCTTTTGGCCGGGATCGTCGATGCCAAAATTGAGGTACAGCATGCTGGACACGCCGTCCATGCGAATGCCGTCCACGTGGAAGTTCTCGAGCCAGTACAGCACGTTGGAAACCAGGAAGGAGCGGACCTCGCCACGGGCGAAGTCAAACTTGTGCGTGCCCCAATTGGGGTGAATCTCGTGCTCAAACAGCATATGGCCGTTAAAGGTGGCAAGGCCGTGGGAGTCGGCGCAAAAACCGCCGGGCACCCAGTCCATGATCACGCCAATTCCGGCCTCGTGGCATGCATCGATAAAGTGCATGAGCTGCTGCGGGTTGCCGTAGCGCGACGTGGCGGCATAGTAACCGGTCGTCTGATAGCCCCAGGAGCCATCGAAGGGATGCTCCATAAGCGGCATGACCTCGATATGCGTGTAGCCCATGTCACGGACGTAGTCCACGAGCTCCACCGACAGGTCGTCGTAGGTATAGAACTCGCCACGCTGCGCGGGGAAGGGATCCATGGGGCCGGGGTAGTTGCCGTACTCGTCGGGTTCGCCCTGCGGCGCGTCGCCGTGGCGTTTCCACGAGCCAATATGTACCTCGTAGATGTTAAGGGGCTGAGACATGTGGTTATGGCCGGCACGCCGCTTGAGCCATACGGCGTCGTTCCACTGGTAGCCATCGAGGGTCCAAAGCACGCTCGCCGTTCCCGGAGGGCACTCGGCCTTAAAGGCGTACGGATCGGCCTTGTAGAGCTTTTCGCCCTCGTTGGTCTCGATGAGGTATTTATAGAGCTGGCCCTGCTCGGCGCCAGGAATAAAGCCTTCCCAGACAGCGCTCGTATGCACGGGCACCAGCGGGTTGGCTTCTTCATTCCAGTCGTTAAATTCGCCAATGACGTGGACACTCTTTACGTCGGGCGCCCAAACGCAAAAGCGCCAGCCGCGCGTACGGTTCTGCGTGTCGGGGTGCGCGCCCATCTTTTCCCAGCTGCGCTCCCACATACCAATGCCAAACAGATAGACATCGTCCTTGGTGAGCTCCGGTGCGTGCGGGGCGGCTTTACGGGTAGCGGGCTTTTTGGCCGTTGGCTTTAGCTTTGTATCGCTCACGTTTGATCCCATCATGACGCGGCAGCGTGTTGCCTTGGTGACTAGATGCGAAAGGTCCAAGGCTGCACGAATCGAAGGGACGGCGATAGTTCTATGATTCGTTCCACCTCGCGTGCTCGGTGGAACTTTCGGCACGAAATACGATAACACCTGTCCGTTACTTTTATGGAGAAAAGTGGATTTGCGGCGGCGTTTAATCGGCGAGCGCCATGTTTAGACCACTGGCAGAATTGCGATGGTAAAACTCTTGACAGTTTTACCAATTAGGGTTTCAAGATTGTTAGTTTGACGTTTGGTAAAACGTTTTTAGCAGGTTGTTTACCATTTGACATCGAAAGGTTCATTTATGTCCCATACCGCCGCTCCCAAGGTTGCTTTTATTTTCGATTGCGACGGCACACTGGTTAATAGCACCCCCGTTTGGGCCTATGCCCAGCCCGAGTTATTGCACCGCCACGGAGTTGACGTGACGGTCGACGATTTTGCCCAGTTTGAGCATTTGTCGCTCGAGGACGAGTGCCAGGCCTACCACGACACCTGGGGCATTGGAGCGAATGGCGAGGAGCTGTATCGCGAGCTGAGCGACATTCTGATCGATGGCTACTCCAAGGTGCCGCCGCGCGAGGGGCTCCTGGCATTTTTGGAGCAGGCGAAGGCGGCGGGCATTGCCATGTGCGTGGCTACGTCCACGCCGGCCGAGCTGGTGCAGTCCGCGCTTGCGGGCGCCGGGCTCGATGCCTACATGGAGTTTGTGACCACCACGGGCGAGGCGGGACGTTCCAAACAGTTCCCCGACGTATACGAGCTGGCGCTGCGCCGTCTGGAGGAGCACCATGGGCATCAGTTTGAGCGCGCATGGGTATTTGAGGATGCGGTCTTTGGCCTTAAGAGCTCCGGCGCCGCCGGCTTTAAGCGTGTGGGCATCTATGACCCGCACGGCCGCATGAAGCGCGACGACGTACGCGCCAGCTGCGATATCTTTATCGACAGCTACGAGGAGCTGGATCTGGCCCGCGTGCTTTCGTTTGAGGGATAGGCGAGTGCTGTGGCTTGCAAGGTATTAGTGGTCTGCGGCTCGCCCGTGGTAACGAGCGCGGATCTATTGCGCAGGTTAGCAGGGGAGTGCGACCACGTTGTCGCCGTGGACCGCGGGCTCGACGCGCTGCTGGGCGCCGGTCTGGGCTGCGACGTTTATGTGGGGGATACAGACACGGTGAGCGACGCGGGTCGTGCGCTGGTCGATGCTGTCGAAGCCTTTGAGGTTGAGCGCCACGACCCCTACAAGGACTATACCGATCTGGCGTTGGCGCTCGATTCCGTCCGGCGTCGCTGGCCGGGTGCCGAAGTGGTCGCGACCTGCGCCACGGGTGGCCGTCCCGACATGGCGCTTTCCGTACTGGGCCTGCTCGCGGGCTACGATGATGCCCCCGTCTGGATCGCCGAGGACAAGGTAGTCGCCCGCATCCTTCGCGCAGGTGATTCGTGGACTATCGAAGGCCACGAGGGCAGCACCTTCTCCATCATCGCCATAGCGCCTGGGGCGGTAGTAAGCGAACACGGCCTAGAATGGGAGTTAGACCACAGCCCCCTGGGCCTGTTGGCCGACACAGGCATCAGCAACATAGTCAGGTCAACAACCAAGATTCAAGTCCACACCGGAACCGCCATCGCTTACCTATATCAATAGGCATTTAGAATTTGACTCAAAAAAGTCCTTGCACGCCGCGTCAACTTCCCCTATAGTATCTCCACGTCACGGGGGCGTAGCTCAGCTGGGAGAGCGCTTGACTGGCAGTCAAGAGGTCAGGGGTTCGATCCCCCTCGTCTCCACCATAGTGAATGCAAAGGCCTTTGGAATCCCGAAGGCCTTTTTTCATGCCAAAACACCGTGCGCCACAAACCCCACCCACACCAACAAAAAGTTGCACAATTTATTTCCCATGTCTGTACATAGTTTGTTAGACAAACGCAATTACCAGTGCAGCTAGCTTGTCAATTCGGGCTTCAGGAGCATCCCTAACCACCGCTCGCACCCCAATAACCTGCGCCAACGTGAACAACATCCAAAAACAACCCCCTTAAGCACGCCAAATGAACGATATGTTGTCCACCACAAGCCAAATCAGTTTCGCTAACAGCTTGTGCTAGGATACCTAATGTTACATGAGTTCAACTGTGCTCGCGGCTCCAGCCAGTCGCAAAGCGCAGGGTCGATCAGCATCCGGCCGTAACGGCGGTGCCAGAAACACCATGAGCTCCAATAAAGATGTCATGCGACGTTTATTTATTTGTAATGAGTTATATCTCAAATACAAATAATTATTAGATTGCATGCGAATACGTAGCAGTCCATCAGCTGTTTGCGTGCGGTCCAGTTTTGAAATTACTTGACCGGCTCGCACGCAGTCAGCTGAGGTTGCAGGCATTCTTGCGATACGTGCTTGTGATCTCAGCGCTGCTTTTATACATACCGTTCACGGTGGGGCAGAGCCACGTGCTTGTCTAACTGGGCTCAGGGTTTGAATATGGAGCGCCTTTGCGCACAAGCGCCCTGGCGAAGCCATACCCAAACCCCGTGAGCCACACGTAAGACAGCAAGGGGGTGGTGCTCGTGTGGTATGTGATCCAGGTCATTAACGGTCGCGAAGACGTAATGCGTGAGCGCATTGAGCGTATGGTGCCGGCGAGTGCCATGCAAGAGCTCTTTTATCCCCAATATCAAACCGAGATTAAGATACACGGCGAATGGGTCAATACGACCAAGCCACTCTTTCCCGGTTACCTTATCTGCGATACGGCAGATCCCCGCACCGTGCAACAGTATCTGCTGCGCATGGACGACTTTGCCCGGGTGTTATCCCAGGACGGTCAGTTTGTGCCGCTGGCAAAAGAAGAGGTTCAGCTTATTGGCGGCTTTACGCATAGGGGAGACCGCGTAGTGCCCATGAGCGAGGCCCTAAAAGACGGCGATCAGGTCGTAGTAACGGCAGGTCCGCTGCTGGGCCACGAAGGCCTCATCAAAACCATTAACAGACGCAAGAGCACTGCTTATTTGGAGCTCGATCTGTGTGGCCGACGCGTAACCACCCGCGTTGGCCTTGCCGTGCTTTCAAGCGAGCAGCGCGTCATGCGCAATCTAAAAAAAGCGATTGCCTAGCTGCTGGCGGCCGCTACACAGAACAGGGAGGATCCCCGACCCGGGGTCGAAGTGTTGGAAGAGAACGTGTCGGATAAAACAGAATATGCAACGGATTCGCCAGCGGGTGCGGCGCTGATTGCTCAGGCCATGGACCAGCGTGAGGGCGTAGTCCGCTACAGGGCCATGCAATCCATCATGGACTGGGACAACTCGCGCCTGGCCTATCACGCCGTCAAGCGCGCGTTCGACATCGTGTTCAGCGGCTGCGTGCTGGCCGTCATCGCCGTACCCAGCCTGGTACTGGCCGTGGCCATCCGCCTGGAGAGCGAGGGCAACCCGTTCTACAGCCAGATCCGAGTGGGTCAGACCCGCCCCGATGGCAGCCTGACCACCTTCCGCATGTGGAAGTTCCGCTCCATGTACAGGGACGCCGACGAGCGCCTCGCCGAGCTCAAGGGGCAGAACGAGATCGCCGGCGCCATGTTCAAGATGAGGGAGGATCCGCGCGTCACCAGGATCGGGAAGTTCATCCGCAAGCACTCCATCGACGAGTTCCCGCAGTTCCTCAACGTATTCCTGGGCCAGATGTCCGTCGTGGGCCCGCGCCCGCCGCTGCCGAATGAGGTGGCCGAATACACGGAGTACGACCTTCAGCGTCTGGCGGTGAAGCCGGGCATCACCGGCTGGTGGCAGGTTACGGACCGCAACGACACCGACTTTGACGGCATGGTCCGCCGCGATTTGGAGTATATCGCGAAGCGTGGCGTGGCCGCCGACTTGAAGATCGTGGCGCTCACGGTCGTCGAAATGATAACGGGGGGTGTTCCTATAGTTTTGTCAACTGGGAAATGCTCTCCGTGC
>UQZI01000034.1 GCA_900545555.1 uncultured Collinsella sp.
TAATTTCTGGGGACAGTGACTTTGTACCAGCCGCCAAGAATGCCCGACGAGAGGGAACGGCAAGCGCGTTGACGACAAACTCCTCAAGGCCGGCGATCTGCGTAAGGTCCTCGCCCCACATCTGCTCGTTGCTGAGCACGTCGTGCACCAGCTCGGCATCGTCTGCACCGGCGTGGGCGGCGTAGAAATCGAGCACGAAGGCATCGTCCTGAGCGGTGTACTCGGTGCCGTCGGCGCGGCGCAGGTGCAGGCCATCGCCCTCGCGAGCAACGAGCTCCTGCGTATAGAAGGCAATGAGCGTAGCGAGGCTCGTCGCCAGGCACTTGGGCAGGTTGCCGGTCTCGGCAACATAGTCCTTGAGCGTGGGCAGGTCGCGAGCACGCCATTTGGCGGTTGAGTTGAGGCAAATGGAGAGCAGCGCGTGGTCGATAAACGGGTTGTCGAAGCGGTTCTCGACGGCGGCGGCAAAGGCCTTGCAGTCCTCGACATCAAGATCGGCGGCAAGCGTCGGGATGACCTCGTCGTAGAGCATGGTGTTCATGAAGCCGCGAACGGTCTCGTCATGCATGCAATCGCGCACGATGTCAAAGCCGGCAACCCAGGAACCCGGAACAAAGGCAGTGTGGGCGCCGTTGAGGATGCGGACCTTGCGCTTCTTGTACGGGGTGACATCGGGGGTCACAAAGACGCCCGGCAGGCCGGCCTTCACGAAGGGCAGACGCTCCTTGAGCGACTCATCGCCCTGGATACCCCACATCTGGAAGGGCTCGCGCACGGCCAGGAAGGGATCCTCGTAGCCCAGGCGCTCGGCCACGGCAGCGGCCTCCTTGGGGTCGCGGATACGGCCGGGGACGATAGTGTCGACGAGCGTGGTGCAGACGGTGCAGTCGTTGGCCATCCACTGCGCAAACTCGTCCTCCCAGCCCCAGTCGCTCACGTACTGGTTCATGATGCGCAGCAGCTCCTCGCCGTTGTGATCGATGAGCTCACAGGCGAGCACGATGACGCCCGGCTTGCCGGCGGCCCAGCGGGTGTGGAGCACCTGGGCAAGCTTGGCGGGGAAGCTCGCGGGCGGCATGTCGTCGGCCTTGCAGGACGGATCGTAGGCGATACCGGCCTCGGTGGTGTTGGAGACGATAATCTCCAAATCGTCGGAGACGGCGACCTCCATCATGGCGCGGTAGTCGTCCTCGCGATACGGATTGAGGCAGCGGCTGCAGGCGCTGATCACACGAGACTCGTCGACCGTGTTGCCGCTCTCCTTGCCGCGCACCAGCACGGTGTACAGGTCATCCTGAGCGTTAATGCCGTCGGCAAAGCCAAAGGCACCGCTGATGGGCTGGACCATGACAACCTTGCCGTTCCAGCCGGTTGCCTCGTTGCCCATGTCAAAGAAGCGGTCGACGAAGGCGCGCAGGAAATTGCCCTCGCCAAACTGCAGAACCTTCTCGGGCGCGTCCTTGGGCAGCAGGTAGCCCTTGTAGCCGATCTTCTCGAGCGTCTCGTAGCTGATGTTCTCCATCGATGTCTCTCCTTAGATTGCTGTTAGCGTGCAGGCAAAACGGGGGCGCCGCGTGTGGCAACGGCGCTCCCGAGTTCGGTGTGATTCGATGCGGGTTTAGGCCTCGACGGTATTCAGGTCAAAGCCAAAGTAGCGGACCGCGTTGTTGTAGCTAATGTCGCGCACGATGGCTCCCAGCAGCTCCATGTCGGCCGGATACTTGCCCTGCTCGACCCACTCGCCGATCACGCCGCACAGCACGCGACGGAAGTACTCATGACGCGGGTAGGACAGGAAGGAGCGGGAATCGGTAAGCATGCCCACAAAGTTGCCCAGCACGCCCTCGTTAGCCAGAGCCGTGAGCTGCTCGCGCATACCGATCTCGTTGTCGTTGAACCACCAGGCAGAGCCGTTCTGGATCTTGCCGGCGGTCGGAGCCTCCTGGAAGCAGCCCATCACGGTATCGATCATGGTGTTGTCGATGGGGTTCAGGCTGTACAGGATGGTCTTGGGCAGACCCGTGGACTCCTGGATGGAGTTGAGGAAATCGGCCAGCTGGTCGGACGGCGTGTAGTTGGAGATGCAGTCGTAGCCGGTGTCGGGGCCGAGCTTGGCGAACATAGCGCGGTTGTTGTCACGCTTGCAGCCAAAGTGCAGCTGCATGGCCCAGCCAAGGCGGACATACTCGCCAGCGACAAACTGCATGAAGGCCGTCTTGTACTTGAGGACCTCGTCCTCGGTAAGCGGCTCGGCGGCAAGGCCCTTGGCAAAGATAGTCTCGATTTCGTCGGCGGTAGCCGGAACGTACATAACGTAGTCGAGCGCGTGGTCGGAAGCGCGGCAGCCCAGCTCGTGGGCAACGTCGTAGCGCTTGGAGATGGCGGCCTTCATGCCCTCGAAGTCGCTGATCTCAACGCCGGCAACCTTGGAGAGATGCTTGCAGTAGTCGGCGAACTCCTGGCCACGCTCGATGCGCAGGGCGGCATCGGGGCGCATGGCGGGAACGACCTGAACGTCAAAACTGTCGTCGGCGGCAATCTTCTTGTGCCACTCAAAGCTGTCGGCGGGGTCGTCGGTAGTGCAGATCATGCGGACGTTGGACTGCTTGATGAGGTTGCGGCAAGTAAAGCTGGCCTCAGCGAGCTTGGCGTTGGCAAGGTCCCAGACCTCCTGAGCGGTTTTGCCGTTCAGGACGCCCTCGTAGCCAAAGTAACGCTTAAGCTCCAGGTGGCTCCACTCAAAGACGGGGTTGCCCACGCAACGGCCCAGGGTCTCGGCCCACTTCTGGAACTTCTCGCGAGCAGGGGCATCGCCGGTAATGAAGCGCTCGTCGACGCCGTTGGCACGCATCAGGCGCCACTTGTAGTGGTCACCGCCCAGCCAAACCTCGGTGATGTTCTCAAAACGCTTGTCGTCCCAGATCTCCTTGGGAGAAATGTGGCAGTGGTAGTCAACGATGGGCATGCCCTCGGCAAAGTTGTGGAACAGCTCCTCACCGGTTTTGGTGCTCAGCAGGAAATCCTGATCGTCCATGAAGTTTTTCATCAAACAACCCCTTTGTTGGCGGAGCGGGCGCACGATGCGCTCGTTATCCTCTAGGTGAACGTTCACTATACTAATTCATTGCGACTTAAAAGGTGAACGTTCACCTAACCACCATGGGGTGAACGGTCGATTTTGCCCGTTCAACGGTTACTGGAGCCGTGACTTGTATGTATTGCGAATTGGCAGGCGTCCCCGAATACCGAACTTGAGCGCTTTGGCCAGGTGGGTCATGTTCCGCCGTGCATTTTTGGGAGTATTCAGCATCGGAGCGCACCGCGCACCGTCTTCGAAGCCCTATCTGATGCTCATATTGCGCCCAATCGGCATGAATAAATGCCCCCGATGGCGAATTACGCCATCGGGGGCACTTAAAACAGTCGTCCTAACCTCTTTCGGGACACGCCATTGCTGAATACTCCAAAAAATGCACGTCGCAAGAGGGGGTACCTGACTAAACGGCTAAATTCCCGCAAGCTCGCAGTAGCGGTCGACGTTGCTGGCAAACACCATCTCCACAGCACCCTTCTGCACGGGCTCCGCCGGAGTTTTACCCCACAGCAGATACTCGCCCAAGGTCTTGGCGCCACGGTAGGCCAGGCTCACCGGGTCCTTATAGACAATATTGGTAAAGATGCCACGGCGCAAGGCCAAGGCGCTCTCGGGGAACAGGTCGTTGCCGATTACCATGACCTTGCCGGCCTTGCCGCTTGAAACAAGCGCGTCGGCGACCACCTCGGAACCAACGGCAAAAACGCTACAGATGAGCTCGGGAGCATCCGGCGCACTCAGGCGCTGCTCAAGCTCGCGCTCGAGCTGTTTGACTTGCGCATGGGCGCCGGCAAGGTCCTCAACCTGCCATGGAATATCGTGTTCGCGCAGGTAATTATGAAAGGCGCGGGCGGTCAGGTAGTGTGAATCGGTATAGGGGTCGCCCGCCAACAGGAGCACGCGGGCGTCAACCCCAGAAGCGTGGACCAGATTTGCCGCCTGCTCCGCCATAAGACTGCCCGCCGCGGAATAGTCCGCCAGACTGGCACCCAGGCGATCGAGGTGCGGGCGGTCGCCGTCTACGAGCTCGATTGTCACGCCCGCCTCGGCAATCTGCCTCAAGAGCTCGGTTGCGCGGTCATCGCCCGGAACATAGGCAAGCAGGCCATCAATCTTCTCGCCCACCTGCAGACGCTCATCAATCTGCTCGAGCGCATCGGCGTAGCCACCCACGCCAAATTCAACGCGCTCAACCGTAATGCCCTGATCGATGACCTCCTGCTCAAAGCGGTTGCAGCCTTCCCAAAGGTAACGGAAAAAGTACGCCCCCTCGCGCGATGCGCGGGGCAGGCAAAACACCAAGTTGATATCCTTGCGGCGCAGGCTCGAGGCACTTGTGTTGCGGTGGTAGCCCATGGCCTCGGCCTTGGCATTCACCTTGGCACGCACGGATTCGCTCACGCCGGCCTTGCCCGTCAGGGCCTTATGCACGGTATTGATGGAAACGCCAAGCTCGGCGGCTATGTCCTTCATGGTTACGCGAGCGCTCATGGGGTTACTCCGTTATAGATAAGTTGCCAATTAACAGTACAGGTAACGATACCCCAAAATCACCCTTCAACTCGCCACGCTCGCCCCCAAATGTGCAAAGCGCCCCGCGAACGGATGCTCGCGGGGCGCTTGGATGACGGACCTTACTTGATACCGCGGCCCAAGTCTTCGGCAATTTTGTCCACGCCCTTAAGTGCGGCGCAGGTCTTTTTGTTGGAACAATGTCCTGTGCAAACGCCACCTTGAGCGCAGTCGGCGCAGGTGCCCTTGCGATAAATGCGCACGCACACGGCGACAAACGCAATACCGATAATAGCCAGTACAACAATATCGATAGGTGCCATAGCAAGCCTCCTCTAGTTAACCATCACTTACTTTACCCCATTCTCCACCTGCCAAAAAGGGACAGGTATATTTTGGTCGGTTTTATCTGCGGAAACGCCACATCTCCCTCACCAAAAAGCCCGAATGTCGCTGGGACACCCGGGCTCGTGGAAAGGGGCTGATCCTTATTCGGACTTAAGCGGAAACTGCAGCGGAAGCGGTGTTGGTCTCGTCCTCGTCGGTCCAAGCGTGCTTGGGCATGGGACGGAAGATCTGGAAGAGCATCGCAACCAGCAGAACGATGGCTACAACCGTCCAAATACCAAACTGGCCAAGGACAAGCAGGTTGTAGAACTGGTTGATGAACAGGCCGATCACCCAGGCAAAGGCGCACTCGTAGCCGATGGCAATCGCGGTCCACTTGCCGGAGTCCATCTGGTTGCGGATAGTGCCCATGGCGGCAAAGCACGGGGCGCACAGCAGGTTAAAGGCGCCAAAGGCAACGCAAGCGCCCATAGTCGGGAACATGCCGGCGAACGCGGTCCACAGGCTCGGGTCGGTCTCGGCGGCGTCGGCAACGGACAGCAGCGAGCCGGCGGTGGCGACGACGTTCTCCTTGGCGACAAGTCCAGAGACAGTCAGCGCGGTGGCCTGCCAGGTGCTAAAGCCGAGCGGGGCGAAGATCCAAGCGACCAGGTTGCCCAGCATGGCGAGCACGGAGTAGTCCATAAACTCCTCGGGGATGCCGTCCATCGCAGGCAGGAAGCCAAACGTGCCGTTGTAGCTACCAAAGTTGGACAGGAACCACACCACAACGGTGGACGCGAAGATGACCGTGCCGGCCTTCTTGATAAAGGCCCAGCAGCGCTCCCACACGTGCAGCGCCCAAGAGCGGATCGCCGGGAAGTGGTAGGCAGGAAGCTCCATAACGAACGGCGTCGGGCGACCGGCGAAGAGCTTGGTCTTCTTGAGCATGAGGCCCGAGGCGATGACGGCAAAGACGCCCAAGAAGTAGAACAGCGGGCTGATCCATGCGGCGGTGGTGGAAGAATCGCCGATGATGGAGCCCATGAGCAGGGCAATGATCGGCAGCTTAGCGCCACAGGGAATGAACGTGGTGGTCATGACCGTCATGCGGCGGTCCTTCTCGTTCTCGATGGTCTTGGTGGCCATGACGCCGGGGACGCCGCAGCCCGAGGACACGAGCATGGGGATAAAGGACTTACCGGACAGGCCAAAGCGGCGGAACACGCGGTCCATGATAAAGGCGACGCGGGCCATGTAGCCGCAGTCCTCCAGGAAGGACAGCATCACAAAGAGCAGGAACATCTGCGGAACGAAGCCGAAGATGGCGCCTAAGCCGCCGACGATACCGTCGCAGACCAGCGAATCAACCAGGCCACCGTCCTCGGTACCGCCCGCCACGAGGGCGTCGTGCACCACGGTGGTAATACCCGGGACATAGGGGCCGTACTGCGCCGGGTCGACCGAGTCGGCGTTGTCGCCCGCAGCCTCGACGGCCGCGTCGTAAGCGTCGCGGCCCTGACCGAGCACGTACCAACCGTCGGTACCGAAGAGCTGGTCGTTGGTGAAGTCGGTCACCGTGCCGCCCAGGGTGGAAACGGCGATGTAGTACACGCAGAACATGATGACCACAAAGATCGGCAGGCCCAGGATGCGGTTGGTAACCACACGGTCGATCTTCTCGGAAGTGCTCATCTTGGCAGGAGCCTTGGTGAGGCACTCGTCGATGATGTGGGCAATCACGCCGTAGCGCTCGCCGGTAATGATGGACTCGGCGTCGTCGTCGCAATCCTGCTCGCACTGGGCGACCAGCTGCTCGACGCGAGCGGCCTTCTCCTTAGTGAGGTTGATGAGCTTGCAGGCGTCCGCGTCGCGCTCGAACAGCTTGACAGCGTAGTAGCGACGCTTGTTGGCGGGAACGCTCGCCGGCAGGTTGTTCTCGATGTGGTCCAGAACGTCCTCGATAGAGGAATCGAACTTGTGCTCCGGCACCTGGCCCTTAGAAGCGGCAGACTTCTTGACCTGCTCGAACAGCTCTTTGATGCCCTTGTTCTTAAGGGCCGAGATCATCATGACCGGGCAGCCGAGCTTCTTGGAAAGCTTGTCCGTGTCAATCTTGTCGCCGTTCTTCTCGACCAAGTCGGCCATGTTGAGGGCAACGACCACGGGCAGGCCGGTCTCGATAACCTGAAGGGCCAGATACAGGTTGCGCTCGAGGTTGGTGGCATCGACCACCTGGACGACGACATCGGGCTCGCCGCTCATGAGGTAATCGCGCGAGCACTGCTCCTCGGGGCTATAGGGGGAAAGCGAGTAGATGCCAGGGAGGTCCGTGATGGTAACGTTCTTGTCGCTTAGGAGCTTGGCTTCCTTTTTCTCAACCGTGACGCCGGGCCAGTTGCCAACGTAGCCGTTGGCGCCGGTGATCAGGTTGAAAAGCGTGGTCTTGCCGCAGTTGGGGTTACCCGCCAGCGCGACATGGATCTGAGAATCCGCCATTCAATCCTTCTTCCTTGTGTGCCCGCGCTGCTTTCTCCGCGCGAGCTGGATAATGTGCTTCAAAGTTGCTGCATTAAGTTAGAAAAACCTAACTTTATCTGCAGAAATACTCGCCGCTGGCCCTTACTGGACCTCGACGACGGCAGCCTCCTCCTTGCGGATGGAAAGCTCGTAGCCGCGCACGTTGATCTCGACCGGATCTCCGAGCGGTGCGACCTTTACGACCTTAAACGACGTGCCCTTGATGAGCCCCAGGTCCATAAGGTGACGGCGCAGTGCACCCTCACCGTGAAGCTTGACGATGGTAGAGCTCTCGCCCACCTTGACGTCACCCAACGTCTTCATGTACTTGTCCCCCTTTCAGCTTTTTGCGAAATGCTGCGAACTAACCGACGGTCATGATGTGCATGGCAACCTTGGAATCGATACCAAAGCGTGCACCCAGCACCGTGACGATGATATTGGCGCCACTCGAGCTCACCACGTGGATCTCGTTGCCCTCGACAAAGCCGAGGTCCTTGAGATGGTGCTTCATATCCTCATTGCCCTTTACGCGAGACACGCGCACGGTTTCGCCCGCTTTTACCATCGAAAGCGGCATAGCCGGCATCTGCGGTCCGCAAGACATGAGTGAGCTCCTAACGTCAGTTCGTCCTCAACATCGACGCAGCAAAAGTTAACCACGTCTATGTTCGCTTTAGTAAACTAACACGTGGTTAACTTTTTGGAAAGGGTTCCTATTCAGTTTTCGAAAAAGTTTCCCATATGAAACAGATGTGACAAAGGGACTGTCCCTTTGTCACATTGTTGCGCTTAGAGCGATAGGTTTCTGATCGACGTGACGCACGAGGCCTCGTCTACGCCCGAAACGCGAAAGACGATGTCCTCGCCACATTCGCCGTAGAGTGCCATGAGGCCCATCACGTCACGGCCGTCGGTATGGCGGTCGCCGATGCTGACCGACACGTCGCTACGATGCTTGGCAATGATATCGTAGAGCAGCGCGACCGGGCGGGCGTGCAGTCCCAACGGATCTTTAATCGTCTTCGTAAACTCGACCATGTCCCCTCCCACGACGTCGCACATTCGGCCGGCAAACCCAGCCACGTGGTAGTTATTGTACGTTACCGGCGCACCCCCGTCCCACAAAAAACGAGGGAAGGCACGTGTCCTTCCCTCGTTACGGGCAATATGTAGCCGCTTGCCTACATCAGGCGCAGGCTGACGTCCTTGAGCTGGGCGCCGCTAACGGCACTCGGGGCGCCCGACATGAGGTCGGAGCCGCTGGCCGTCTTGGGGAACGCCATGACGTCGCGGATGGAGTCGGAACCGGTGAGCAGCATGCACACGCGGTCCAGGCCCAGAGCAAAACCGCCCATCGGGGGCGCACCAAACTTGAGGGCCTCCATGAGGAAGCCAAACTGAGACTCGGCACGCTCCTCAGTAAAGCCCAGGAGCTTGAGCATGGACATCTGCATCTCGGCGTTGTGGATACGCATACCGCCGCCGCCGGCCTCAAAGCCGTCCATGACAAAGTCGTAGGTGCACGAACCGGCTGCCAGCGGGTCGGCCTCGATCTTGGCGATGTCGGTCTCGGTCGGCAGGGTGAAGGGCTGGTGCTCGGCAGCGTAGGCCTTGCGGTCCTCATCCCAGTGGAACAGCGGGAAGTTGACGACCCACAGGAAGTCGTGGCCCTCGCGCTTGATCTCAAGCGCGTTGGCCATGTGGGAACGCATGCCGCCCAGGATCTCGTCGGAAAGCAGGCGCGGGCCGGCGGCGAACATCACAAGGTCGCCGGGCTCGACGTCCATGCGCTCGCGCAGAGCGGCCATCTCCTCGTCCGAGAAGAACTTGACGATGGGGCTGTTGATGGAGCCGTCCTCGCGGAAGGCGATCCAGGCCAAGCCCTTGGCGCCAAACGTGGAGGCCACGCCGGCGAGCTTATCGATCTTGGCACGTGCCCAGGCACCGGCGCCCTTGGCGTTGATAGCCTTGACGACAGAGCCCTCCTCGTTTGCGGCAGTCGCAAAGACCTTGAACTTGGAGTTGGCGAAGATGTCGGTCAGGTCGACCAAGTGCATGCCATAGCGGGTATCGGGCTTGTCGGAGCCATAGGTGTCCATGGCCTCCCAGTAGTTCATGCGACGCAGCGGCGTGGGCATCTCGACACCCATGCGGCCGAAGGCATCGGCCAGGACCTCTTCGAGCGCGCTCATGACGTCATTCTGGTCCACGAAGGACATCTCAATATCGACCTGGGTGAACTCGGGCTGACGGTCGGCACGCAAGTCCTCGTCGCGGAAGCACTTGGCAACCTGGTAGTAGCGCTCGACGCCACCGACCATAAGCAGCTGCTTCAGGAGCTGCGGGGACTGCGGCAGGGCATAGAAGTTGCCCGGCTGGATGCGGCTGGGGACGATGAAGTCGCGGGCGCCCTCGGGCGTAGACTTGAACAGGGAGGGCGTCTCGACCTCCATGAACTCACGGTTGTGCAGCGCCTCGCGAATGGCAAAGGTAAAGTCGGAGCGCAGCTTGAGGTTGGCCATCATCTCGGGACGACGAAGGTCCAGATAGCGATAGCGCAGGCGGGTGTCCTCGCTGGTCTCGATGCCGTCCTCAATCTGGAACGGCGGGGTGACGGACGTGTTGAGCACCTCGGCGTGGTCGGTCAGGACCTCGATCTCGCCGGTCGCGAGCTTGGTGTTGGTGGTCTCCTCGCCACGGGCGCGCACGACGCCGTGAATCTTGATGGGCCACTCGGGACGCATGGTCTCGGCGATCTTAAAGGCATCGCCGTCGGAGTGCTCGGGGTCGAAGGTGAGCTGCGTGATGCCCTCGCGGTCGCGAAGGTCGCAGAAGATAAGGCCGCCGTGGTCGCGGCGACGGCTCACCCAACCGGTGAGGGTGACCTCTTCGCCCACGTTCTCGAAGCGAAGCTCGCCGCAGGTACGGGTGTGCATGGAATGCTCATCGATGGGACGGGTCTGGCTCATACCAGTGATCCTCCTTTATGGATCTGTGCCGCCCCGTGTCGTTCCGGGCGGCGTCGTACAGATTTGCCCAGCCTGCGTAAACCGCGCAGCCAGACATGGTGTTCTATCTTATCGCACTCGCGTCGATGTGCCGCGAAAAAGTGGCTCCTGCCCAAAGACTTGACGGAGACGAAACAATTGACGCGCCGCGGCACCCGCCCGCGCTCGTCACGTGCGACAATATGCCCCAATAAAACAGCACTCGGAAAGGCCCGCCATGACTGCACGCCTCATCGTTATGGATATCGACTCCACGCTCATCAACCAGGAGGTCATCGACCTGTTGGGCGAAGAGGCCGGCGTGGGCGAGCAGGTGGCACAGATCACCGAACGCGCCATGCGCGGCGAGCTCGACTTTAAGCAGGCGCTCGAGGAGCGCGTGGGGCTGCTCGCCGGCCTGGACGAGAGCGTGTTCGAGCGCACCTTTGAGCGCGTGACATTTACCCCCGGCGCGTTGGAGCTTGTGCGCTCGGCGCACAGCAAGGGCTGGAAGGTCGGCGTGGTGAGCGGCGGTTTCCACGAGGTCGCTGACAAGATCGTGGCTGCCGCGGGTATCGACTTCTGCCTGGCCAATCGTCTGGAGGTCGTGGACGGCAAGCTCACCGGCAAGTTGGCTGCCGACATTGTGACCAAGGAGTCCAAGCTCATCCAGCTGCTGGACTGGGCAGTTGAGTGCGGCGTCGATATGGCCCACACCGTCGCGATTGGCGACGGTGCCAACGACATCCCCATGATTCAGGCCGCGGGCACGGGCATCGCGTTTTGTGCCAAGCCCAAGACGCGCGAGGCCGCCCCGTTTGCCATCGACGAGCGCAATCTGATGCTCGCCATGGACATCATCCTGCGCGACTAGCCAATCCGTCTAGCAATTGAATCAGTCTGTCCTATAGTTTCCGAACAATTCTGTCTTAGTGTTCGGAAACATACCCTTTGAGTGCTAAACTTTGCGCCGTCGAAGGGAACATATATGGATAAGCGAGATCTAGAGCAGCTGCTGAGCGATGTTGCCGGCGGATCAGTCACCCCCGCCGACGCCCTTACGCGCATCCAGACGGCTCCGACCGCCGATTTGGGCTTTGCGCAGCTCGACCTTTCGCGCGGGGTGCGCCAGGGAGCCGGCGAAGTTGTCTACGGCGCCGGTAAAACCGCCGAGCAAATTGCCGCCATTATCAAAGCATTACTCGATGCCGGCCAGGAGCGCATCCTGGTCACGCGCCTGGATGACGAAAAGGCAGCCCGCACCTCGGAGCTCCTCGGCAACGGCATCGACCTGAGATATGTCCCGGACGCCCAGCTCGCCCTCGTGGGTGGCAAGCCCTCCCCCAACGGCAACGGACGCATCGTCGTCGCCTGCGCCGGCACGAGCGACCTGCCCGTTGCCGAGGAAGCCGCGTTGACGGCCGAGTTCTACGGCAACGAGGTCGATCGCCTCTACGACGTGGGTGTCGCCGGCCTGCACCGTCTGCTCGCGCATGCTGAGGAACTTGCCCAGGCGCAGGTGGTCATCGCCATCGCCGGCATGGAAGGCGCCCTGGCGAGCGTCATCGGAGGCCTTGTGAGCTGTCCGGTCATCGCCGTCCCCACCAGCGTGGGCTATGGCGCGAACTTTGGCGGCATGGCCGCACTGCTCGCCATGCTCAACTCCTGCGCCAGCGGCGTTTCGGTCGTCAATATCGACAACGGCTTTGGCGCCGCCTATCAGGCAAGTCTTATCAATCATCTGAGCGCCGGCACGTCCTGCGCCCGCTAAGGAGCATTTCATGTCCAACCATCAGCACACGCTTATCATCGACGGCACCTCGGGCATCAGCGGCGACATGACCGTCGCGGCCCTGCTCGACCTGGGCGCCAGCGAGGAGCATCTGCGCGACCAGCTCGCCACGCTGCCGGTCGGCGGCTTTGAGATTGCCGTTACACGCGTAAACAAGCATGGCATCGACGCCTGCGACTTTGATGTTCAGCTGGCTGAGGAGCTCGAGAACCACGACCACGACATGGCCTGGCTCTACGGCAACGAAGCGGGCACCGAGCACACACATGAGCATGAGCACTACCATCATGATCATGGCGAGCACGAACACGAGCACTGCCACGAGCATGACCATGAGGCCCACGGTCATGGCCACGAGGGTCACCATCACGCCCACCACCATCACCACCGTTCTTTGGCGGATGTCACCGCCATCATCGATGACTCGCAGCTAAGCGATGGCGCCAAGCGTCGCGCGCTCGCCATCTTTACCGCGCTCGCCGCCGCCGAGGCCAAGGCCCACGGCAAAACGACCGAGACCGTCATGTTCCACGAGGTGGGCGCCATCGACTCCATCGTCGACGTCTGCTCTGTCGCCATCTGCCTCGATGACCTAGGTATTGAGGACATCGTGGTCGAGTCGCTCTCCGAGGGTCACGGCACCATCCGCTGTGCCCACGGCCTTATGCCCATTCCTGTCCCCGCTGTCGTCAACCTGTGCCAAGCGGGCAATATCGCCCTCACGCCCGCGCCGGTCGCCGGTGAGCTCGTGACGCCCACGGGCGCCGCCATCGTCGCCGCACTGCGCACGTCCGAGCACCTGCCGGCCCGCTACCGCATCGAGGCCGTCGGCTACGGCGCCGGTAAGCGCCCCTACGAGGGTTGCTCCGGTACGCTCCGCTGCCTGCTCGTTCACACGGACGCATAGCCATGGATGCCCGCAAGGCAAAAAGCCGCGCCGCCATCGTCGCGGCGTTCTCCGAACTGCTGCGCGAAGAGGACTACGGCAAAATCACCGTCGGCGACATCATCGCTCGCGCCCATGTGGGTCGGGCCACGTTCTATGGCCTCTTCAAGAGCAAAGATGACCTACTGTCCGAACTCGTGAGCGACATCTGCACCCACGCCCTCGACGACGATGGCACACCGCTCGATGACCCGCTCGTACAAGTCGAGCATATCCTCAACAACCTCTGGGAACGCCGCCAGGGCGTACGAGCCCTCGTAGCCGGCGCCGGCTCACGCGTCTTCGCCGACTGCTTACGCAAGACCATCATGTCACGAGCAGCCGAAACCGTCCCCACCGACCCAAACGGCCCCGCCGCCACCATGGACCGAAGCTTCCTACTACACCACATAGCCTCAAGCTTCGTAGGAATGGTCCAATGGTGGGCCTGGCACAACTTCCAAGCAGATAGGGCCGAAGTAGCCAAAGACTACCTATCAGCCATACAGCCCCTCTTCAGCTAAGTAAGCCCCCCATCCCAAAGCGCCATCCCAGCAAAGCGCCCATCCCTTCCCCAAGTCACGTTTTCTTGTAAGGGCACCCAAAAACAAAGCGCCCCTCCCATCCATCTTCAGATATATATGTTGGGTTGCTTGTTCCAACGCGACTAAGATCCCGCAGCTGGCCGCATGGGGTAACTTCCCAGCGCATTCCGCAGGACGAAAGAACCCCCGCCGCACGAAGTGCGCAGCGGGGGTTCTTTCATGTCCGAGGACGCGCTGGGAAGTTACCCCATGCGGCCAGCGGACAACTATGTAGCCTTGGACTAGAACATGCCCAAGAAACCATGCACAAACAGCGCGGCCACAATAGCACCGACAAACGGCGCGATGCCAGGAACAAGCAGACCATACTTCCAGTTGTTGTCGGCCTTGTTCTTGATCGGCAGCACCTGATAGGCCATGCGAGGACCAAGGTCACGAGCCTGGTTCATGGCGAAGCCGGTGATGCCGCCCATGCCCATGCCAACAGCCCAAACGATCAGGCCGACGCAGATTGCGAGCATCAGAACGTTCTCGCCGGCGCGGCTAGCGGCAGCAAGGATGGCGCTGATGAACACGAAGGTGCAGATAGCCTCGCAGAAGAAGTTGCGGGCATAGTTCGTACCCTCGGTGGTGGGGTTGGTCGAGAAGATGTTGCGCTGGGCAATGGGGTCGACGACACCCTCAGAAGCCTTGAACTCATCGGCATACATAAACCAAGCGATCACGGCACCCACAAAGCCGCCGAGCATATCGGCAAGCATGAAGGGGATGCAGTTGCCCCACGGCACCAGGCCGACGATGCACTGGGCAAGCACCATGGCGGGGTTCATGCACACAGCGCCACCAAAGACAAACAGGCAGACCGAGATGCCAAAGGACCAGGTGGTGATGGCAAACATATGGCCGGAGCCCTGATACTTGGTGCCCTTGAGCACGGTATCGCAGTGAACACCCACGCCAAAGACGATCATGAGGGCCGTTGCGCCGAATTCGCAGAGGAGTTTGGTAAGCATAAAACCTTATCTTTCTTGTCGGTTATAAACGATTCGTTTAAGCCGCGCACTAGTGCTGTGCGACAACAACACCCAGGCCATCGGGGATGACGGCGACCTTGGCATCGGCACCCTTCATCTCAAAGGCGAGCTTGAGCGCTTCCTCGATAGTGTTGACCGGCGTCATGTGCATATCCTTGAGCATCTGGTGATCGCACAGGTCGGTGACCATGATCACGGGGTGATGCGCCAGGATGCGGGCAAAGATCTGGCTCGTCCACTGATCGGGCAGGGTCTCGTCCTTAGGACGATCGATACAGGCGCGCTCAAACTCTGCCGGATCGTTGTCGGCGATGTTGTGATAGAAGCCCTCGCCGCCGTGACCGTCGGCACAACCGGCGACGTCGATGATCACGCCGCCCTCGGGAAGCGTGGCCTCGGCAGCGCACATGCCCTTCACAGCCTGATAGATGTTCTGATCGAGGGGGTAGCCGCCGTTAGTGGTAATGGCGATCTCGCACTCGACGGGCTCAACGCCGGCAAGGCTCTTCACGAACTCGCAGCCAGCCTCGTGCGCCTTGTGGATGTCGCCGGCAAAGGAGCCAATGACCTCGTGCTTGCCGTTGAGCACCACGTTGAGCACAAAGGCAAGGTGAGCCATCTCGGCGGCGGCAAACATGTCCTCGCTCACGTGGTTGTGGCACAGGTTGCCGGCACGCGAGTGGGAATCGTTCACAAACTGACCGTTGTGGTTGTACATGATGGTCTTGTAGCTGGCGATGCCAGGCAGGACGGACTTGCGGCTACCAGAGAAACCGGCAAAGAAGTGCGGCTCAATAAAGCCCTCGGCAAGCAGCAGATCGCAATCGGCCGCAATCTTGTTGATGATGCACTCGCCACCAGAAGGCAGGGTGCCGATCTTTTTCATCATGCTGTCGTCAGTCGCGACGTGCATAACGATTTCTTCGTTGGCAACGATCTCCTCGCCGTACTTGTTGACGAGCTCCTCGTGCGTCGACGGACGGTGCATACCCGTAGCAACCAAAATACGCACGCGAGCCTCAGGCGCAGCGGAATGGATGTGATGCAGCAGAATAGGCATCGTCACACGCGAGGGAACGGGACGCGTGTGGTCGGAGCTAATGATGACAATATCCTTCTTGCCAGCACAAAGCTCCTCGAGCGAAGGCGAGCCGTAAGGGTTGGCAAGCGACTCCTCCACCAGCTCTTCCTGCGATTTCGTGGTCTTAAACTCGTTTTGATGACCTTCCATCACACCCGCGAAGTTCTTATCCTCGAGCTCCAGATGCAACGTCTTGTGGTCAAACGGCAGTTCACATTCAAACAATGATGAGCGCCCTCTTCCTTTCAACTGACACACTAGATAAACCGTTGGAAGGATACGCCGCTCACCGAAAAACACCACCGTCCACCGACTCATTAACACAACGTTCATATTTGACCCACAACAAAACAACCGCGATCCCAAACGGGACCGCGGCCGCTACAGTCGTAAGTCAAGAAGCGCCACATGCATCTCAATCCCGATCGATAAGACGCGAGGCGCGAAGCGCCAAACGCGCCGCCGGGACAAACCCCATCCAAAACGCGCAAAGCGCGCCATTATTCCCCCAGCCAGTAATCCACCGAAGACCGGACATCGTAGGGCCCGCCATCAGCTTACTTTTAGGCACACTCCGCAGGACGCAAGAAGCCCTCGCCGCACGAAGTGCGCAGCGAGGGCTTCTTGCATGTCCGAGGACGTGCCTAAAAGTAAGCTGATGGCGGGCCCGGACGACTACAGGGCTATCGATTACCCCGTGTTTTGCAATCCTGCCGAGACGCCGGTCACAGTCGAAAGAATCAGGCTCATGTACTCGGCCTTCTTCTCCTCGGCCATCTCGTCCTGGTTCATACGCACCTCGCGAAGGGCGCGGACCTGGGCGATAGACAGGGCGTCGACGTAGGGATTACGCACACGGACGGCGCAGCCGAGCACACGGCGGCGCTGCAGCGGCCATTCGTCACCGACGATGGCGAGAACCCACTTACGCGTGAGCTGCATCTCGGTGAAGACCTTCTCGGACAAATCCTGGCGATCGCCCAGGTGCAGGTACATCTTGGCGATGCGCTGGTCGGTCTTGGCGATCGACATCTCGATGTTGTCGATAAAGGTGCGGAAGAACGGCCACTCCTGGTAGGCAGCCTTGAGCTGGTCAAGGTCGCCAAACTGCTCGCAGGCGGTGCCCAGGCCGTACCAAGCGGCCAGGTTAATGCGCGCCTGGCTCCAGCTGAAGATCCACGGAATGGTACGCAGGTCGTCGAGCGACTTGGCACCCAGACCGCGCTTGGCCGGGCGCGAGCCAATCGGCAGCAGACCGACCTCGGTCAGCGGCGTCACGGTCGAGAACCACGGTGTAAAGTCCTCAGTGTTCAGCAGGTCCAGATAGCGCTCATGGCTTACTGCGTTGAGCTTCTCGGCCATATCCCAGAACTTCTGCGTGGTCTCGGTGTTGGTCTTCTCGACGCTCGGAGCCGACTGCAAAAGCGTTGCGGCGGCAACGGACTCAACATGGCGCTGAGCCAGCGTACGGTTGCCGTAACGGGCAAAGATGACCTCGCCCTGCTCGGTGAGCTTAAAGAAGCAGTTGACCGAACCCTTGGGCTGCGCCAGCACGGCCTTGTTGGCCGGACCGCCGCCACGGCCCACGGCACCGCCGCGACCGTGCATGAGCACCAGGTCGATATCGTTCTTCTCGGCCCACTTGGCAATGCGCTCCTGCGCGGAGTGCAGCGCGAGCATGGCCGTGGTAGGACCGGCATCCTTGGAGGAGTCGGAATAGCCCAGCATGACCTCCATGCGGCGGTTGGTCTGGGCAAGGCGCTTTTGCACCACGGGCAGCGTAAGCATCTGGTCGAGCACGTCGACGCAGCCCTCGAGGTCCTCGAGCTGCTCAAACAGCGGGATCACGTCGAGCTCGGGGACATCCTCCTCGTGTGCGAAAGACAGGTGAGCAAGCTCGAAGACGTCGGCCACATGCTGGGCACTCTTGGTGAACGAGATGATGTAGCGGTGCGCCATCTTCTTGCCGTAGCGCTTTTGGATGGAGCCGATAGCGCGGAAGGTATCGATGACCTCGCGCGTCATGGGCTGCAGGTCGCCATGGATACCGTTCTCGTGGATATCCTTGAGGGCGCGGGCGTGCACCACGGAGTGCTGACGGAACTCCATCTCGACCATATGGAAGCCGAAGGACTCGACCTGCCAGATGATGGTCTGGACCGGGCCGTAGGCAGCACGGACGGCACCGCAGGCGGCCAGGGAGCGCTGAACGACACGCAGGTCATCCAAGAACTCGTCTGCGCTGTGGTACATGGTGTCGGTGATGCGACGCACGGTGGCGTTCAGACGGTCGGCCATGACGAGCATGACGGCGCGATGCGGCTCGTGCTCGGAGATCAGCTCAGCGCGTGCGGTGTACTGGGTGCTCATCTCGACCTGATGGTTCCACAGGTTGATGAGCTCGGCAGACGGCTTGCTGTAGGTGGCCTCGAGCGTGAGGTTGCGACCGATGCGGCGGCACTTGTCCTCGAGCTTGAGCACCATGTGAGTGAAGTACTTGGCGGCGACCTCACGGCTCACCTTGGCGGTGACGTTGGGGTTACCGTCGCGGTCGGAACCGATCCAGCTGCCGGGATGGAAGAACGCCGGGCACAGCGGCGGCACGGTACCGGCCTTGTCGCCCAGCACCCAGTCGTCAAAGCGACGATAGATGACGGGGATGACGTCGAACAGCGTGTTATCGAAAATGTCGATGATGGTATCGGCTTCCTCGACCGGCGTGGGCTTCTTGAGCGCGATGGGGCTCGTACGCACCAGGGCGTCGATCTCCTGCAGCATATGGCGCTCGTTCTCCACCAGGTCGGAGCCGCCCAGACGCGGACGCTCCTCCAGCAGGTTGGAGATACGGCGAATCTTGCCCTCGACGGCCTTACGACGGGCCTCGGTGGGATGCGCGGTAAAGACGGGATGGAACTCGAGCTTGCCGAGCAGCTCGTTGGCGCCCTCGGCACCCATCTCGTTTACCAACTGGTGATAGGCGACGGTGAGCTCGTTGGCGGGATCGACCTCGGTATCGGTCGATGCGCCGGCCTCGCGCTCGCGCAGCTGCGCCACACGGTAGTTCTCCTCCGACAGGTTTGCCAGGTGGAAGAAGCTCGTAAAGGCGCGAACGATGACCTGCTGCTTATCGAGCGGCAAGCTGTCGATCAGATCGACGACCTCACGGAATGCCACGGCGGTGGGCTCGTCGGCGGTGGGCACGCCCTGCTCGTCGACGGCCTCGTCGGCAGCGCGGGTACCGGGATTGCCGGCATTGGCCACAATCTCGGCCGACAGGATCTTGTCGAACAGGTCCGCGATCTCAGGATCATACTCGCTAAGCACACGACGCTCCAGGCGCAGGAACAGCGCCAGATTGTCGCGCAGCTCCTCGGGGATCTCGATCTCGGCGAGACGCTCCCTGGACTCGGCATTGGAGCCGATGGCATACAGGAACCGGCCGAATTTGGTCTTGCCCATGATCCAGATAAAAATGGCAA